>JAISXR010000106.1 GCA_031270375.1 Synergistaceae bacterium | reverse complement strand
GCGAGAAAAATGGCGGTTCCAATAGACTCGTCTTCCGAAGCCGTAGCGGCGACGGCGGATAAAATCTTCGATAGCATGGGTAAAATCAAGATACTGTGCGACGAATTGAACGGCGCCTGTATGGCGTCCCCTGCACCGCCGGACAGCGTGAAATTCTAGACCGCGAAGCGGAGCGCTATTCGGTGCTGCTTTTGGCTGCGGGAAAAAACCTCGCGGGAATTTTGTGCGTCGAGGACCCGCTGAGAGAGGATGCGCGCGACGTCATAAAGCATCTGCGGCAGGAGGGCATTTCGAGGATCGTGATGCTGACGGGCGACAACGCCCGCGTCGGGGACAGCATCGCGCGCCGCGTAGGCATCGGCGAAGTTCGCGCCGAGCTTCTCCCGGAGGACAAGGCTAGGATAGTCAAAGAACTCAAAAGCGAGGGACGGATCATCATGGTCGGCGACGGAATCAACGACTCGCCGGCTCTGGCCGCCGCGGATATGGGAATAGCCATGCACGGCGCGGCGGACTTCGCCCGGGAGACGGCGGACGTGGCTCTTTTTGATAGTATCGTTCACGAGGCCGGAGTAATGGCGGACGGAGTATAAATTTTGGCGGAGAGCGCAGGATTCGAACCTGCGGTGGGGGTGCCCACAATTGATTTCAAATCAACCGCCTTAGACCACTCGGCCAGCCCTCCTTATATGATATTATACTTGGGTTCGGGAAAATGACAACCCGGGGACTGGAGGTTCGATCAAGTGGCAAACGACGCCGATTCTTTCGTTCAGGTTTGCGTCTTGAGGGTGAGATACAGCGAAACCGACAAAATGGGCATAGTTTACAACGCGAATTATCTCGTCTGGTTCGAGATGGCGCGCACCGAGTATTGCAGAAATCTTGGGAAAACTTACCGTGAATGGGAGGCGCAGGGATATTATCTTCCGGTGGTCGAATCGTACTGCAAATACCGCTCTCCCGCCAAATACGACGACGTCGTGACTCTGTGTTGCCGCGCTCCGGCGGAACAAATCAAGCCGCACAGCATCATGTTCGAATACAGGGTCAAGGTCGAAGACGAATTGTTGGCCGAGGGTTGGACGAAACACGCATTCGTCAATCCGGAGGGCAAGGTTTATCGGAAAAACAACCAATTTCAGCTTTGGCTTCTCGAAGGAGCGGGAAAACATGGAACCGGCATGTAAAAAACATGCCTTTTCACTCGTGGAGTTGATGACAGTCATTGCACTTTTCGCTTTTGTCCTGTCCACGACTTTCGTCACAGGTACTTCAATGATAAAACGTTACTCCGATAAAAAATCCGATTTTCGCGTGGAAGGCGAGGTCGAGAATGCGGCAGCGTGGCTGCGGAGCGTCATTACGCGGGCGCTTTGGAGTAAATCCGATTTCACGCTTATGGTATCGGCCAATAAAGCCGAATCCTGGATGATCGTGAAGTGGAAAACAACCGGCGAACAGGAATTCTGGAATGCCGAAAACGTGACTTTCAAAACCGCCGGCAACGCAACCGGCGTTTTCAGCAATTACAGCCATAGATATCAAACCCTCACTCCGGCGATCAGTATAATCGTTTACTACGAAGACGATCGGAAAACGCGCACCGGCTGGGCTATTTCCGTCTCAGGCTACGGTTATGTCAGCGCATACCGCTGACAGGGCACTTACTGCGGATATTGACTATATATCGGGGGCGGTGTAGTATAATAACTCGAAAATACCGAAATTACGATTTTTTTGAAAGCAACCGCAGATTTTGGATTGAACGGAGACTGACCTAGTGTCGCTTGAGTGGAGGTGCACGGAATGGAAGGTGTGAAACGGCGAAGCGCGGGGATATTGATCGTGTTTTTGACGATCATGGTATTTTCAGATACAGCTTTTTCGCATCCGCCGAAAAATGTGTCGCTCTCTCTGAATGGCGGAGTTCTCACGGTAAACGTAAGCCATTCTGTCGATAACCCCGACAAACATTATATTTACAGGATAACGATATACAGGGACAACAACATAGTGATCTCGAAGGATTACACGTCTCAGTCGGGCGCGGACGGTTTGTCGGATACCTTCGATATAGGCGCTTCGCCGCAGGGTTCAGTGATAAAGGTCGAAGCCTTTTGCGTGATCATGGGAAGCGCGTCCGGCTCGATGACGGTTCCCTGATGAAAAGAGGTGGTCGTAAAAAGGTCGCTTAATTTGAATGTGCGTAGCGTTTTGTTTTTTCAACTCACAATTTGAAGGGGGAGTATATTCGTGACTACTTTTTTGATAGGGCTCGTCATACTTTTCGCCGGCGCGGCAGTGTATGGAAAGATATGCGAGAACGTGATCAAGCCGGATGACAGAAAAACTCCGGCTTTCACCAAAGAGGACGGCGTCGATTACGTTCCGATGAAGACCTGGAAGAACAGTCTCATCAACCTGCTCAATATCGCGGGCACCGGCCCGATTCTGGGTCCCATTCAGGGCATATTGTTCGGCCCCATAGCTTTCATTTTAATACCGATAGGAAACATTCTGGGAGGTTCTCTGCACGATTATTTCTCGGGGATGCTCGCGATACGCAACAACGGAATGCAGATGCCCGATCTTGTCAAGAAATACACCAACGTGCCCGTTTACAACCTTTACAATGTTTTCGTATGTCTGCTCATGCTTCTCGTTGGCGCGGTATTCATCTACACCCCCGGAGATATCGCGGCGGTACAGGTGTTCAAACTTTCCGGCGCGGCGTCGGATCCTTCGACGTGGGTCGTGTATGGGGCAATTTTCATCTATTACATCATGGCCACTATGTTCCCCATAGATAAACTCATCGGGCGCATCTACCCGATCTTCGGGGCTATACTGCTGTTCTCGGCGGTCGGCGTATTCGGAGGGATTTTCCTGAAGGGATATAACCTTCCCGAATTCACCATGGAATCGCTGAGAGTGGGGCATCCCGCCGGCCAGAGGCTCATCCCGATGTTTTTCATCACTGTGGCGTGCGGAATAGTGTCGGGTTTCCATTCAACGCAGACGGCCATCATCTCGCGCAACGTCACCAACGAAAAACAGGGGCGGATGACATTCTTCAACATGATGGTGCTCGAGGGATTCATCGCGATGATATGGGCGGCGGCGGCTATAGGGGCCGTCAACAAGGGAATTGTCGTCTCGGACGCGTTTCCGGGGCAATTCGATATGCTTCTCAAAGCCCCCGCGCTCGTGATCGGGACTGTGGCGCGCGATATGCTTGGCAACGTGGGCGGCATGATAGCGATTCTGGGCGTCATCGTCCTTCCGATAACTTCGGGAGACACGGCTCTCCGCTCGCTTCGTCTCATGATCGCCGACTACATACACCTCGACCAGAAACCCACGCGCAACAGGCTTTACATCTGCCTGCCCGTGTTCGCGCTCGTCGCCGCGATACTTTACTGGGCGAAGTCGTCTCCAGGCGGTTTTAACGTGCTATGGAGGTATTTCGCCTGGAGCAACCAGACGATATCCATATTCGCTTTCGGGATAATCTCGATATATCTGCTGGGCAAAGGTCTCCGGACGGCCGCTTTCATGTCGCTGATCCCCGGCATGTGGTACGCGTTCATAACGTTCACCTTCATATGCAACGCGGCTATCGGTTTCAATCTGCCGATGAATATCGCTTACGCGCTGGGCGTCATATTTGCCTTCGTGTACGGAGCGCTTGTCTACACGAAGGGTAACCGGATACGAGCGGCTCACACTCCTCTCGAGGCGGAACCGGTGTACGCGAAAGGCTTTTGAGGGCAAAAAACAAATTAAAACGCGGGGGCAGTTTCGAGCCCCCCGTTTTTTCGTTTCTATCACCGAAATATCTCCCAAGATTTCTTTAAATATCATATAATATTGGGCAAATGGAGGCGCAAGTGATGGTGGAAACGCTCGAGCATTTTATTCCGTGGGCGACTCTCGGGTATCTGTTGGGTTCATGCCCGACAGGCTATCTGCTCGCGAGGATGCTCAAAGGTGAAGATATTCGAAAATTCGGTTCCGGAAATATAGGCGCGACAAACGTTTCACGCGTGTTGGACAAAAAATGGGCCTTTCTCACGGCGGTCGTGGATATGTTCA
>JAISXR010000051.1 GCA_031270375.1 Synergistaceae bacterium | reverse complement strand
GCCCGACGCGTCCCGGGCATACTCCGCGGTCTTGTAGCCGTTCGCCAGAAGCGCGCCGCATATCTTGCGCCCGAGCGCCTCGTTGGTCTGCGTTACCGGATCGAGTAGCTTGTTCATGTTGTTTCCTCCCCAGGAATAATTAATTTATTTGCAAAGATACGTATTTACTCGAGCCCTCTGATGAACTCCCTGATACGCGCCGCCCCGGCCTTTATGTTCTCCTCCGAACAGGCGTACGACATGCGGACGAAACCGGGGGCGAGGAACGCGGCGCCCGGAACCAGGGCCACGTTTTTTTCCTCCAGAATACGGCGGCAGAACTCCATGTCGTCGGGTATTTTCGTGCCTCTCACGTCGAGGAAGGCGTAAAACGCCCCGTCGGGGCGCGTGACTTTAAGCCCTTCTATACCGTCCAGGATGCCGAGCAGGATATCCCTGCGGCGCTCGAACTCGGCGCGGTGCGCCTCGGTCTCGCCGTCGGCGCCGGCGTATGCCCCCACCGAAGCCCACTGGGAGATCGACGACGGGCTGCTCGCTATCTGGCTCTGGATATCATCCATTTTCTTTATTATGTCTTTGGGCCCGAGCGCACAGCCGATTCTCCAGCCCGTCATGCTGAAGGCCTTGCTCACGCCGTTTATCAGTATCACCCTGTCGCGGATGTCGGGCGCGGCCTGAACGATGTTGACATGCCGAGCGCCGCCGTATACAAGGCGCTCGTAAATCTCGTCGAATATCACCCACAGACCGCGCTCCCTAGCTATATCGGCCAGGGCGAGCACGGCATTTTCGCCATAAACGGCTCCTGTCGGATTGTGGGGCGTGTTGACGATGATCCCAACCGTCTTGTCCGACAGAGCGGCGAGCACACTCTCCTTGGTGGGGACGAAACCGGTGTCCGCGGTGTCGACGGTTTTCGCCGTTCCGCCAGCCAACTCCACCTGCTCGACGTAGCTGACCCAGGCGGGCTTGGGCAGCAGCACCTCGTCGCCTTCGTCGACCAGCACCGATATCGCCTCGAAAAGCGACGCTTTGGCCCCCGCCGACACGATAATATCGGACGGCGCGTAATCGAGGCAGAAACGATTCTTATAGTATCCGGCGATCGCGGCTTTGAGTTCAGGAATGCCGGAGGTGGCGGTGTAGTGTGTTTCCCCGCGCGCCATCGCGTCGGCCGCCGCGCGCGCGGCGCACGCGGGCGTCCTGAAGTCGGGCTCGCCGGCCGAGAACGACAGGACCGATCGTCCCGCCGATGTCATCTCGCGTGCCATCGCCGAAATGGCGAGCGTGGCCGAAGGTTTGATCTTTTCAGCTCTTTTCGAAATTTTGAGTTTCAACGACAACATCTCCTAATTTAAAAATTTTACGATAGGAACGAATAAAACCAGCGCGCCGTTTCCCTCAGCTCTTTTTCGAGCGGTTTTGAGTTTGAAACAATCGCGCGGTTCGCCGCCTCGCCGCGGACGAAATTTTTGGCGGAATCACATGACGATGCGCGGATTATGCCGAAGGCGTCCCGCGTGACAGACGCCGGGGCTCCGGCATTGGGCGGGCCTGCGCGTCGCGGGCGTGCGCTCCGCGCGCAGGTCTCGCAGAGAAAACCGGCGGGGCTTGCCGGTATCGAGTCCCGATCCGCGGAGGCGAGCGGCGAACCGCACTCGGGGCATTGATCAAGCGAAGGGGCGACACCCCACAGGTTCGCCCACCTCCAGGCGAATCGGATGTCGAGCAGCAATGGGCTTAAATTGCGCGACAGGTTTTTCATGCTTCCCCAGAAGAGCGAGATCAGAGCGTCTTCCTCGTGGCCGGGCATCAGGCGCCTCGACAGCTCCTTGTGCCACCGGGCGGCGCACATGAGCGCGGGGGCGGACCGGCGGACCGAAAAAAAATCCTCGATTATCTCGACGTTTTTGAGATATAACGACCTCGGACTCTGGTACAGGAGAAAATTTCCCCATGTGAAGGGCTCTATACCGCCCCTGAAACGTCCTCCTCCTCCGGGAGCCGCGGCCCAAACGACGCCTATGCCGCGCAGGAATATCATACAGCGGCCCGACTTCGGAGACTCCTCGCGCCTCAGCAGCACCACGCCGTCCGCCCTGTGGTCACCGTGAGGCAGGCGGTCATCAGGGAAAGGGGCTACCGCGCGTAGCCCGCCGTCCGGATTCCCTCGTTCGATTTTCTCCACCCCGGCCTGACTTTCACCCACAGATCAAGCGTGACCGGCCAGCCAAAACGACGCTCCATCTCGCGCTTCGCCTCGGCTTTGATCTTTTTGAGCACCCTGCCGCCCTGCCCGATGAGTATGCCCTTCTGCCCCGGACGCTCGACAATGATATCGGCCCTTATCGACGCGCGTTTCATGCCGGGATATTCGTCGGGGCTCCTGAATTCCTCCACGTTGACGGCCGTGCTGTGCGGAACTTCCTGTTCGACCGCCTCGAACACGCGCTCCCTTATAATCTCGGCGGCAAGAAAGCGCTCGGTGGCGTCCATCAACACGTCGCCGTCGTATATCGCGCCTCCCTCGGGAAGATATTTCGCCAATTCATCCCCGAGTTCGCTGATGTTCGTGCCTTTGAGCGCGGAGACAGGCACCACCGACGATGGCTTCAACCGCGCCTGAAACGTCTCGAGGTATTTCCAGAAATCTTCCTTGTCGCGCAGCTTGTCGATTTTATTTGCCGCGAGGACGAGCGGCACGCCGGAACGCGCGACGCGCGCGGATATCTCGCGGACCGAACCGTCAAGCGGCTTTGTGATGTCGGCAACGAGGCACACGGCATCCACGGTGCCGAGCGCTTTTTCTATCTCACGCGCCATGAACTCGCCGAAGACATATCTCGGCTCGTGCACGCCGGGCGTATCCACGACGACTATCTGATACGCGTCAGTGGTGAGCACGCACCGTACCGCGTTTCTGGTGGTCTGCGGCTTGTCCGACACGGCGGCGACCTTCTCGCCGAGCAGGGCGTTTATTATGGACGATTTTCCCGCGTTGGGAGGGCCTATCAGTGTCACGTATCCCGCCCTGTAAACCGGTATCTCACGCATCATGCTCGCCGGAAATTTCCTCGTTTGCGGCCCGTTCCACGCGGGCCTGCAAAATTCTGTGCTCCGCGACTTCCACGGCGGTTATCTTCCACGGCCCGTAACGCACGGACTCGCCCTGCTCGGGGAAATTGCCCTTTATGGAGAGCAGCATTCCGGCCACCGTGTCGACGTCCTCGAACTCGAACGGATATCCCAGTAACTCCGACAACTCGTCGAGGTTGACGTAACCCTGCACGAGGTAGACGCCCTCGCGCTCTTCCAGGACGTCCGGCGTCTCGTCGTCGTATTCGTCCTGTATGTCACCGACTATCTCCTCCAGAAGATCCTCCAGCGTGATCAGGCCGGCGGTGCCGCCGTACTCGTCGACCACTATCGCGATATGTGTCTTCGATTTTTTCATGAGTTCGAAGGCCTCGTCGGTCTTTATCGTCTCGGGGATAAAGAGCGGTTTGCGCGTCACCGTGGATATGTCCACGGTCAAATCGCCCTTCGAGAGCGGGTCGAGAAGGTCTTTCGCGTAAAGAACCCCGATAATTTTGTCGAGTTCCTTTTCGTACACGGGGACGCGCGAATGTCCGCTCTCGACAAAGACGCCGGAGGCTTTCTCGACCGCGGTGTCGGACGAAAACGCCGTCATGTCGGTGCGCGGCACCATTATCTCGGACACACGCGTCTCCTCGAAAGCTATGACGCCGCTTATCATCTTGCGTTCGTCCTCCTCAATGGCGCCCGACTCCCCGCTCTCGTTGACTATTACCTCGAAATCCTCTCGCGTCACGAAGGAGTTGTACGTGTCGAGCTTGAGGCCGAACATCCGCCCGATGAACCGGACACAATGCTGCACCACGAAAATGACCGGGCTCAAAATCACGCTGAAAAACCTGAGCGGGGGGAGCGAATGATATACGATGAATTCCCTGTGCGCTATCGCTATGTTTTTAGGAAGTATCTCGCAGAATATCACTACCACGGTCGCCATCACAACGATAGCGATTAACGGGCCCTTCTGGGAGCCTGAAATCTTTGTGAACATGACCGTCGCTACGGAACTTGCCGCTATATTCACCACGTTGTTGCCCACAAGCGTCATCGAAAGGGCGCGCTGCACGTTCGACGCAAGCCACGAGAAACCTTTTTTACGCTCGGGATGAGCGTTTTCCATCACTTTCAGTTTCACTTTTCCAGCCGCCGTTATCGCGGTCTCGGTCGCGCTGAAAAAAAACGAAAAAATTAAAAACAACAGCAGCAGGCCAAGACTGCCTGCTAACTCGGAATCCACTCCGACATCAATCCTCCCTTGAATCCACGCGCGAAAATATACGGACGACCGTGCGTTCCTGCAAGTCCAACATAGCGGCCGCGCCGTCGTCGTCCCCGTGATCGAAACCGACGAGATGCAGTGCTCCGTGGACGACCATTCGCGCTATTTCATTATTATAGCCTATATTTGCTTCCTCCGCGCCCCGGCGCACGAAGCTGGGCGATATCACCACGTCTCCGAGCGGAAGCGAATGCCACCCCTCAGGGGGGCGGAACTCGCCTCCCTCTTCCCACATGGGGAACGACAGCACGTCCGTGGGTTCGTCGATATTCCTGTAACGGAAATTGAGGCGTTTCATCTCGTCCTCCGAGACGCACGAAAGCACCACGATGACGATTTCATAGCCTTCAAGAAGGGGCGATAGGGCGAAACCGATTTCTTCCTCCACGATATCTCGCGGTAAGGGGAAATCTCCGTCCGCGTCTTTGGCCAATGCTAACTCCAGCTTCATGTCTTCTTGTCGGCGCGCGCGGCGCCATTTGGTTCCGGTAAGGCGTTTTCCTGAGCGGGCGGCACTGTTGGGGTGGGATTACTTTTTTCTTCCGTCTTCAGCGGTTTTATCTCCCTCGTGTGGTACATGGACATGAGGGCGTCGACCATGGCGTTTTTTATCGCGTTGATGTCCTTCAGCGTGAAGTCGACGTCCACAAACTGTCCGCTCATTATCTTGGAGTTGATCACGTCGTTCACGAGTTTTTCGAGGTCGGCCCGCCCTTCGAGGGGATTTTTCAGCCCTTTCAGCGCCGCGTCGGTGGAATCGGCGAGCATCAGCAACGCGGTTTCCGTGCTCTGCGGCGTCGGTCCCTGATATGTGAAGTCGGCGCGGTCGATGCCACTCCCGTCTCCCCCCGCCTCTTTGTCGGCATCGACGGCTTTCTGATAAAAATAACCAAGGAAAGTCCTGCCGTGATGTTCGGATATGAAATCCTTCATCCTGTGGGGAAGTTTATAATCGTCGGCCAGCTTTAGCCCGTCGGGGACGTGGCTCAATATCATGCGCGCGGAGTCTCCCGGAGCCAGCCTGTCGTGTATGTTATCCCCGAATGACTGGTTTTCGACAAAATAATGCGGCCGCTTCAGCTTGCCGATGTCGTGATAGAAAGCGCCCGTTTTTACGAGCAATCCGTTCATCCTCATCCGGTCGGCCACCGCCTCGGCCAGCGTGCCAACGGAGACCGTGTGATGATAAGTCCCCGGAGCCTCAAGCTGAAGCCGCTTCAGGAGCGGCTGCGACGGGTGGCTCATTTCCAGCAGGCGCAGCGGCGAAATGATGTCGAAAATATATTCCCAAAGCGGGATGACCGCGACGACGACACTGCTCCAAAACGCCCCAAGGCCGAGGTTGATTATCACGATCCTCGCCGATATGGGCAAGCCGAAGCCCCAGCGCACGAAGGACGACGTCAGCGTGATATAAAGCCCCAGCGAAAACAGGTTCGCCCATATCTTTATCCTGCTGGACGCCTCCTGGATCACCACAAAAGCCGCGCCGGCGGCGACGGCGCAGATGATACAGCCCACGGCGATCATCGACGTGAACCCGGGAAACGCGAGGATATATCCTATCAGTCCTCCGCCCAGCACGAGGTGGAACGCGAACATGGGGGGCAGGGTAAGAAATATCCATCCCGCGAGCGCCAGAATCGCGAGCGAGTCGTACTCCCACCGCGATGGCACGGTCTGCGTCGTCCAGCAGAATATGAGCAGCACCACTATGTAAATCCATTCGCGGCGGGATGACGGCGATTCCTGACGCCGCCCGAGCCACGTCTCCCAGAACGACCAGGCTATGGTGATGATGATGACGAAAGCGAGATGTCTCCACGGAATCGTGGCATCGGGGTATCCGCTCCTCCTCAGCAAGGACGCTATTTCAGGCGTCACCACCTGATTTTCGAGTATGAGAGGCTCGCCGACGCGTATTTCACGCGTCATCGCCGGAATATGGGACAGCACGTCATTCCGCAGGCGGTTCGCCATCTCCTCGTCGCCGACGACGGTGGGTATCAGCAGCGTGTCGATGAGCTGAAACGCGACATTTTTTTCGGCTTGAGGCATATCGGCATTCTTGAGGTGATCCCATATCACGGCCGTCTGTTCCGAGCGGGTGACGGACTTGTCGTAGTTCTTCTCGCTTATGTCGACCGCGGCGCCGATGACACGTTTTCTCGCGTCGTCGGACATCGCGTTCACTATTTCCTCGAGTTTCTCGGGAGCGAAACTCAGGTCGCCGGCATTTTTGAGGGCCGATATCCGCGACGTCACGAGGTGGGTGGCGCCGTTGTTCCGCACGCGCACTTCCACTATCTGGTCCGCCGCCATATTGCGAATCTCGCTTGTGGTCGCCTGGTCGACAAAACGGGCCGATACCCTGGCGAGGTACGTTCGAGGCGACGCGCGCCCCACCCTGTAACCGTAGCGCGCGTCAATAAAATACCAGCGCAGCATCACTATAGCCGCGGCGGCTACAACAAGGACGACACGCAACGCGACGAGGAACGCGGTATTACCGTCCCGCGCCTGTTCCCTGCGCGATAAAAAACTCAACCACCTACGATACGAGCGCCTGCGGCCTCCGGCCATCTTTTTCGTACTCCTCGTAAGCCCTGACAATCCTCTGGACTATATCATTCCTCACCACGTCATGATTGGAGAGGAAACAAAACGCGACCCCGGCGACTCCCTCCAATATATCACGCACGGCACGAAGCCCGGACTCCTTGTTTACGGGGAGGTCCACCTGCGTTATGTCACCCGTTATAACCGCCTTTGAGCCGAGCCCGAGGCGCGTCAAAAACATCTTCATCTGTTCGCGCGTGGTGTTCTGCGCCTCGTCCAGAATTATAAAACCGCCGTTCAGCGTTCGCCCCCTCATGTAAGCGAGAGGCGCTATCTCGATGATCCCCTTTTCCATGTAACGGTTGAAACGTTCCGGCGGAAGCAGGTCGTAAAAAGCGTCGAAAAGCGGTCTGATATAAGGCTCCACCTTCTCCATGAGATCGCCCGGAAGATAGCCCAGGCGCTCTCCCGCTTCGACCACCGGTCTCACCAGGACTATCCTGTTTATGCGCGACGCTTTCAGGGCGGCCACCGCCGCGGCTACGGCGAGATACGTCTTTCCCGTGCCGGCCGGCCCTATAGCGAAAACCACGTCGTTGCACTCCATGGCCTCGACGTACTCCAACTGCCCCTGCGTGTAAGGGCGCACCTGCTGGCCCCTGTTCGTGACGCAGACCGTACGCTCCGCGCGGGACACCATATCGGGCATGCCGCCGCCCTCCGCTACCGTATCGAGTGCCCGCTTCATCTCGGGGCCCGAGGGACGAATCCCCCGTGCGCTCATCTCCGCGAACTGACTCAGGACATCCGCGATATCATCAGCCAGACCGGAACCGTCGTCCGGGATATGGATATCGGTGCCCCGCGCCGCGAGTTTCAAGCCGAACCGTTCCTCCACCATCGAGAGGACCTCGTCGCGCGCTCCCAACAGCCGCGACATCACGTCCTCCGACGACACTGTCACGGTTTTAGTGGCGTTCACGGCTTCAGGCCCGCACTACCTCCTTGACTTCGGGAACGTAACGCTGAACGACGCCCTCCACCAAGTTGCGCAAAGTGGCGGCGGCTCCGGGGCACCCGTTGCAGACTCCGTACAGCCCCACCTTGAGGACGCCGCTCGTCTCGTCGAAACCCATAAATTCTATTCCGCCGCCGTGCGACTCTATGATGGGACGAACGTTATTCTCCAGAACTTCCGCTATTTTTTCCGCAGCCGTAGCCATGTACATTACCTCCCCGAGGGTTCTGTCCCTCTGTTGCGCTCGATATCTTTCGCGGACCGCCAAAGGGCTTCGAGCTTGTCCAGCGGCGCTTCTTCCATCCGCAAATTCTCATCCGCGGCCAGCTTTTCGACGGCACGGAAACGCCCGATAAATTTCTCGTTCGCCACCTGAAGCGCCTCTTCCGGGTCCATTCCCAAATGCCGCGACATATTGGCGAGCGCGAAGAACGCGTCGCCAAGTTCCTCGCGGACGGTTTCCGCGCCGCCGCCAGCTATCTCCGCCCTCAGTTCGTCCAACTCCTCCAGGACTTTCGCGCGCACCGCGTCCACGTCTCCGAAACGCCAGTCGAAACCCTTTTTCGCGGCGCGCTCGGATATCCGAAGCGCGCGCGGCAAAGCGGGAAGCCCCTTGGGGATACCAGCCATCGCGGAGTCGTCGGCGCCGCGGGCCCGCCTCTCGCCGGACTTTATAATCTCCCAGTTACGGCTGACATCGTCCGCGTCGCGCACCGACACATCGCCGAACACGTGCGGATGGCGACGCGCGAGTTTATCGCAGATCGCCCGGCAGACGTCTTTCATATCGAACATGCCGGCTTCGGAAGCTATCTGAGACACAAAAACCACCTGAAGCAGCAGGTCGCCGCATTCTTCGGCGATGTCCCCGGTATTGCCCCCGTCGATGGCCTCCACGAGTTCGTGCGCTTCCTCCAATATATAACGCCTCAGACTGGACATGGTCTGTTCCGCGTCCCACGGACACCCCCCAGGAGCGCGCAGTTTCCGCATTATCCCGAGCAATGTCCCGAATTCTTTCACCGCCGCGTCATCGTCAATCATAATGATATTCTATCAGAAAAACCGTTTTTTATATCAATTGGAAATCAAGGGTCTGAAGGGAGTGAATAGTGAATACGAAACTTCTCTCGATATCTTTGCGCGTCTGTGATATAATTTTGATAAACGCAACTAAGTTGCATTTATTAAAAGGAGATGTCTGATTTGAATAACGCCATTTTCAAACTCGAAAGACCCCAGAACGAACCGACCAGGGACTATACGCCCGGCACTCCCGAAGCGGAATCCCTTATCGCCGAGATACGAAGACAAAGCTCTATCGAGGTCGAAATCCCCCTCATCATCGGCGGCAAAGAGATAAAGACCGGCAATACCGGCAGAGTCGTAATGCCTCACGATCACGGCCATACGCTGGGAGTTTTTCACAAAGCGCGGAAGGAAGATGTCGCCATGGCAATCGAGGCGGCTCTCGGCGCGCGCGCCAAATGGGCCGCGATGCCGTGGGACGACAGGGCGTCGATATCGCTCAAGGCGGCGGAGCTGATCAGCACGAAATACAGGGACCTGTTGAACGCGGCCACCATCCTCGGACAGAGCAAAAATTTCTGGCAGGCGGAGATCGACGCCGCGTGCGAGGTGTGCGATTTTCTGAGGTTCAACTGTTACAACGCGGCGGGGCTTTTCAGCTTCATGCGGCCCGCTCAGTCGTACAAAACGTTCAACAGGATCGAATTGCGCCCGCTGGAAGGTTTCGTATACGCCGTCACTCCGTTCAATTTCACGGCCATTGCCTGCAACCTCAACATGGCGCCGGCGGTGCTGGGCAATGTCACCGTCTGGAAACCGGCGACCACCTCGGTGCTGTCCAGCTACTACCTGATGAAAATATACAAAGAGGCGGGACTGCCCGACGGCGTGATAAACTTCGTCCCCGGCGGCGGAGACGTCATCAGCGGCGTCGTTCTTGGTCACGAATACTTCGCCGGACTGCATTTCACCGGCTCGAACGAGACTTTCAACGCCTTGTGGCGGCAGATATCCGACAACCTCCACAAATACCGCTCGTACCCCCGCATCGTAGGCGAGACCGGGGGCAAGGATTTCATCTTCGCCCACAGTTCCGCGGACACGGACCAGCTCTCGACCGCCATCGTACTCGGGGCTTTCGAATATCAGGGGCAGAAATGCTCCGCTTCGTCGCGCTGTTATATCCCCGAATCAATTTGGCCCGAGATGCTCCGAAAAATAAAGGAACGGGTCGGCAATATCCGCGCGTCTGATCCCGCCGACCCCAAAACGCTCGTCGGCGCGGTGATAGACGAAAAATCGTTCGATTCAATCACGTCATACATCGAAGCCGCTAAACAATCCTCAGACGCCGAAGTGATAATCGGCGGAGGGAGCGATAAAACCAAAGGATACTTCATCGAACCCACCGTCATTCTCTGCAAAGACCCCAAATACGTCACAATGGAGACCGAGTTGTTCGGTCCGGTGATGAGCGTGTACGTCTACGACGACGCCAAGTTCGACGAGACGCTGAAACTGTGCGACGAAACGTCCGCGTACGGATTGACAGGCTCGTTCTTCGCCAAGGACAAGGAGGCCGTCGTAAAGGCGACAGAGGCGTTCAAATACGCCGCCGGCAACTTCTACATCAACGACAAGACGACAGGTTCCCTGGTGGGACAGCAGCCATTCGGAGGCTCCAGGGCGTCGGGTACAAACGACAAAGTGGGAAGCGCGTTCAACCTGATAAGGTGGGTCAACCCCAGGTCGATAAAGGACAACTATTCACCTCCGGCAGACGTGAATTTCCCTCACATGGGCTGACTCGAACGAGCGGCAATACAGCCTGATTTTTACATCATACCGCGCGGGCAGGGCGTCGTGTTAAAAAACGCGGCGCCAATTCGCGCGGTTATTGCTATAATGGAACGTGAAAGATCGCAGGCGTCAAATCGCTTTATCACCAGGGGGAGAGTTTATGCTTGACATCAGGTTATTCCGCAAGAGCCCGGAAATAATAATGGAAAATTTACGCAAAAAATTCCAGGAGCACAAAATGCCGCTCGTCGACGAAATCATCGAACTCGACCGGCAGAACCGCGACGCGCGCAAGAAAGCCGACGGCCTGCGGAGCGGCCGCAACACGCTGAGCAGGGAAATAGGCGCGGCGATGGCGCACGGCGACGCCGCCGGCGCCGAGAGCAAAAAAGCCCTGTCCGAGGAAATGGCCGCGGAACTCGCGGGCCTCGAAGTTCTGGAGGAGCGTCTGGGGGCACTCGTTCGGGAAAAGATGATGATGATACCCAACATCATCGACCCGTCAGTGCCGATAGGGCGTGACGACAGCGAGAATGTCGAAGTCGAGCGCTTCGGCGAGCCTGTGGCGCCGGATTTCGAGATTCCCTACCACGTCGATATCATGGAGAGTTTCGGGGGAATTGATCTCGACACGGCGAGAAAGACCAGCGGAAGCGGATTCTACTATCTCTGCGGCGACATCGCGCGCCTGCACTCAGCCATTTTGTCGTACGCGCGGGACTTCATGATTGACAGGGGTTTTGCCTACTGCATCCCCCCGTTCATGATTCGCGGCAGCGTGGTGAGCGGCGTCATGAGCTTCGCCGAGATGGAGAACATGATGTACAAGATAGAGGGCGAGGATCTGTATCTCATAGGCACCAGCGAACACTCGATGATTGGCAAGTTCATCGACACGATCCTGGACGAAGAGAGCCTCCCCCAGACATGGACGAGCTATTCGCCATGCTTCCGCAAGGAAGTGGGCGCGCACGGCATAGAAGAGCGCGGCGTGTACCGGATTCACCAGTTCGAGAAGCAGGAAATGATAGTGGTCTGCAAACCGGACGACAGCCCCGCGTGGTTCGTGAAGCTCTACACTAACACGGTCGATTTCTTCCGTTCGCTCGACATACCCGTGAGGACGCTCGAATGCTGCTCGGGAGACCTCGCCGATCTCAAGGTGAAGAGCGTCGACGTGGAAGCGTGGTCGCCCCGCCAGCGGAAATACTTCGAAGTGGGAAGCTGTTCCAATCTCGGCGACGCTCAGGCCCGCAGGCTCGGAATCCGCGTCCGCGGCGGGGACAAGGCAAATTATTTCGCCCATACCCTCAACAACACCGTCACCGCGCCGCCGCGTATGCTGATAGCGTTTCTGGAAAATAATCTGACACCCGACGGAAGCGTCTCCATTCCCGCGCCCCTGCGGGTATACATGGGCGGGAAAGAGGCCATCAGGGCGTAAATCGGGAAAAAAACATGACCGCGTCCAAGGCGTAAAAAGGCGCGGTCATGTTTTTTTCAAAATTTGAATCAGAACGATGAGAACATCTCCTCGTCGAATCTGGTGGCGAGTTCCATGTTCTTTCTCAGTTGAATCTTCGGCATTTGCACCACCACTATGCCGGACGGCCCGTCGACGTGATATTTCTCGGTGTCGTTCTCGGAGTTGTAACCGATGACCGTGTTGGGCGGAATCACGTTGTGCGAGTCCACTATGACGCGGCGGAGCTTGCAGTTCTCGCCTATCACGACACCCTGGCCGATTATGCACTCCTCCAGCACGGCGCCGGGATTGATCACGCAGTGGCGCGAGAGGACGCAACGGTGAACCACGGCGCCCAAGACCTGGCTTGCCTCGGCCCTGAGGCACCCCTCCACGGAACTGCTCATTCCCTTGGCAGGATATGTGAAGCCGGGAGGATCGGAGTAGGATACCGTGCGTATCGGCCACTGCGAGTTGTAGAGCGTCAGCGCGGACGGATGCTGAAGCAGATCCATGTGCGCCTCCCAGTAAGCCTTCAGCGACCCGACATCCTTCCAATAAGGACGGTCATTGCCCGGCAGCGCGTTCATCGAAAAGTCGTAAGCCATCACCTTGCATTTGCCGTAGAGCGCCGGCAGGAGGTCCGTACCGAAGTCGTGGCTGCTGGATTCGTTTTTGCTGTCGGTCAGTATCGCTTCTTCGAGTATCTCTCGCGAGAAGATGTAGTTGCCCATCGAGACGTAGCTGAATCCGGGGTTGGATTTCACCTCGGGCGGGTTTTTGGGTTTCTCCACGAAACCGTTTATCACGCCCGTCTCGTCCGCCGATATGCATCCGAACTGCGATGCCTCGCTGACGGGAACCCTGTTCGCGGCAACAGTGACGTCGGCCTTGTTGTCATAGTGAAACCGAAGCATCTGGTCGATGTCCATCTTATAAATGTGATCCGCGGCGAATATGCAGACGTAATCGGCGTTGAACATCGTGACGAGGTGCAGGTTCTGATAAATCGCGTCAGCCGTTCCTTCGTACCAGCGCTCATCAGTCCACATCTGGGCCGGCGCCACATTTACGAAAAAACTTCTGCCGCGAAGCGCCGGGCCGAATTGCCAGCCCTGAGTGATATGCTCCTGAAGCGATTGACTCTTGAACTGCGTAAGGCAATAAATGGAGTAGATACCGCTGTTTACCAGGTTTGAGAGCGCGAAATCCACTATCCTGTATTTTGCCGCGAACGGCACGGCAGGTTTGGCCCTGTACTTGGTCAGCGGCATCAGCCGTTCGCCCTTTCCTCCAGCCAGAACCATGGCAAGAACTCTGCCATATCTTCCATGGATCATCTCTTTCTCCTCCCTCCGCTTTTTTAAAAAAACGCCTTGACTTGAAACTGACTAAGAAGGCAGCTCGCCGCTTCGCAGCCCGTTATAAAGTTCCATGTAGGACAGTGTCGACTTGTTCCACGAAAAATCGGACGACATCGCGTTTTTGAGGAGCGCGTTCCACCTGTCTTTGTCGCGGAAGGCACTGATCGCCCTGTACATGGCTTTCAGCAGTTCATCCGTGGAGTAGTCGCTGAACACGAAACCAGTTCCGTCGGGGGAGCCGTCGAAGTCAATCACCGTGTCGGCGAGGCCGCCGGTGCCCCGTACCACCGGAACGGAACCGTACGACATGCCTATGAGCTGTGAGAGTCCGCAGGGCTCGAACAGCGACGGCATGGCGGTGATATCGGAGCCGGCATACGCCAGATGAGCAAGCGCGTCGTCGAAACCGATACGGCACCAGAAGTAATCGGGGTAAGTCCGGACAAATCGCTGCGCCCAGTCCTCGTACTGCGGCACCCCGGAACCTATCACCACGGCGCGGCAGTTATCCACCATAAGCCAGTCGAGCATGGTAAAGAGTATGTCGATTCCCTTCTGCTGCACCAGTCTGCCGACGAACGCCACTATGGGCTTGCCGTCGTCCTCCCAGTGACAGGTCTCGATCAGGCGCTTTCTGCACTCGGCTTTCCCCGACATGTCGCTCAAGCTGTAACGCGCGGGGATCAGCGGGTCGTTTTTTGGGCTCCAAACGTCGTAGTCGATGCCGTTCAGGATGCCGTTCAGTTTCCCCTTCATCTCACTGAACACTCCATGAAGCCCGAAACCTCCCTCCGGAGTCTGGATATCCCAGGAGTAGTGCGGGCTGACGGTCGTTATCGCGTCGGAGGCGATGGCGCCGCCCTTCAGTATGTTCGACTGACCGTAGTACTCAACGCCGTCAATCGAGAAAGCCTCCCGCGTTATGCCCCACGACGTCAGCAGCGGCGGGTCGACTATCCCCTGATGGGCCAGGTTGTGTATGGTGAACACGACGTCGTAATCGGACCTGAACACTTTGTAATGCCTGTGCCAGCGGAGGGCTATGGGAAGTATCGCGGTCGACCAGTCATGAACGTGGAAAATCTCGGGCTTCCATCCCGTTACCGCCGGTATCTCGAACGCCGCCAGGGAGAGAAACGCGAACGGCATGAGCGAGGCGGCGGAAAGCGATTGCGGATATATGGCCGGGTTGTCGAACAACTCAGCGTTCTCCAGTATGTACACCGGCACGCCCTCCACCTCCGCGAGATACACCCGCGCCGAATACACACGCCAGTTCAGCGCGACGTTAATTTCCCTCGGAAGGACGGAACACTCGTAGCCTTTGCGCTCCACACATTCCATCACACCCGGGAAGGCGGGGAGCAGAACGCGGGCGTCCGCGGATTTGCCCCTGAGCGCCTTTGGAAGAGCGCCCAACACGTCCCCAAGACCGCCCTGCTTGGCGAGGGGAGCCATCTCGACCGTGACATTGAGTACCTTTACGGGAGCGTCTTTGGAATCCATCTGCCGTTGCCTCCTAATGCCCGCGGAACACCGTGCCGTAGGCTTTCTCGCAATACTCCTTGACGACCCTGTGCGTGTTGAAATAACTGGCGTTAAGCGCTATGGTTTCCTTCATCATCCATATCCACTTGCCCCTCTCGTTATAGTACAGGGGGATTATCTTTTGCTCCAGCTTATTGTAAAGGTCCATCGCGTCCTGCTTTTCGTCGTACTCTATCAGGCCGACCTCGGTCGGGTTCGGGCCTATCGACCAGCCGGTCACGTTTTCGATCCATCCCTCTATCCACCATCCGTCGAGTACAGAGAAGTTCATCACGCCGTTGTGCACGCACTTCATGCCGCTCGTGCCGGACGCTTCCCTCGGGCGTATCGGGGTGTTGAGCCATACGTCCACGCCGGCGGTGAGAACTTGGGCGAGTTCCATGTTGTAATTCTCAAGAAAGGCCGTCGGTGTGGCCGCTCCTATTTCCTTCGATATATTGATGATGTGCTTTATTATATCCTTGGCCGGCTGGTCGTGCGGATGCGCTTTACCCGCGAAGATGAACTGCACATGCCCGGCGCCGACATCGAGCAGCCTCTTGACGTCGGTGAAAAGAAGGTCGGCGCGTTTGTAAGTGGCAGCCCTGCGCGCGAAACCTATGGTGAGCACGTCCGGGTCGAACTCGATGCCGGTCTGCTCCAGCACGTGGGCAAAAAGGCGCATCTTGGCGGCCTGGTGAGCCTTCCATACTTCCTCGTCGGGCAGTTGAAGGGCCTGAATCAGGCGGCTCGGGTCGTTGCGCCACGCGGGAATGTACTTGTCGTAAAGCCGGGCGAAACCGGGACAGGTCCAAGTGGTGGAGTGCACTCCATTTGTGACGTAATCTATCTTCTCGGTGCCGAACATCTTTCTGCTGACCTCCGCGTGTTTCTTCGAGACGCCGTTCACGTACCGGCTGAACTTGAGGCCAAGATCGGTCATCGATACGCCGCTGCCTCCCAGCATCCTGTGAAGCCGCGAGGCATTGTTCTCATCCACCACTCCGGATATCAGATCGTACGGGAAATAGTCGTGCCCGGCCGGAACCGGCGTATGGGTTGTGAATATTACCTCCTCGCGGACCTTGTCGAAATCCTCGTACCCGAGTTCCCTCGTGAGTTCCAGCGAGATGAAACCCGCGTGCCCTTCGTTCAGGTGGAACGTCTTTACGTTGTTGTAGCCGAGGTCGCGAAGCAGCCTCAATCCCGCCACGCCGAGGATCATCTCCTGGCAGAGACGGTAACGGTTATCCCCTCCGTAAAGCTCCCAGGTCAGACTGCGATCGGCCGGCGCGTTCTCCTCTATGTCCGTGTCGAGGAAATATATCGGAAGGGGATAGCCGGAATGCCCGACGTATGTGTAACCCCACGCGCGCACCTGTATCTGACGGCCCTCGAGTATTATGGAGACCCTGTTGTCGAGCCTCGTGAGAAGTTTTTCCGGCTCCCACTCGGAAGGTTTCTCCGTCTGCACGCCGTCCTCGGACAGTTCCTGCCTGAAATATCCCTTGCGATAGAGCATCGTGACCCCAACGGCGGGAACCCCAAGATCGGCGGCGCTCTTCAGGATATCGCCCGCCAGTATTCCGAGGCCGCCCGAATAGGTCGGAATGTGCTGAGATATTCCGATTTCCATGGAGAAGTAAGCCACGTTCCGGAAAATCGGGTTGCGCTCGAAAGTGTTCACCATAGATGTGGTGATGTTCTCGCCGTATGTCAGTAGCGACATCTTTACATGACCTCCGCTTTGTTAAAATTTTTTTTAAATACGGTTATGCCTTTTTACCTGCCGGGGAGGGCGAAACCCAACTCGCCGGCAATCCCGAGAAGCGCCTTCGAGGGCGCCGAGGCGCGCTCTTCGAGCATGCCCCACACCGCGTTCTGCAGCCTCCACTCGTCTATAGTTATGCCGAGTGCGGCGGCTCTTCGCAGAAATTTCAGCAATTCGTCGAAGGCGTTTTCATCATCTCGTTCACCGGCCCCGACAAGATTATCATAAAACGCGAGTTCCATGCCAGGGGCCAATTCGGATACCGACGGATCAATCCCCATGCCGCTGGCCTCCGACATCAGGGACTCGAGTTCCGAACCGGGCCTCAGAAGGTCCAGCACCGACTTCGCCCCGTCGCGCAGTTCCTCCACTTTTCGCGAGTAAACGAGTTTGCCGGCGGACGCCAGAAACGGGGTGGACTCCACCTTCATGAGGTTGAGCTGCACCAGCATGCGCTGGTTTTCATGGAGAATCGTCCGGGCGTACTCGGCGTGTTCGCGCTCGGCGCTGCGGGTGCGCTCGCAGGCTATTTTGCGTTTGTCGTCCATGGTGAGATCGGCGAAACGCCATGGGCCCAATTCAAAATTTTGCTCGACGTACCTGGTGACGGAAAAAATATCCCCCGCGCAAAAAGTCTCGATCACTTCAGAGCGATCCGGGACGCCCTTCTCCGACAGCCGGCAGACATCGTCGAGCCCGCCGGACGCCATCACCATGGCGCCGCCGCTCCACTGTTCCAACGTGCGGGTGTCGAGCACTTCCTCCCCGGTCACCTCCATTTCAATGTTCGCCCGCTGATAAACCTTCACGTCGCGGGATATTTTGAACGTGTAGAAGTCCCGTCCGGCTTTCATCAGCGATGCCATCGCGGCGATGTCGCGAATGTTCCTGCGGTTCGGGAACACCGTATTCCTCACCACGTCGAGACCGGTTCTCAATTTATCGGTGTTGCCGCGCACGCTCCTCAAGCCGTTCAAAAAATCCGGTTCGAGGTCGGCGCCCGATACCGCCCTCGTATGTTCGATGGCCCTTATGGCGAAAGCCAATATCTGCCTCGTCTCGATGCCGGAGATGTCGTTGAAAAACCAGCCGCACGATGTGTACATGAACATGCGCATCCGCTGCGCTTCCAGCAAAGTCATCACGCGGCGGTCGTTCACGGCGTCGGCGCCGCATCTCGCGGCCAGAAACGCGCGTTTTCGGGCGCGCACCGCGTCGGCGGGCAGTCCGGTCAAATCGTCGAGGTAAAGTTCTATGGCGTCGTCGCGAAGTTCCCACGGCGAGTCGCACAGAGGTTTCAACTGAGCCTCGTATATTTCGTCGATGGCGTCGCGAATACGGTCGAGCGCGTCGCGCAGCGGTTTCCGCCATGACTGGTCCCACCACGGTTCCCCTCCGGTATGGCATCCGCAGTCGCTTCGCCATCTCTCGACACCGTGCGCGCACGACCATGAAGTGCGTTCGGAGATTTTGCACTCCCATTGGGCGGGATAACTCTTGAGAAACGCGGCGATGTTGGTGAGCGCGACGTCCGACGAGTTGTACAGCACTTGCGCCGCCCGGGCCAGGGCCATTTCGCCGAAATGGTGATGGTGCCCGTATGACTCCCCGTCGGTGGCTATGGTCAGCATCCGCGGCTCGTCGTCGCGGGGCAGTTTGCGCAGCAGCGAATCCGCGAAAAAGTCGCCGTTGTTGAGAAGCCCTCCGAAAGCTATGTCGTGCGCGATGCTGCCGTAATAGAAAACGAGCGTTATCTTCCGCCCCGAAGGGAGCGTCGCGAAATAAGGCCTCGTTACGTCGAGTCCCTCGCCGCCTGGCGTCCGAACCCAATTTCCTCCGGGAGGACGTACCGAGGCGCACTGATGCGGAGCGAGGACGGTGAATTTTATCCCTTCCGCCGCGAGCGCTTCGAGCGAAGCGGTATCGACGGCCGTCTCGGGGAGCCACATGCCCTCGGGTTTTCTCCCGTATCTGCTCACGAAATCGGCAACGCCCCACTTGACCTGAGTCCGTTTATCCCTGTCGTTTGAGAGCGGCATTATCATGTGATTGTACGCCTGAGCGGCGGCGCCCCCGGCGCCGAGCGCGCCCGACGCCTCCCGGTCGGCTTTCAGTATACCCTCGGCGAGCAAAGGAGCGTGTGAGGCTATCCAACTGTGGAGAGTGGGGCCGATGTTGAAGCTGATATGTCTGTAATTATTGTTTATACTGGCGATATGACCTGCGCCGTCGAGCAGCCGGGCGGCCATGTTCGGTTTGTAGCACTGTTCGTACACGCATTCGTTCCAGTCATGATAAGGGGCCGCGGCGGCATCCCCAAGTGTGGACTCGAGCCACGGGTCCTCCCTCGGCGGCTGATAAAAATGCGCGTGGATACAGACGCAAGCCGGTACATTCAAACTCCACACCTCCCATCATTACGATGATTATACCCTACTATGCTTCATAAGATACAATTATCGCGGCCGATTCGGATATAATTAAGGCTGTTTTTTGTAAAGGGCCTAAAGGGTGAAGATAAAGAACGACGGGGGGACGAAACGTGCTAGAAGATCTATCCCAGCATGTGCTGGATATAGCCGAAAACAGCATAGCGGCCGGCGCTTCGGATGTGTCGGTGGAGATTGACGAGGACGAGGCGGGCAACAGGCTCTCGATGACGGTGGAGGACAACGGACACGGCATGTCTCCCGAATTCCTGAGCCGGGTGACCGACCCTTTCACCACGACGCGCACGACGAGAAGGGTCGGCATGGGCATTCCCTTTTTGAAACAGTCGGCGGAGCTGTGCGGGGGCGAATTCATCCTGCGCTCGCAGGTCGGCGCCGGCACTCATACCGAGGCGGTTTTCGCCCGCGACAGCATCGACCGCCCCCCGCTGGGCGACATGCCGGCGACCGTCATGGCGCTCTTCATGGGGCATCCCGAGATAAACTGGCAATACATCCACAAAATAAACGGCAAAGAATTCTCCCTTTCCACTGTGGAACTTATCGAAGTCCTGGAGGACAGGGAACTGCTCCGCACGACCGAAGTCGGCCTGTGGATCAGGGATCAGGTAAAAGAAGCGATCAATGCCATGAGAAATGGAAACTGAGCGCGAGTGCCCGCCGGGCTCCGCTCAGTTCCGCCGTAACTGGGATTCGATCTTTGCTTTGTCTAAATTGACCACACTTTAATGATTTTTCCCCTATTTCACCGTTATCAATTCGTAATCGCCGCTGCCGAGGCCTATCGCGGTTCCGTGGTCAATCTGCCGCCGCCAGTCGGTGGTGGGGTGAATGTCGGTGAAGTGGTCTTTTCCGCTGACGTTCCTCTCCGACATTATGCTCGACATTATGGGAGGCGCGGCGTTCACGGCGTCTATGCAGGCATGGTCTATCGCAACCGGGTCGAAGCTGGCGAAGATGCCGATATCCGGCACCACGGCCGCGTCATTTTCGCTGTGGCAGTCGCAGTAGGGCGACACCTGGTTCACCACGGAGATGTGGAACGACGGCCTGCCGTCCAGCACCGCCTTGGCGTACTCCACCATCTTGCAGTTGAGAACGTCGTTGCTCGAATCGAACGGGCTCTCGATCGCGTGGAAGTTGCAGGAACCGACGCAAAACCCGCAGCCGACGCATTTGCCCTGGTCAATAGAGGCTTTGCCGTTCGCGTAGCTGAAAGCGTCCCGCGCGCAGAACGCCGCGCACTTACGGCAGCCGACACACAGGTCTTTGTCGATCGTGGGTTTTCCGTCGCAGTGCATCTTCATCTTGCCGGCGCGGCTGCCGCATCCCATGCCGATATTTTTGATAGCTCCCCCGAAGCCGGCGCCTTCGTGCCCCTTGAAGTGCGTGAGCGAAATGAATACGTCCGCGTCCATTATCGCGCGCCCTATGATGGCCGATGTCACGTATTTCCCGTTTTTCACCGGCACTTCGACGTCGTCGGTGCCCTTGAGTCCGTCGCCGATGATGACGTGACATCCCGTGGAGAACGGCGAGTATCCGTTTTCGTAAGCCGCGTCCATATGCAGGAGCGCGTTGTTGCGCCTTCCGGGATAAAGCGTGTTGCAGTCGGTGAGAAAGGGCATCCCGCCCAGGGATTTGACCCTGTCGGCGACGACCTTCGCGAAATTCGGCCGCAGGAACGACAGGTTCCCCGGTTCGCCGAAATGAATTTTTATCGCTGTATATTTCTTCTTGAAATCAATCGCGCCGATGCCTGCCTTGTTGATAAGTTCTCCCATCTTATCGAGAAGACTTCTGTCGATGCCGCATCGCATATCTGTGAAAAAAACACGTGATTTGGTCATGATAAAACTACGATTCCTCCCCCAAGTGAATCTATTTCTGTTATTGTAACACATAGCGCGCAAGGACGCGCCGCGCCGAATTTCGGCGGCGCTTGATTTTTGCGGCGCGTAACGTATAATTATTTTGGTGATAGTGTGGAACATACCGAGAAGGGGGATGTAAAAATAATGGATATCGAAAGAGAGAAGTATTACACGCCCGAGGAGTCCCGCGCCGCGCAGGCGGTGGCTGGGTTCATGAGGAGAGTATATGTCTGGATGATGTTGGGGCTCGCGGTGACGGGTTGCGTGGCGTATTTCGCGGTCAACTCGCGGACCGTCATGTCCACGCTTTTAGTCACTCATGGAATGGCGCCTTTCGTCATCCTTTGCGTGGCCGAAGTCGGGATAGTGTTCTTTCTGTCGGCCAAGGTGACGTCGCTTGCTCCGGCGACGGCGAGCGTGCTGTTTTTCGTGTATTCCGGCCTGAACGGGCTGACTATCGCGCCGCTGCTTCTTATCTATACTCAAGAATCGGTGGCTGAGGCGTTTTTCATCTCCGCCGGGCTGTTTGGCGCGATGAGCGTCTACGGAGCCGTCACCAAGCGCGACCTCACTGAATTCGGCGACTTCCTCAGGATGGGCCTGATCGGCCTGCTGATTGCGATAGTGGCCAATCTGTTCATAGGCGGGGAGAAGATGGACATGGTCATCTCGATAATGGCCGTCCTGATTTTCACGGGCCTCGCGGCGTACGATTCGTTCAAATGGCGCAGGGTCGCCGCCGCGAGCGGTCACGGCGATGAGGTCACGCGGAGCGTGGCCGTGGTGGCGGCGCTCAGCATGTACCTGGATTTCATCAACATCTTCATCCACCTGCTCAGGATAATGGGCAAGCGCAGATAAGTCTGTGTATAATCGCCATCCTATTCAAATGATAACGGGACGCCTCCCTTGGCGTCCCGTTATCATTTGAATACGGTTTCTCTCAGACATTCACCCATATGTTGCCTTGTCTGTGGCTCTTTACGCAGGCTTCGATGAACCGCGCTTCCTTTACGCCATCCTCGAACGTCGGAAATACCGCGTCGGTCGCGCGGCCGTCATGGCGCGCGGCGAGCGCTTCCATGTATTCGTCGTACAGATTTACGAAACAGGCGGTGGCCTTGTCGGCGTTGGGCGCCGGGATATGGTCGAAACGTCTCACCTCGGGTCGCGCCAATCCCGGATCACGGAATATCTCCGCGCGGCCGTCCAGATAGTCGGCCTTGAGTTCATTCGGGGCGGAAAATTTCCATGACAGGCTGCCGGCGTCGCCCCATACTTCAACTTCAAGGTCGGTGTCGTGTCCGCAGGCAAGCTGCGCTATCCGCATGGAGCCTTCCAGCCCCCCCGACATCTCGAACATTACCGTGGCCGAGCTGTCGAGCGCGACTCCGCCAGGCTTGAACACGAGCCTCGCCAGAATTCTTTCGATGTCCCGGCCCGTGAGGAAGCGCGCGAGATATGCCACGTGCGCCCCAAGGTCGCCTATGGAACCCGCGGGGCCGCTGATTTCCGGCAGGAAACGCCACATGGAGCCGGCATCCTTCATCACCTGAGCGAGCCGGCGCCCGTGCAGAAAAGAAAAATCAATGTAGTAAGGTTTTCCTGAAATACCTTCGCTGAAGAGCGCCTTCATGAGACGCACGAAGGGATTCCCGGCGAAAGTGCAGGTGACGCAGCATACCAAGTCTCCCTCAGCGGCGATACGCGCCAATTCCTCCGCTTGCGCCGCGCTCGCGGCGAGAGGTTTATCGCACACGACAGGGATACCGCGCTCCAGAAAAGCTTTGCAAATTTCGAAATGACTGACGTTCGGGGTTGTGACGACCACAAAATCCAAATTTACCCCGCGTTCCGGCTCGCGGGCCGCCATCGCCGCGTAGTCCTCATACAGCCTGTATGACGGGATACCATACCTTGCGGCGTACGCCCTGTTTCTGTCACCGTTTCTCGAAAAACATCCGCTCGAAAAAACCGCGCGGCCTGTCGCCGTTATCGCCCGGACATGCCTGTGAGATATTTCACCGCCTCCGACCAGGCCAAAACTGAGTTTTCGCGCCACTTCAAGCCACGCCCATTACGAAGAGGCTCCCGGTCGCGATGCCAAGCGCCATGCCGACCACCACGTCGCTTGGGTAATGTACGTACAGGTACACTCTGGAGAAGGAGATCATCGACGCCAAAACAAGCGACGTGACCCCCAGATGCCCGCCTGCCTGCCACGCCGTCACCACGGCCGCGGCAAAACTCGTCATCGTGTGACACGAGGGAAATGATGAATCCTCCGGGCGGGAAAGCAGCAACGAATGTCCCCTGTCGAGATTGCAGGGGCGCGTCCTCCCGAACATGGGCTTTATCGCGAAATTCCCTACGAACGCGCAGGCCGAAACGCACATCGTGAGGTGAATTCCGACCACGCGAAGCTTGTCGCTGCAAGCGCAGAGGGCGGCGTAAACTATCCATATCGCGCCCTTGTCCCCCAATTTGGTGAAAAATAACATCACCTTGTCCATGAGGGCGGTTTTTGTATGCGCCTGCACCCAATTGAGGATCAAGGCGTCCATTTTTTTCAGCTTTTGAAGATAACCCGGCATTTATTTTACCTCTCGTTCGAATAATGGGCATAATCCATATCCATTTAAACCGTTTTCGATTATACCACGATCTCGGCATTACAAATGGGTGTGCGACAAATTCGCGGCATACCCACCCTAAACATTCATTCAGATAACGACGGACGCGCGAAAATTAAGCGGAGAGCGTTTCCGCTCTCCGCTTGCGCCGTTACGTTACGCCGCATATTCGCGGCATGTTATTCCACCCGCCACTCCATCCGAATGCCGCCCGTAATTCCGCGCATACGGCCTACGTAACCCTGCAAGCCGGCTTCGAACGAGAAATCGTCGTCCTTGGTGGAGCGGTATATCCAGCCTATCTCGCCGATGCCGGTAAGGCCGCCCAGATCGGGCGAGTCGAACGGGTATCCGTAGGCCGACGCGGACACTTCGCCGCCGAACTCGTATTCGCCCGCCGCGCCCAGGTACCATTCGCGGCGCTCGTCTTTTATGAATGTGAGCCTGCCGCCCAAGCGGACTCGGTGCGAGTCGTCGGTGTCGAAGTTCACTATTTCACCGTTGGGCAGAATCGCGGCCTCGCTGTTCTGACGCGTCCAGAAATATCTCCCTATGAGGTCGAACTTTCTGTTTTCCTTCAGCATCCACGCGCGGGCGAGCCCGATATGCGCCGCGTAGTACGGCACTGTGGATTTGTATTTCGCCGACAGGCCGGTATCCGGGTCTTTGTATTCGGGGGCGTGAAATTCGTTTTTAATCCGTCCGCCCCTCAGCGAGCCCTCCAGACGGACGCCGTTGTTCCACTCCCTGCGGATCATCGCGCCGACGCCATAGTAGCGGAGTGAGCCGTCGCCTCTCATGTCGAGCACGTCCGGCGTGTAATGAATGAAATTGCGCGTATCGTAGTCGCCGTAGCCGCCCTCCAGGAAAAGCCCCGTCAGGAACGACTCGCCCGGTTTTTTGTTCTCGCGCGCTATCCCGAGCAGCCCGTTGATGGTGGATAGTTCATACTCGCCGCCGCCGCGTGTGTCGGCCTTCATCCACGCGCCGTCTATGCCAGCGAAGGGAACCCACGCTTTGTATTCGCCATCCAGGTACAGCGCCAAGTCCGCCTGCTGATAGCTGTGGTCGGGCAGCCACGTCGCGCGCAGAAAGCCCAAGCTTGCCGCGCGGCTCTCGGTGAGCGTCCGCGCCTCGCGCGGCGCTTGGGGGGCGCTGTTGGCGGGGTGGAGGTACGCGTAAAGACGCTGGCCGGGGGAGCTAAGGGCGATGTTGTCGGGGCCGAGCGTATCGATCAGGAAATCGTATTCCCGCAACAAGCCTTGCCGCCCGCGGGCGGTGGTGTTTGCTTGATTGCCAACGATAGGCGTATCGGTTTCGAGCAGCGCGAAGTAAGAGCCCGACGTGAGGTCCGGGTCGTCTTTCTCCCCGAAAGGCGCCAGCCCAACAGTGCTACCCTCGATGTTTGTTTGGCCTGTGGTATTTACCGTCAATAGTGGATAGTCGAAATTATCTGTCGACTGCCATATTGTGCCGCCGGGTACAAAGCGCAGGTTACCCAAAAGATTGGCGTTCGTCAGCGTCATTACGTTCGAGCCTTCCACTCGCACCGTTGCGCCCGGTTTCAGGTTGAAATCGAACTGAGGCGCGGTAAGAGAGAAGGTGTTGTGGTTTTCATAAGGCGTTAAGGTAGTGGGATTATAAACCTCATCACGATAGCCAATCAATCTGGTATAGCTCCCACTTTCGAGGTTGACGCTTTTGTAATATGCTGGGACATTGGCACCGACTTTAAATTCGTTCGCGCCGCCCCACCAGAACTCGCCGCTGCTTCCATTGACGGTCATGTTGAAGCCGAAGGTGTCTTTTCCGGAATTAGAACTCAACCAAGTAGCGTCTTGGTCTTGAGCTACTCTTACCGGATCGCCGAGTACCAAAGGTATCGAAGGATTGCTGGCATTGATGACAAGCGCCGCGTGACCTTCAATCTCGTCATAGTCACCGTTTGCCTCCAAAACCCGTCCGAAATAAACGGAATTGAAACGAGGGACGTTTTTATTTAGTTCATAGATAGCGTTACCAACTTCCATACCGAATAGGGTCGCTCCTGAAATGGTCAGCGTATGCGCGCCAGTATTAGAATTCGGGAGACCGGTATCTATGGTGACGGTGCCGTAGACAATACCATTGCTGTCCAAAGATTCAAATACATTCCCATCGAACGTGCTGTCTTTGATCTCCATACCGTTGGACAGACCGTAAGTGTACACCAGACCGCCCATTATCCGTCCTTGCGCCGTAACGCTATTGGCGGAAAAATTGCTGTTGTATATTTTTTCGATCCCGAGAAATTTAGAAGGCGATGTAACGCTCGATTTGCTGGTAACGCCTATAATTCCTCCTCCATCGATATACCCCTTCGCCGTTATCGTTGAACCCACGAAAGCATTGCCGATGATATCCTTTATATATGAAAATCCATTGGCGACCGTACCGATCAATCCGCCTCCTATGATGTTGTTGGCTGTAACATTCATAAAATACAATTCATTTCCGCGCACCGTATTGATAAAAGCGTCTCCAGTGCCCGGCGTATTAGTATCCGCCACAAAACCGGCGAAACCGCCGCCGGTCAGATCGCCGTAGTTTGTGCCGTCAACTATCGTTACTTTGTTTTCGCTGTTTGTGTAAAAGAGCCTGTTGTTCGATATATCGTTCGCTCCGACAAAACCAGTGTCCGTGACAGCCCCGATAAAACCGCCGCCTTTGAGTTCGCGCTTTACTGTGATTTCCACATCGCGGAATGTATTGTTTTGCACGTTGCCGATGATTGCGTCGACGCCATTTGAAGATTTTGCCGCGCTCACGCCGATGACGCCGCCGCCGGACAGTGTGCTCGCTACGTTCACGTTAATATCATCGAAATCGTTGTACTCGACTAGCCCCAGCCCCGCCCAATTCGCGGCCGATACCCCGACGATGCCGCCGCCGATCAGATCGCCGAGGAAATTGTTGGCCTTGTTTGTCGTAACTGTCAGTTCTTTGAAATCATTGTAGCCGAGATACTCCAAACTCGCTATGCCCGTTTTTGCACGAACGCCGATGATGCCGCCGCCGTCGATGCCGCCGCCGGTGGAGGAAATCAATGTTGAATTATTGCCGGATTCCACGTTGATTTTGTAAAAAAGGTTGCCCGAGGCGCTTTTGAGTTTAGCGGCGACAGTTACCTCTTGAGGGAATCCTGAAGGGCCAAATTTACCGTCTCCGTCGTCGTTGATCTGAATACCGACAACGCCGCCGCCGCGGATATAAGTTCCAGCTTCCACATTTATACCCGCGAAAACGTTGTTCGTGAGGCTGACGAGATCGGCTTTGGCGTTGCTAAGCCCGTTCAGCCCGATGACGCCGCCGCCGCGCAGGGAGTACCCGACATCGACCGTTATATTGCCACTGGCTCCGTTACCAAAAATATTGCCATTGGCATTCACCAGTTTGATGTAAGTATCCGCAGCGTTATTTTTTTGACTGTTGTTATTCAGCCCGACAAGTCCCCCGCCGAGGAGAATATCGCCAGTATCCACATGCACGTTTGTGAAAAAGTTATTGGTCAGGTTGTCGATTGAGGCGTGTCCGGCAGGGGGATTCGGAGAAGATACCGCGTCCACGCCAATGATACCGCCGCCTTCGATATAGGCGGAACCATTGCTGGCTTCATCAGTTATTACGTTCACACCGCTGAACAGATTGCCTGTGATATCACCTATGGAAGCGGACGCTTCCGTCGAGCGCAGACCGATGATGCCGCCGCCCGCAAGGTAATGGTTAGCGCTATTCCCGTGCAGGGTAACGCTAATCCCGGTAAAGGCGTTGCCTGCGATATTTTTTATCGATATATTTGCTTTGTTGCCGTGGTCATTGCCGATAAACCCGTTTACCACGCCGCCAGCCACTCCTGACTTAGTGTAAGTATATACAGTAGTTATACCATCAAAACGCAGGTTGGATAGTGTCAACTTGTCAGCATTAACACCATACAAAACGTTTGTGGCTATGGTCAACAATCTGTGATCGTTGAAATCATTGATGCCATCACTGGTTATTGTTCTTGGCGTACCTCCTCCGCTGACAGTTACCATATTTGTTGGTGTTGGGATGGATATGTTTGCGATAAGAGATGTATTATTGAGATAATTGTTAATGTTAGCGCTGATAATCGCAGCTAAATTACTTGCGATCGAACCATTGAGAGTAAATTCTGACGCGGTGACGCGCCAAAATTGGGTATCATTAATAGTAAGGTTGCTTGCGATCTTATCGTCAGAAGGGAAATTCAACCGCGATTGCACCGCCCAAGCCCCTCCCGCAATCATCATCAACGCCGCCGCGAGCGCCAGTACCAACACCGTTCGCGCCGCCATCGAGAGACGTAATTTTTCACCGCCGCTCCTCGCGAATATCGCAGAAATTAGGTTCAACATATCAAAATACGCCTCCCAGTATGGTAGATTTTTTTATTTCCTATTGAAAACGAAACCAAAAACCGCGGGGAACCAGTTCCCCGCACCCCTTTATATTTTTTTCACGGCTGCCGTTTAAGCGTTCATTTTGGCGACGGTGGCCTTTATC
>JAISXR010000288.1 GCA_031270375.1 Synergistaceae bacterium | reverse complement strand
TCTTGCAATAATATTGCATAAAAGCGCCGGCTCGAATATAATCTGGAACGTGAAACTGCGTTTCAAAATCATATATTGGAGGCGGTATGTGTGAAACATTTGCGTCGTATTTTCATGTTACTTGCGGTTTTGGCGGTGTTGTGCGCGTCGGCGTCGTTGGCGTTCGCGGAGACTACGCTCACTGTTTTCGCGGCGGCGAGCATGACGGAGTCTATGAAGGAGATAGCTGGGCTGTACGAGAAAATCGCGCCGGACGTGAAGATAGTCTACAACTTTGATTCGAGCGGCACGCTGAAGACGCAGATTCAGGAAGGCGCCGACTGCGACATATTCATCTCCGCGGGGCAGAAGCAGATGGATCAGATCGATATCTCGGCTGACCCCAAGGTCAACACCGACAAACTGGACTTCGTGGAGCCGGGCACGCGTTTTGACATCGTATCCAACAAGGTAGTGCTGATCGTGCCGAAAGGGCATAACCCGAAGGGCTTGTCCGGCTTCAACGATGTCGGCACCGACAAGGTATTCCTCATCGCGCTGGGCAATTCCGACGTGCCGGTGGGCCAGTACTCCGAGCAGATATTCAAGAACCTGGGGTTCTGGGACGCCATAAACGAGGCGAGGAAGATCAGTTTCGCCAGCAACGTCAAAGAAGTGCTGGCTCAGGTAGCCGCGGGTTCCGTTGACTGCGGCGTGGTTTACGGCACCGACGCCGCCACTTCGCCCGAAGTGGAGATAGTGGCCGGCGCTCCCGAGGGCTCGCACGCGCCGATAGTGTATCCGGCGGCCATTTTGAGCCGCGCGGCCGACAAGGACGCGGCACGCGCCTTCGCGGAATTTTTGAAGGGCGGCGAGGCATCCGCCGTATTCAAGAGAATAGGTTTTTCCATACCACAGGATTAAAACTTCGGGCGCCCCGTAGGAGCATCGGGCCTATGGGTGCCCGAACCCGCCAGGGAGCAAGCTCCCTGAACCATCTTCATAAAGAGGGGGTCAAGGGGGCTGGTCCCCTTGCGGGGTTAGGGGCGGAGGCCCTAGATTTTGATCCTATGGTCATCGAAAATGGACTTTTTTCCGCTTTGGAATTCGATACGCGTCGCGGGGATATCGACGTTCATCACGTTTTTCGCAGGTATCCTCGCGGCTTATTACGTCTCATTCGCTCCCAGGGCCGTAAAGGGGGCGTGCGACTGCGTTCTCACGCTTCCGATGGTACTTCCGCCGACCGTCGTGGGCTTTTTTCTCCTCAAGACCATAGGGCCGCTGGGCCCCGTCGGTTCGCGCGTATTGGCACTGTTCGGCTTCAAGATGACCATGACGTGGTACGCTGCGATATTCGCCACCACCATCGTCACGTTTCCGTTGATGTACAGGACGGTGCGCGGCGCTTTCGAGGCGTTCGACATGGACTTGCAATACTCAGGCCAGACACTCGGGCTGTCCGATACGTATCTGTTCTGGCACGTGCGCCTGCCCAACTGCAAGCAGGGGATTCTGTCGGGCACGGTGCTCGCTTTCGCGCGCGCGCTGGGCGAGTACGGGGCGACGACCATGGTCACCGGATATATCCCGGGAAGGACCGCCACTATCTCTACAACCGTCTATCAACTGTGGCGCGAGGGGAACGACTCGCTCGCGTATAGATGGGTGTTCGTGAATCTCGCGATCTCGTTCGTCGTGCTGATCTCGGTCAATATGCTGGAGACCGGCAAACGTTCCGTGGCGGTCTGATGTCGCTTTACGTCAAGATACGGCGCCGCGCCGGCAAGTTCCGCCTCGACGCGGAGTTCGAGGCCGGCCCCGGCGTGATGGGGCTTCTCGGCGCTTCCGGCTGCGGAAAGAGCATGACGCTCAAGTGCATAGCGGGGGTCGTCCGGCCCGACGAGGGAATAATATCATACGACGGCCGTGTGTTCTTCGACTCGCGCCGGAAGATAAATCTGCCGCCGCAGGTTCGCGGCGTGGGCCTGCTCTTTCAGAGCTGCGCGCTGTTTCCGAACATGACGTTAGCGGGCAATATCACGGCGGTGCTCAGGTCGCGCAAGAATGGCGGCGGCGGCAACTCCGTGTCCGCGCTCGTCAAAAAATTTCACCTCGAAGGCTTGGAGGGGCACTATCCCGAAAATATGTCCGGCGGCCAACGCCAGAGGGCGGCGCTCGCGTGTATAATGGCGCGTGGGCCCTCCGTTCTTATGCTCGACGAACCGCTGTCGGCACTCGACAGCTATCTCAGGTGGCAGTTGGAGGGAGAGCTGTCTCGTGTGGCGTCGGAATTCGGCGGAGTGACGCTTTACGTGTCCCACAACAGGGACGAGGTGTATCGCATGTGCTCTCATGTCTGCGTGATGAACGCGGGACGGACGGAGGCCGTGCGCACTATCGACGCTCTTTTCGAGTCGCCCGACACGCTGGCCTCCTGTCTTTTGTCGGGCTGCAAGAACTATTCGCGGGCCGCGCGGGGCAGCGTATCGCCGCGCGGGATTCGCGCGCTCGACTGGGGGACAGAACTGGAGTGCGCGCTGCGTTTCGGGCCGGAGACCGAATACATCGGCGTGCGGTCGCACTACGTCCGAAAGTCCGAGACGCAGGCCGGAACCAACGTGTTCGCCTGCCGGATAGAGAGGGTGACGAGGGATGTTTTCGGCACGATAGTGAACGTAATTCCCCTCGGAGCGCCGTCAGACGGAGATTTTTCCCGCATAAGGATGGATATGCCGCGCGAGGAAGCTGAGGACCTCCGCGCCGGAGACGAGATATACGTGCGCATAAGGCCGGAGGACGTGATGCCCCTCAAGAGCTGACGCGGGATATGGGGAGGTAAATATGAGGATAACGGAAATATCGCTGGAAGAAGCCGTGGGCCATCCTCTCGCGCACGACCTCACTAAGATTGACGCGCGCTCGCACACGAAGGGAGCGCGTTTCAAAAAGGGGCAGATAATAACCGAGGCTGATCTGCCCATGTTGCGCGAGATGGGGCGCGAACACCTGACCGTGTTGGAACTGGAACCCGACGAAGTTCACGAGGATGACGCGGCGGAGGCGCTGTGCGGCGCGATATGCGGTATGAACTGCGTGCCCACGCCGCCGAGCGAAGGTAGGATCACCCTCAAGGCCGGTGTCAGCGGCTTTCTGTGCTACGACGCCGCGATGGTCGGACGGGTGAACGAGGACGTGGACTGGGTACTCGCGACGACGCCCCCCTTCCGGCAGGTGCGCGCGGGGCAGCCAGTGGCAGGGTTCAGGATAAGGCCGCTCGCGATGACGCGCGGGCGCGTCGACAGGGCCGTCGCGGCCGCCTTCAAAATTGACGTGAAACCCTTCGCGCCGCTCAAAGCGGGGCTTGTCACGACCGGCAGGGAAATCGCGGAGGGACGCGTCGAGGATGCCTTTATGGATAAATTCACCCGTAAACTGGAGCCTTTCGGCGGTCTGCTCATCGGGCGCAGGTTTTGCACCGACGACCCGTCCATGATATCGGACGCGATCAGGGCTTTCATCGCCGAGGGGGCGGAACTGGTGGTATGCACCGGCGGCATGAGCGTCGACGCCGACGACAGGACGCCCGGCGGAATCGCCGCCGTGGCTGACAGGATAGTGTTTCGCGGCATTCCGGTGCTGCCGGGCGCGATGTTGATGATGGGAACGGCGTCGAAAGAGGGGCGCGAGATAAGCATAATTGGAGCGCCCGCTTGCGTGGTGCACGACGAGCGCACGTCGCTCGACCGTCTGTTGCCCTTCGTGTTCGCCGGCGTGGATCCGGCGCCGCATGTCCGTTCGTGGGGCGTGGGAGGACTTTGCGCGGGATGTCAACCATGTCACTGGCCAGAGTGCGCGTTTTCGGCCTGACTTTATGAACCTCGTATCGGCAATCATACTGGCTGGAGGACTAGCGAGCCGTATGGGATGCTGCAAACCGCTTCTGCCGATATTCGGTATCCCGGCGCTCGAAACGGCGACATCCAGATTGCGAGCCGCCGGTATAAACGAGATAACGATCGTGACCGGGCACGACGGGGAACAAATCGCAAAAGAGGCGCTCCGCCTCGAAATCCGCGCCGTGAGCAATCCCGATTATAAATCGGGAATGTTCAGCAGCGTGGTGACCGGCGTAAAAGCGCTGCCCGGGGAAACGGAAGCGTTTTTCCTGCTTCCTGCCGATATCCCCCTCGTGAAAACTCATACCTACCGCACGTTGATGGAAGCGCGGGCGGCGTCTGGCGCCGACATCGTCTATCCGACTTTTCTGGGGGCGCGCGCTCATCCCCCGCTGATATCGTCATCGCTCGCCGAAGGCATACTCTCATGGGCGGGAGAAGGCGGACTCGGCGGTTTTCTGGAGAACAGCACGCATTCGCGCGCGGAAATCCCGACAGGCGACCGCGCGGTCACTCTCGACATGGACACGCCGGACGACTACGAACGTTTGATGTCCTACGCGAAGACCGAATTTTTCCCCGACGTGGAGGAATGCGACGAGATACTCCGCATCGAAGGAACTCCCGAGGGCGCTGTGCGTCACGCGAGGACCGTGGCTCGCGTCGCCGGCGCGATTGCCGCCGCCCTGATTGTCAAGGGAATCGAGATTGACCGCCGTCTTCTGGCCTCGGCTTCGCTGCTGCACGATATCGCGAAAGGGCGTCACGACCACGAGGCCGAAGGCGCGCGTATGCTCCGCCGTCGCGGCATGAGCGTTGTGGCCGATGTCGTGGCCTCTCACAAATATCTGCCCGAATCGGGTAAAATAGGCGAGAACGAAGCGCTCTATCTCGCCGACAAGATGACCATGGGAACAGCCGTCATGACCATAGAGGAGCGCATGTCGAAACTGGAATCGAAATTCTCGTCCGACGAAGAGGCCCTGTTCTCGATGCGAAAAAAGCTGTCGAGGGCCATGACAATCAGGGACAAAATAGAGAGAATCGTGGGCAGTCCTCTGGCAAAAATTCCAAATATATTATAATTTTTTTGGATTACATTCCCAATATATTTTTGGAAAGACTGATTTACTGATAGAAGTCTAAAGGGTAAAGATTTAAACCCTAGGTATGAGCGCGGTGGCCGATGTCGCGACCTCTCACAAATATCTGCCCGAATCGGGTACAATAGGCGAAATCGAGAGAATCGCGGGCAGTCCCTGGCAAAAATTCTTGGAGGCGACGACGTTGGAGCACGATAGAAAATATTTCACAGGAGCGAAGGAGGTTTATACGAGGCTGATGTATGTCGATTTGAGCGCAGAGAAGGAGTAAGAGGCATGGGAATCCTATTATCAAAAGTTCGCATCCGCAATTTCCGCTCTATTGAATCAATGTCGTTAGATTTAGGAATGTCGAATTTGCTGATTGGGCAAAACAATACCGGCAAGACTAATTTTTTACGGGCAATTAATATTGCTGTATCAGGCTCCGCCGATATATCGGAGAATGATATTTTTGTCGCTCAGGACGAGAGATTGGAGAAGTCAAAAGTAGCTCTCATTGATATTATGTTTCAGCCAGTTAACTCAGCCGGCAGCATAATCAAAGAGTTCTCGGTTTTTTGGACAAGTGTTTTTACTGATTCTTGGGTTACAACCAGTACAGAGGGGAACTTTGTTGGAATCCGAACAGAAATAAGATTAGACCTATTTAAGGATAGTTATATTTTAAATCGCCGCTGTATCAGGCAATGGGGAGAAGATATAGACACGGCAACAATTGAAATAAAAAAGAACGCTTTCAACGACGATATGCGAACATCATTGCAGTCGTTTTATATGGACGCAAACCGTGATATAGTTCAAGACTTGCGAAATCGCAAATCATATTTTGGCCGTGTTACATCCAATTACGACCTGCTCGATGAGAAAGTACGAGAAATAGAAGAACAGCTTAGCAGTGTGAACACGATGATTATTGAGAGTATCCCAACACTCAATAAGACCAAAGAACGGATTTCATCGATCGTAAAAATGATAGGCACTTCATCCGGTACAGTAGAGATTGAGCCGCTCGCTAGAAAAATCTCCGACCTCAACAAAGGCATGGATATTGTGATGCAGGACGGCAATGCCGCGTCGTTTCCAATATCACTACACGGCTCCGGAACACGCAGTTGGATTTCATTTCTGACATTAGCGGCATTTGTCGAAAATCAAAACGATAAGTTGCGTGTTGATGACGACGAAGCCGAACAGTACATTATGCTTATAATGGAAGAGCCCGAAGCCCATCTGCACCCTCAAGCGCAAAGACAGCTATTTGAACAGATTTCGCATTTTAAAGGCCAGAAAGTAGTAAGCACACATTCGCCAAGTATAATAGCTCAATCCGCTTTGACGGATGCTATCTATTTCAGTAAACGCGATGGAAAGACCGCGGCAATACGTTATAAGGCTACCGATACGCACGGTAACGAAGAAATGATTTTTAGGGAAGTCATAAACACGCGGGCTGATTTGCTCTTTGCATCGGCTGTTATTCTTTGTGAGGGGATAACGGAAGAATTAGCGCTGCCCGTCTATTTCTACAAATACTTTGGATGCGCTCCATTCTCTCTTGGAGTGAGCGTTATAAACACAGGCGGTCAGAAGTATAAGCAGTATCTTTCATTGATTAAAGATTTTGATATTCCGTGGTTCATATTTAGCGATGGCGAAGAAAAGACCATACAGACCGTCAAAACCGCGGTAAATGATGTTCTTGGTTTGAACGCAACAGATTTGCCGAATGTAGTAGTACTTGAAAATGGCGACGACTACGAAAAATATCTGATCCATGAGGGATACGCTGATTTAATAGTTGAAGCTATTTGTGGGTATGAAGATAAAACAGACTACCTTGATACTTACATCAAGGATAAGAATGGACAGAAGCGCAAAGGCGGGATTGTAAGAGATTACAGCCAGGAGGACGGGCGCACAAAAGCGTTGATTGACTTGTGCCATGAACACAAGGCTGACTACGCGCTTCCGGTAGCGACTAAACTCGTCGAAAAAGCGGAGCCGAAAAGAAAAGTACCGCCGAAAATTAAAACATTGTTTTCAGCACTTGCGGACAAAATCGGAACCAATAAAGCTCATGCTGAGGAGAAAACAGAATGAAACTCTCTCCCAAACAAAAAACAATCGTCGAACATGTCGACGGGGCATTGCTTGTTAAAGCCGGGCCGGGGAGCGGAAAGACACGGGTGCTGACCGAGCGTGTCAAACATTTATTGTCCGTAAAGAAGCGCGGCAAAGTATTGGCATTGACATTCAGTAATATGGCCGCCGAAGAAATGCGCTCAAGGCTTGATGCAGACCCTGAAGTTGGGGATTCTATCGAGCGCGTCACGATCGGCACCATACACTCATTTTGTCTTGATATTATCCAGTCCAGAGGGTATCTCGTCGGATTGCGCCCCGATGTTTCGTTATTTGAAAGCGAAAACGACAGAATCGCCATTTTGCGAAGTGTCATTGCGGACGAATCGCAATTTGGAATGGTTCCGCGCCGGCAACAAAGGCCCGAAGCGTTTTTAACAAAATGCCTTTCAGCTATTTCAGAACAAAAGCGTTCTCTGATTTCACCTGAACTGTGTAACCTTGAAGAACCGTTCCAGGCGATATACCAAAAATACAATGATATTCTGCGGAATCAAAACGCTATGGATTTTGACGATATTCTGTTTTTCGCTTATCGAATTTTGGCAGAAAACCTTGATGTTGTGAAACTCTACAACTCCGTTTACCGTTATATCTGCATTGATGAATCACAGGATTTGAACAAAGCGCAATACAGCGTCATACAGGCTTTGTGCGGTCCCAATTTTAATAACATAATGATGGTCGGTGACGAGAATCAATCCATCTACGCTTTTAACGGTTCAAGCAGCAAATATATGTCCGAGCTGTTTGTTCTCGATTTCAATCCGACTGTTTATACGTTGGACGAGAATTTTCGTTCAGCTAAACAAATTATTCAATTCTCGAACTGCCTTACTGGTAATGCAGAGGACGTTTCAAAATATTTCTATGAGGGAGAGCTTTCTGTCAACTCTTACGCAAATGAATTGACCGAGGCGCAATCTGTACGCGACACAATTGAAAACCTCATCCTCAGCGGTCATAAGGATATTGAGAATTCTTTGAGGTATGATGACTTCGCGGTAATTGCCCGAAACAAATATGCCTTTTCTCAAATTGAAAATGAGCTCACGGAAGGAAAAATACCATTCTTTTATAAGAAAACTCAGTCGGGTATTGTTTGTGAAACGGATTTCATGGAAGCGTTCGATTTGATGCTGCGTCTTTTGATGAACCCAGTGGATTTGTACCACAGACAGATGTTGTGCAAATTGGCATCCCGAAACGTATCTGCGGATGCTGATCGTTACGACATAAAGAAGCTGATCGAACAGCTATTGACGCAAAACAAATTCGCGTGGCTGAATTCGGTATTGCCGCATATTTCGGTTGGAGGAGTTCTCAACTTTGACAAAGTGCTTGGTACATTAAAAGAGAATATGCCATCCAATTTATCCGATGATGACAGATATTTGATTGAAAAAGATATTGACGAGTGGCGCAAACATTGGAACAAATTCAAAAGCCGTATATCACGCGAGAACAGAACGCTAATATCATTCCGCAACGCCATCTCTCTTGGCAAAACACAAGAAATAGACACGGAATCCGGCGTTGCTTTGCTGACCGCTCATATGTCAAAGGGATTAGAATTCGAAGTTGTGTTTGTTATTGGTCTGGCCGATGGAACATTTCCCGATTACCGCGCCTTAAATAGTGGTGGTGAAGCACTGATTCAAGAGAAGAACAATATGTACGTCGCGGTTACACGCGCGAAGCGGCTTTGTTTTTTATCATATCCGGAAGAAAAACGTATGCCTTGGGGGGATGACAAAAAACAAACCCCATCTCAGTTTATCCGCCGGTATTTAACTCAGTATGCTTGCGCAAGGTAAGACAATGTCCGCTGACGAAGGGTTCGGCGGCAAAAATTCTTGGAGGCGATGGCGTTGGAGCATGATAAAAAATATTTCACCGGGGCGAAGGTGATCCTCGGGACGGGGAAAGTCCTCGACACGGGTTCGATATTGACCGAGGGCGGGCGAATCGTCGAAGTGGGAGAGAACATACTGTTTCCGAGTGACGGCGAAATTGTGAACCTCGCCGGGCTGACAGTCACTCCCGGTCTGATCGACGCCCACGTGCATATGGGCGTGTGCAGCGAGGGATTCCCCGAGGATATGGACGACACAAACGACATGGTGGAGCCGATATCCCCGCAGCTTCGCGCCCTCGACGCCGTTTACACCGATGACGAGGCGTTCGGCGAGGCGCTCTCGGGAGGGGTTACGTGCGTTCAGACGCTTCCCGGCAGCGGCAACGTGATAGGCGGGCAGGGCATCATAATGAAGACCCGGCCGGACGTGATGGAGCGAATGGTCCTCCGCGAGCCGTCCTGCGTGAAAGCGGCCCTGGGCGAGAACCCGGTCCGCGTCTATAAACCAAAGGGCAAACTGCCGACGACCCGCATGGGCTCTGCATTCCTGATGCGGGACGCTTTCGTCAAAGCGCACAACTACAGCAGCAAACACCTCATGGCGGCGAGAAAGAACGAGCCCGCCGAGCGCGACCTGGGCATGGAAATCCTCCTCGCTGTGCTGAAGGGCACGCTGAAATTGTCCGTCCACTGCCACCGCTCCGACGACATCCAGACAGCCGTGCGCATAGCGGAGGAGTTCGAGATTGAGTACACTATAGAGCACTGCACCGAGGGACACCTGATAGCGGACTGGCTTGCCGCCAAAGGCGCGCGCGTCACGGTCGGCCCGTCGCTCACGAGCAAGGTCAAGATAGAACTGCGCAACAAGACGTGGGACACGCCCAGAAAACTGTGGGAGAGCGGCGTTCATTTCTGCATAATAACCGACCACCCCGTCATTCCGATAGAACACCTGAGCGTCTGCGCGTCGCTGGCCGTGCGCGCCGGCCTGCCGCCGGACGAAGCGCTGAAAGCCGTCACGATATACGCCGCCGAACATCTGGGAATAGCTGACAGGGCAGGAAGCCTGGAGCCCGGCAAAGACGCCGACCTCGCCGTATGGGACGGCGATCCTCTGGATTCGCGCTCAAAGGTTGTGAAAACCTTCGTGAACGGGGAGGAAGTTTACACGAGAGCGTAAGGGCCGCGGCGATAAAACCGCGCGCGTGCCATGGGCCCAGTGCTTGAATGAGCGGGGAAAACACCTCACAACAAGCCCTCCTGTGGGGAAGCTGACGTGTCGCTTGCCACGACACCCTGATTCCCGTTAAAATAAGAGCGCGCGGTTCCATTCGAGGGTGAAAATTATCGGAGACGGGCCGCCTTAGCGCCGATACGGGACGGTCACAAGATGAGCGACGATATAAACGAGATAAAATCACGGATCGACATAGTGGACCTGATAGGCGGTTACGTGAAACTGAAGAGGGCAGGGAAAAATTTCCTCGGGCTGTGCCCCTTTCATTCGGAAAAGACGCCGTCTTTCAACGTCTCACCCGACAGGCAGACGTACCATTG
>JAISXR010000017.1 GCA_031270375.1 Synergistaceae bacterium | reverse complement strand
ATCCTCTACGAACACGAATGGCCGGGCGACGTGATCGAACTGCAGCTCGCCCATCAGGAACGTAACAAGGTCAAAGCCGCTTACAATCACGCTCAGTATTTGGGAAAGCGCAAAGAGATGATGCAGTGGTGGGCGGATTACCTCGACGAGCTGAAAAACTCGCAATGATGGCAAATAGAGGCGAGATCATAACTGCGAGAAATTCGTTATTTTTACACTGCCGTCTGGGAAGCGTGCGGTTATTTCGAGCTCGCCTCCCATTGCCTCGATATGACTGCGCAAAGTTGAAATATACATATCGGTTCGGCGCTCTATTTTAGCAATCGCGGGCTGTTGGACGCGCAGGTTTTCGGCCAAGACTTTTTGTGACATGCCTCTGGCGCGGCGCAGTTCGTGCAGGGGCATTTCAGACATGATTTGCTCTGCTTGCCTGGATATCTCTTTTTTTGCTTCAGCGCTCATCGCGTCGCGCAGAACGGCGAATTTTTTGGCCATCCGACTCACTTCCTTTCGGCTATTTCTATTAAATGCTCGTCATATAACTTGTCCGCCAACGGAACGAATATTTCATACCAATTATCCTCGCCCGTTTTTTCTCCGCCAATGAGTAAAATTGCCGCCCGCCTCGGGTTAAAAGCGTAAAGTGTTCGCAAAGGCTTGCCACTGCATTGACTGCGAAGTTCTCTCATGTGTCCATGTTTTGAACCATGAATCGCACTGCTGTATGGAAATGGCAAATTAGGCCCCATTTCTTCCAAGAGGTCAACTGTAACCGCAACAGCGATTTGTTCTTTTTCGTCAAGCGTATTCCACCACGCTTCGAATTCGTCCGTGTACTCGACATTCCACTTCATGAGGTGATTTTACAACGGCAAATATATTCCGTCAACGGAATAATATTATTGCGGATAAAATCGTTTATACTTATGGAGTGCGGTTTCAAACAGCGCCGTGGGATTGCGCGCAATAATCCGCGAAATGTGAGGTAAAACATCGTGAGTCAATCCACACCAAATGAATCCGACAGCAACACCCCCGGAGGAAACACCCCCGGGCCGCGGAAAAACCAATGGGTCAATCTTCTGGTATCGTGGTTCATCTTCACTTTTGTCATCAACATAGCGATCAATTTTTTTTCGTCCAGCCACAGGATGGAGATAGAGTACAGCCAATTCGCCGCCTTGCTTGACGAAGGGCTGGTGAAACGGGTGCGGTTCGAGGACGAATATCTCCTTATCGAACTCGGAGATGGCGCGAACCTCGACGCCGTCGCACGCATCCTGACTCCCTCCGAAACGGCAAACCGGCCCCGCTCCATGGGTATGATGACGCCTAAAAAATGGCGGGAGCACTTACGCGAGAACCGCGTGTTCTACACGGGGAAGGTGGACGATCCCGGACTGAACGGCCGCCTGCTCGCCCACGGGGTGGATTTCAGCCGTTCTATTGTCGTCCACAGCCCTATCGTCAATTTTTTGAGCAGTTGGGTCGTGCCCCTCGTGATCTTCTACCTCATTTACCGGTTTATATCCGGCAGGCTCGGTCATATGGGCGGAATGATGAATGTCGGGAAGTCGAAGGCGAAGATGTACGGCATGGAAAAGAGCACGAGGGTGAGCTTCGCCGACGTCGCGGGACAGGAGGAGGCGAAGGAAAGCCTCCGCGAGATGGTGGACTTCCTCAATCACCCGGACAAATACCGGGATATCGGGGCGCGTCAGCCCAAGGGAGCGCTGCTGGTGGGGCCGCCCGGAACGGGCAAGACGCTTCTCGCCAAGGCGGTCGCCGGCGAAGCGGGAGTGCCGTTTTTCTCGTTGTCGGGCTCGGAATTTGTGGAGATGTTCGTGGGCGTCGGCGCCAGCCGCGTCCGCGACCTGTTCGAACAGGCGGGGAAAAACGCACCCTGCATAGTTTTTATCGACGAAATCGACGCCATCGGGAAGAGCCGCGACAATCAGGCGCAGATGGGCGGCAACGACGAACGGGAACAGACGCTGAATCAGTTGTTGGCCGAGATGGACGGATTTGACTCGTCGAAGAGCGTCGTCATACTGGCGGCGACGAACCGCCCGGAGGTGCTGGACAAGGCGCTGCTGAGGCCGGGGCGCTTTGACAGGCGGATCATTGTCGAGAAACCCGACCTGTCCGGACGCGAGGCGATATTGGCCGTTCACGCCGCGAAGGTGAAAATGGACGGCGGAGTGAACCTGAAAGAAATCGCCCTGATGACCAGCGGCGCGGCGGGGGCCGACCTCGCGAACATGATCAACGAGGCGGCGCTCAGGGCGGTGCGCATGGGCCGTCCGGCCATCGTTCAGGAGGACTTGACGGAGGCGGTGGAGACGGTGATCGCCGGAAAGGAAAAGAAAGACCGGATACTCAACAGCGAAGAAAAGCGCCTGGTGGCGTATCACGAAGTGGGCCACGCGCTGGTATCCGCGCTGCAAAAGCACTCCACCCCGGTGCAAAAGATCACCATCGTGCCGCGCACGATGGGTTCGCTCGGCTACACATTGCAAACGCCGGAGGACGAGCGTTACCTAATGACGCGAGGGGAGCTTCTGGCGCAGATATCGTCGCTCTTGGGCGGGCGCGCCGCCGAGGAAATCGCGTTCGGCGAAAAAAGCACGGGCGCGTCGAACGACATAGAGCGGGCCACAAAAATCGCGCGCGGCATGGTCACTCAATACGGCATGAGCGACGGCTTCGGCGTCATGGGCCTCGAAAGCGCGCAAAATCAATATCTGGACGGCGGAAACGTCATGACGTGCTCCGAGGAAACCGGCGCCAGAATAGACGAGGAAGTGAGCAAAATCATCAAAGCGTGTTACGAAGACGCGAAAAAACTTCTCTCCGAAAACAGAGACAGCCTGTCCCGCATAGCGGAATACCTGATTTCCGAGGAAAGCATAACCGGCGCGCGCTTCATGGAACTTCTGCGCGCGTGAAAGTCAACTTTACTTGACCGACAGGAGAATTTGCATGGCGCCATCGCCCGTTTGAAGGTGAAAACCCTCGAACCCCAGCGCGTCGATCTTATCCGTCAACAGGATAGGGGTCGAGATGTCGCATGTTTTTCCGTTGCCCGACATCATCACGGTGGCTTTTCCTCCGATGATGTTCGAGGTCTCGGCCATTGCTGAGCGGGCTATTTCATCGAGCTCCTCCATGTCTTTCGCTATCAGCGATTTTATCACCGAGCGGGCGAAGCCGGCCGAGTAGGTGAATATCGTGCTGCCGATGATATCCCCGACGAGATTTATCGAAAACGATATGTCCCCGTTGAAATCCCTCTTCGGAGGTATCGTTTTTTTGATCTCGTCCTGTTTTACCCCGACCATGGTCTCGATCACATTGAGTGAGCTGGACAGAAAGCTCTCCAGGCAGGTCATGATGGACTCGTTGACATTCCGCGGTTTATTGCCGACGATTTTCTGGTCGGTTTCGGCGACGTGGTAGTTCAGCCACGCGACCAAAGAACCCGAAAACGCTTTCACTACTTTCATGTCGTAGTCCGATCCGAGCATTCTTTTGGCGAAATTGTCGACGGTTATGATGAACCTCTTGTGCTGCAACTTGTGCGCTTCCATATCGGCATACCCTATGGATGCCTGGTACGTTTCCTCGAATTGAAAATGCTTCACCGTGTAATCGTACAGAAAGCTCACGGCGTCCGCGCACTCTTTTTTATAATCCCCGTGTTCGCTGCCATCTATTACCCGCAGCAGATTATCGACCATCTCGAAAAGTTGCTGGTGTTGGCTGTCAATTGTTTCCACTCCAAGACGATACTCTTCTTTCCACATGAAGCTACCCCCCAACCGTCTCTTTCGATACCCCGCGTCATCATATCATATAAAAAAGCGGACATGACATAATAATGGCGGGCATAAATCTCGACGCATAAATCGCGCGCGTTGAACCGCAAAACTGTCAGGCAGCGCGGCATTTATGATATGATACCTTTGTTTACGTCAGCCCGCGTGACGCAAAGGCGGTCCCCGGGCCGCGGGAGAGGAGAAGAAAAACCGATGAAACTTTACAAATGCGATGAAATGAAGAAAAAAGACGATAGGCCGGGAATGAAAGCGGCCATTGTCCACGGAGACGGGCTGACCTTAACGAGGTGGGAAATGAAGAAAGGCGCCGACCTGGCCGATCACAGCCATCCTCACGCCCAGATAACGCTGCTCGTGAGCGGTGGCATACGTTTCCGCCTGACAGGCGGTGAATCGTTTACCGCTACAGCTGGAGATTACTTGATATTCGAGCCGAACGAGCGTCATGGCGGCGAAGTCCTTGAGGACACGATAGCCATCGACGCTTTCAGCCCGGCAAGGGAAGATTTCAAGGCCCAGCTCGGATGGGAAGATTGAACGAATGTCAACGACGCGGAGTTAGCGTGTGAGGCAGTGACGGTGCTACTGCCCGTCACACCGCTGCCTAAACCGAAGAAGAAAGTATAATGACCCCAAGAATTAAGCCGAAAAATTCAATGCCTTGGGTTATCACTTCAATGGTTCTGCTGAAAATCAGAAGATCAGGAACGAACAGGGTCAGGTCATCGCGGAGATAGACATCCTGTTGGAAAATAGCGACTACATTGTCGCTGTTGAGGTGAAGTCAAAACCTAAGAACACCGATATTGACAATTTCGCGACGCGACTCGAAATTCTGAGAAAGTACAAGGACGAAAACAACGAAAAACGCAGGATTCGCGGCGCTATTGCGGGAGCTGTATTTCACGGTAATGTGAAGAGCGCCGTCCTCGAAGCCGGTTTCTACGTCATAGAACAGACCGGCGACACCGTGAAGATCAATAAACGTACAATATTGACATTAAATACATCGAAGGGGGGCATAGAATGTGCCGACATTGCGGACCGATGTCGAAATTTCTGATGAGCGCAGATTGCGGATTGATATGAGATTGCCGGAAGACTTTCCGGTTGGGCAGGCGCACGTCGAGATAAAAATAACTCATATTGCGCAAAAACCGCCATCGAATCCAAAATCTATCATGGATTTCTACGGCTGTTTTAAAGGTTCATGCGCTTTCAATAGCCCTGATTTCAGGCTTTCCAAAGCGGACAAACCGAACGCGGCGTAGAGTGCGGCGCCGGTCGCGAGGACGGACTCGTCTATGGTAAACAGCGGCGAATGATGGGGGTAATCCGCACCGATTGCGGGATTACCGACACCCAGGAAAAAAAATGTTCCCGGGATCTTTTCCTGGAAAAAACTGAAATCTTCCGACACCATCAAGTGCGGGCTCTCCCCGACGTTTCCCTCCCCCACTGCCAGGACGGCGGCGCGTCTGAACACCTCGGTGAGCGGCGCGTCGTTGGTCACGCTCGGAACGAGATATTCGACTTTGACCTCGCATTGGCACCGATGCGCGGAGGCTATGCCGTCAGCAACGCGGCGCAGACGGTCTTCCATTGTTCGGCGAATTTCCGGGTTGAAAGCCCTGATGCTTCCGTAAATTTCGACCTCGTCGGGGATGATATTGTGAACGGCGCCGCCGGCTATCTTTCCGATGCTCACCACAACGGCTTCCAACGGGTTTATCTCCCGGCTCGCTATCGTTTGAACGGCATGGACGAAAGCGGCCGTTGGGACGAACGGGTCTATCGCGTCGTGGGGCATTGCCCCATGACCTCCCATGCCCGTGAATTTGATGTCGAACCTGTCGCTCGACGCCATGACCGGCCCCGATTTCCATTGAACGAGGCCCGCCCTCACGAACGACCACACATGCATTCCGCCGATGGCGTCCACACCGTCGAGCACACCTTCGCCGATCATAGCTCGGGCGCCGGATGGGGCGCCTATTTCCTCCGCGGGTTGAAAGATGAAGCGAATCCGTCCCCGGATATCCGGTTTCATCGCGGCGAGTATCTTTGCCGCCGCCAGCAGCGCCGACATGTGCGCGTCGTGACCGCAGGCGTGCATTACTCCGAGGTTTTGCGAGCGCCAATCGGCATCGTTCTTCTCGAAGACGGGAAGGGCATCGATATCGGCCCGCAGCGCGACGCACGGCCCCGGCGCGTCTCCCGCCAGATCGGCGACGACGCCGGATTCCGTTCCGCCGAATCCGCGGCGCACATCCGTCAGACCCCACTCCTCCAACCTGCGCGCGATGTACAGGCTGGTCTCCGTCTCGCGCCACGACATCTCCGGGTTTCTGTGGAAGTGCCGCCTCGTGGCGATAATCTCTTCCGACATCAGGCTCGCGGATTTTTTTATCTCAATTATCTTGTTCGGCAGGTAATCCATCGTTTGCTCTCCCCTCAAACTCACGAGAGGAATTATGACACGGGCCGGCAAAAATTAAAACACGCGCGGCTTAATATTGGTTCTCCTGATATAAACAAACCCCGCCGGAGCTCTCCGGCGGGGCAGGGTACTTACCTGTAAAGCCAGTAGTTGAGGACGCTGTCGTTGGGTACCAAGGGGGTCGTGCCTCCGCTCGCTACCATTTTTACCACCAGCGCGTCCATGCCTTTCACCTTGGAAAGCGCGTCCTCGTCCTCGGTATGACGGCTTATGTCCGAGTCCGCGTTCACCTTGCTCAGTGTCCTGTACGTAATGACTAGGGTGGATGTGTCTCCTTTTTCCGACACCGTGAAACTGGCGAATTTTAAGCCGTTGAATTCGAGATATTTATTCTCGCCGTCCTTCCACAGCACGGACCTGCCGGTATCCAAGGATATGGCGTACAGCCGCGACATGCCGTCGAAATTACTCGTTTCACAAGCCCCGCTCGCCGCGGGATTAATCTTCTTTTGCTTGAATGTCGCGATGTACAGGTTGCCTCCGAAGAGAACCGGCCTTATTGGCACGTATTCGGCGTAATACTCTTGGGTCGCCCCTTGCAGGGGTATATACCACCCCTTTGAGAGTCCGTCGGGATTTATCATGACATCATTGTCGTCGGCGTCAAGTTGGGCCCAATCGCCGCGAAGGCTTATCTCGCCGTCCGCCGCCGCGATATCGGGCATCACGAAAGCGAAAATCATCTGCGACTTGTTTATCAGATGTTGAACATCATCGTCAGGGGGATCGGCCCTCGCCGCGTCGGCGGTTCCGCCGCCCACCCACAGCTTGCCCACTCCCCGGCGCGAGCCGCCCGTCAAACCCCAGGGAATGGAGTAGCTGTCCGTCGGGGCGTCTCCGTCCTCGCGAAGCGAAGCGACCGTGTATATCCGCCAATCGTCCCAAGAATTGTACGGGGTGTTTGTCTCGGGGTTCTCGAAAGTGATGTAAAATATATTTCCCCTGTTATCAGAGAAAAAGGTGCCCCTCGCCACATAATTGTTCTGACGCGTGGCGAGAAATACGGGCTCGGAGTTGACCATCCCCATAAAGGGGCTGTTGCCGCGCACCGCGCTCCCATTCCGCCACCGCCCGCTTACGCCGTTCAGGGAGCCGCTGTTGTACACCTTCACGCCTCCGGCATTCCGTTCCTCGTGGAACCTCACATGCGGATCCACCAGATAAAGCGCCGCTCCCATCGTCCCGTTGTCCTCGAGATTCAGTCTGTTCTGCATTCCCCCGGCCAGCGCGACCATGTTTTGATACGCGGGCGGATTGCTCAATCCCATTTCGGCAACGCTGAAGTACGGCTTGGGAGAATTGAAACCCAACTGCTCGTAAGGATGATCGTCGGGATTTTGGTACAGGTCGTTCCAATAGGCGCTGTCCCTGGTTATCATAGAGACGTTCGGCGCCGCGTTATGCACGGCACCCGCGGGAGGATTGGTTCCCTGTGCCCTCCATATATGACGCAGGTATACGTCGTCACTTTCTATCGTCTCTCTGTACCAATAGAACTGAGGATTTTTCACATCTTCCGCTTCCGTCACGTCCATGACATACAGGCCGCTGCCGCCTCTGCCGAGAGATCCGAACAGCAGGCCTTTCCATTCGGGATTGGAGCCCTGATACCGCATATCGAAGTAACGCAGTTGAAGCGGGCCGTCCAGTATATAGCCGGGAACGGAGCTTATGGGTATATCCTCGCTCGTGTCGGCGAGATATTTGCTCACGTCTATCCATCGGTATTTGCCGTCCTGCTTTGTGGTCTTGAGACTGAAAACGCGTCTCGGCAGGAGAGTGGGAGGCGGCAGGATCGCGAGTTCCTCCCTCATCCCGGAACCACTTTCAGCGCCCTCCTGATTCGGGTCCACCACGTGCAGCACTCCGTCGTTCGTCTGGATGTACAGCCTCACATCGTCACTCTTGTGAGAGTCGGCGAAATCGGTGAATCCGTGCAGCGAATTCACCACCTCCGGCGCTCCGGCTTTCACTATTCCAGATCTTCCCTGATCCGCGAGCATGAAGGTCCTCCGGTAATGTTTTCGGTCTATATAGGACACGTCATAGCCGTAATACCAGTCAAACATGGCTCGGGAGGGGTGGGTTTTGTTCTTGAACGTCTTGTCGTTCATGAAATTGGCATCCAACTCGTCGTTCGTTCCGGAGGACGACGATATTTCGAAGTCGAGCCCCGTGAGTCCGGCAAGGGGATGATGACTGGTATTGGTATTCGGCCCGGTGAATCCCACGTTCGCGAAATTATTTCCGCTGCCCCCGTTCCAGTACTTCAGGTTGCGTGCGTTGCTTGTTTCTTCGT
>JAISXR010000277.1 GCA_031270375.1 Synergistaceae bacterium | reverse complement strand
GCCAACCCCATCGTGCTTGAAGCGGCGATGGATCAGGCGCGCTCGGACGGCGTTCCTCTTTTGATCGAGGCGACGTCCAATCAGGTCAACCAGCGCGGCGGATACACCGGAATGAAGCCCTCCGATTTCGTGGCCTTCGTGCGGGACATCGCCGCGCGTTCCGGTTTCGACCCGGAAAACCTGATACTCGGAGGGGACCATCTCGGCCCGCTGGTGTGGAAGGACATGCCCGAACGCGAGGCCATGACCCTCGCGGAGGAACTCATCGACGGCTACGTGTCCGCGGGTTTCGCCAAAATCCACATAGACACCAGCATGAAGCTCGGAGACGACCCGAACGGCCGCGCCCTCTCGGACGAAACGATAGCCGCCCGCGGCGCGCGGTTGTGCGCCGCCGCCGAAGCGGCCTACAAAAGAACGGAAAGAACGCTCCGCGGCGTCCCCGGCGCGTCTCCCCCGGTTTACGTGATCGGAAGCGAGGTGCCGACCCCAGGAGGAAGCCAGGAAGAGGCTATCGATACTCTGACTCCGACCTCGCCGTCCGCGTTCAGAGCGTCGTACTCGGCGTTTGAGGCGGCTTTCAGGGAGCGGGGGCTTGACGACGCCATCGGCAGGATCATAGCGTTCGTGGTGCAGCCCGGCATTGAATTCAACGGCGAAAAGATATTCGATTACGACAGGGAAGGAGCGTCCGCGCTGTGCGCGTCGCTCAGGGACATCGGGCGGCCCTTGATGTTCGAGGGGCACTCCACCGATTACCAGACGCCGGAATCGCTCGCGATGATGACAGAGGATGGTGTCGGTATACTGAAAGTCGGACCCGGCCTCACGTTCGCGTTGAGGGAGGGGTTGATGGCTCTCGAACATATCGAGCGCGAGCTGGCGCCGTCGTCGGGTTTGGCGCTCAGCGAATTTGCCGAAACTCTGGACAGGGCGATGAGGGCCGACGATTCGCACTGGAAAAATCATTACCGCGGCGACGCCGAAAGCCTGAGGCTTCAGAGAAGGTACAGCTTCTTCGACCGGGCGAGGTATTATCTTCCGGTCCCGGAGGTCTCGCGCGCCGTAGATGTCTTGCTGGAAAATTTGCGGCGGACCGAAATCCCCCTGTCGCTGTTGAGTCAGTACATGCCGCGCGCTTACGACAAGGCGCGCAGGGGGATATTGCCGCTGTCGCCTCTGGCGCTGCTCAAGGACTGCGTGCGCGAGGCTCTGTCGCCGTATGTCCGGGCCGGCGCGACCGGAGGCCACGAATGGCCGGCATAGTCGGGCTTGGCGATGCGTTTCTCGGTGGGGTTCTATTGAAGTTTCATTCGCCGTCGCCGCCTTTCCTGGCGCCAACCTGTTCTTCAAGCTCACGTACATACCTGTCATAATCGGATTCAAACAATCTGTCTTGAGTAATTCGATATTTTTCAAACTCCGTTTCCGCATGGATTTTTGCTATTTCAGCGGATACTTTACCGGCATCCTGCAATATACCGTAGTCGAGCAATTCGATAAAAGCGTTTAATCGTTTCTCCCAATCCTCCATTGTGAGTGGAATATTACGTCGTGCCATACTCTCCCCAAAGTCAAGATAGGCCGACACCATTCGCTCCAACTGTCCGAGTTCAAATTCGGAGAGATAGTTTTTGGCTACGGCAACATCAAATTTCTCAATTCTCCCTTTTGGAGCGTATTTCCATGTTGTCAGTCCCATGTGTTCCTTCTCCGCGTCGGCTCTTTCGACAATCAATTCCGCTGCAGTGTGTCCATGAACTGCATAATGCATTTTGTTTTGAACTGTTGCAAAGAATCGTTTTGTCGCTTTTGCAGACGGGTCGTAATCAAGCGCCGTTGCGTAAAGGTCTGTTATCTTTTGGTAGAACTTTCTCTCTGAAAGGCGTATCGCCCGAACACGCTCCAACTGTTCCTCAAAGTATTTCGATGTCAGAACACTACCCGACTTCAGGCGCTCATCGTCCATGACGTAGGCTTTAATGGTGAATTCCTCTACAATGTTTGTCGCCCATTTGCGAAACTGAACCGCTCGTTCGGAGTTGACTTTGTACCCAACTGCAATAATTGCTTTGAGATTGTAGTGCTTTGTATCGTATTTTTTCCCGTCAGAAGCAGTTATCCGGAAATTCCGGATAACTGCTTCTTCGCTCAGTTCACTGTCAAAAAAGACCTTTTTCAGATGTTCGTTTACTGTACGAACGTCAACATCGTAAAGTGTAGCCATCATTTTTTGTGACAGCCATACATTTTCGTCCGCGTATATTGTCTCCACACCTCCCTCGCCGCTTGCAGTGATAAACGTCAAGTATTCGGCAGCGGAACTGCGTATGGTGATTTCGTTTTTCTTCTTTGCCATTTCGCTTGTCTCCTCTATATCGCTTTGACGCTCGTGTGCTTGAATCGGAGTTTCATTCGCCGTCGCCTCCCGTGATTTCATCCGCTTGCTCGTAATAGTAGGAATAGTCCACGCCTTTCATAAACACCTCGCGGTCGTTTATCTTGTCTGTTAAAGCGGACCGCAATAAGGCTTTTATCTGCGCGGGATTCGCGGCGCTCTTTTCCATAGCGGAAAGATAGTCTTTCTTGTTGATGTTGCTCCAATCGACGCACAGTTTCAGGTTCTTTTTCAGAACAAGGTCAAGCCATATCCTCGTGCTTCTGCCGTTGCCCTCCATGAACGGGTGGGCAACGTTCATTTCCACATATTTGTCCACGATTTCATCAAAAGCGCCTTCCGGCATTTTCTCGATGGTTTTCAGCGTTTCGGGCAGGAACCGCGCCATAGCGAACTGGAAGCCGCCCTTTGCGATATTGAGCGTCCTGATTTGCCCGGCGAAGTCGTAAAGCCCGCCGAACAGGTAGCCGTGAATCTGCTGCAAACCCTTAACTGTGCCGATTTCTATTGTGTCGAGCAATGAGCTGTCGAAAAGAGCATAAGCCTTCGACTTGCTCTTGCCGTCAATCGTGTCGTCGCTGTAAGTAAACCACTTGATGAACTCCACGGATTTCTTGCTTG
>JAISXR010000276.1 GCA_031270375.1 Synergistaceae bacterium | reverse complement strand
CCGTTCACCGTGGGCGCGACCAATATGAACAGCGAGATACAGACCCTCAAAGCGGCGGCCCCGGACGCGGTTTTCGGCGCGGCCCTGGGCAGCGACTATTCGCTGATGGTTCGCACGATGAAGCAGAGCAATTGGGCTCCGAAGATATTCATCAATTATTGCACGGGTTACCAGAGCCCCGCCATCACAAAGGAACTCGGCCCCGACGGCAGCTTCTACATGGGCGGCATGGGCTACTCGCCCGAGATAGCCGAGATATACATGAAGAGCGCGCTTCAGGCGCAGGAGATATACCGCGGCAAGACGGGATTCCCGCTCGACTCCGATTCCATTCAGGAGGCCGTATGCCTGCACGTTCTGGCGCAGGCCATTGAAAAGGCGGGCGCTGTCGACACCGAGAAGGTCGCCCAACTGCTTCGCTCCGAGACCTTCCCGTCGCCGCTGTCGCTTTCGGGGGAAGTGGCCTTCTCGCCGGGCGGGCAGAACAACAAAGCGTTCACCGTGATCACCCAGTTGGATAACGGGCAGTACAGGACCGTTTTCCCGGAGGATTACGCTGATTCGGAGCTGGTCTATCCCTTCCCCGCGTGGGACAAGAGATAACGTTTCCCGCTCATATACGAATCGACGGGCCGCGGAGTACATACCGCGGCCCGTTTTGAAACGGAGGGGATTTACCGTTGAATAACTTCGCGCAGGTCGTTGTGGACGGATTGATGAACGGAGCCATTTACGGGCTTGTGGCGGCCGGTCTCAGCCTGATATGGGGCGTCATGGACGTCATTAATTTCGCGCACGGCGAGTTTCTGATGGTGGGCATGTACGCGTGTTACTGGCTGGGGCACCTGGCCGGGGTGGATCCGACCGTGTCGTGGATCGCGACCGGGGCTTTTTTGTTTCTCCTGAGCGCCGTCTCGTATAAGGCGGTCGTCCGCCGCTGTATAGGGAAATCCGCCATGGCCCCGCTGCTCGCGACCTTCGGGCTATCGATATTTTTGAAAAATTTCTGTCTCAACCGTTTCACGCCGAACTTCAAGCTCCTGAACAACACGGCGCTCTCCGGCAAGACCATCGATATATTCGGGGCGATAGCGCCGGTTCCCCAGTTGGTCACCGCTCTTTTTTCGCTCGTGGTTCTCGGGGCGCTCTATTATCTCATAAAAAAGACCCGCATCGGATGGGCGATACAGGCGACGGCCATGGACGCCGAGGCCGCTGAGCTAATGGGCATCGACACCGAGCGCGTGTTCGCCTTGGTGTTCGGCCTTGGCGGCATGTGCGTCGGCATCGCCGGCGGGTTCATGACGGGTTATCTCGCCGTTTTCCCGGAGGTCGGCACGCTCTTCAGCCTCATCGCCTTCGTGGTGGTCGCCCTCGGCGGGTTCGGCAGCATCCCAGGGGCGCTCTGCGCGGCGCTCCTGATAGGCCTCGTCGAGTCGTTCGCGGGTTTCTACATTGCTCCTGTCGTCAAATACGTGGCGGTTTTCGCTCTGTACCTCGCCGTCATAATGGTCAGGCCCAAAGGGCTGTTCGGGTGGTGAGCGGTATGAAAGGGCATAAAAACGCGGACTTCTTTATATGGCTGGGCTTGGTCGCCGTGTTGGCGGCTTTGGCGGTGATTCCGGGCGCCATAGGAAACAAGTTTTACGCCCACGTCCTCGTGCTGGTACTGCTTTACGCCAGCATGGCGCAGAGCTGGAATATTCTGGGGGGCTACTGCGGCCAGGTGTCGTTCGGGCATTCGGTCTTTTTCGGCATAGGCGCATATGGGGCCGGAATGGCGATGGTCACGTACCGCGGCGTTCCGTGGCCCGGAGTTATCGCGGGGGCGCTTCTCGCGGCTCTCGTGAGCGTGCTGATCAGTTGGCCCTGTTTCAAACTGAGGGGACATTATTTCGCCATCGCCACGTTTGCCATAGTCGAGATATTCGGCAGGCTGTTTCTCGTGTGGGATTGGGTCGGCGGCGCACTCGGCCTTGATTATCCGATACTCGACGATTCGTGGAAGTATTTCCTATGGTCGAGCGACAAGACCGGTTACTTCACCGGCGCCGCGCTGCTGTTCGCCTTCGTCTTCGGCGTCGTGCGGTTTATGGAGAAACGCAAGTTCGGTTACTACATGCGGGCCGTGCGCGAGGGACAGGAGACGGCGGAATCCCTGGGTGTCGACAGTATGCGCGTCAAACTGACGGCGATGACGGTTTCCGCCTTCCTGGCGGCGCTGTGCGGCGCGTTCTTCGCGCAGTACAACTACAGGGTCGACCCGCCGATGGTTCTTTCGCTCGACATGTCGATGAAATTCGTCCTGATAACGATCCTCGGCGGCATGGGGACGTTCTGGGGGCCTCTGCTCGGCGCGGCGGTGCTGATCCCGCTTCAGGAATACACCCGAACGTATCTCTCGCATTTCGGCGCGGGCGTCGACCAGATGATATACGGCATCCTCATCATGTTCATGATGATACGCCAGCCCAAGGGGATCATGGGCTTCCTCGCCGAGTTCGGCCTGGTTCCCTCCAGCGGAGGAAACTCCGGCGGAGGCAAAGGGAATGGAGGCGACGACTGATGCCGCTGCTCGACGTGCGTGGACTTTGGATGAAATTCGGCTCTCTCGCCGCCAACAGGGACGTGTCGTTTTCGGTGGAAGAGGGGCAGATAGTCGGGCTCATCGGGCCGAACGGCTCCGGCAAGACGACGCTTTTCAACTGTGTCTCCGGGCTTTACAGACCGACGTCGGGGCGCGTGACGTTTGCCGGGAAAGATGTCACCGGACTGCCGATGCACAGCATAGCGCGCATGGGCCTCGTCAGGACGTTTCAGGTGGTGCGTCCCCTGAGCGAGATGACCGTCCTCGAAAATGTGCTCGTGGGGGCGTATTTGCGCAACTCGGACGAGGACAAAGCCAGGGAAACGGCCGAAGCCTGCATCAAACTCTGCTTCCTGGAGGAATGGCGGAACAGACCCGCCGGCGCGATGACGATAGGCAATAAAAAACGCCTCGAAGTGGCGAGGGCGCTCGCGACGTCGCCGAAACTGGTGCTGCTCGACGAGGCGGTCGCCGGCCTCACCTCCACCGAGGTGAACGAGATGGTGGAGCTGATCGTCGGTCTCAAACGTGACGGCAAGACGATTTTGATGGTCGAACACATAATGGAGGCGATAATGCCCATATCGGACAAGGTGGTCGTCCTGAACGGCGGGGGCAAGATAGCGGAGGGGCCTCCGCGCGAAATAAGCCGGAACGCCGAGGTCATGACCGCGTATCTGGGCGAGAAATTCAGCAAACGCCTCGCCGAATCCGGGGTTTTGAAGGAGGACAGGCCATGAGCGGAGCGCTGCTTCAGATTTCGGACGTATCCTGCTATTACGGCGCCATGAGGGCGGTGGAGGGAGTATCCATTGACGTCGCCGAGGGCGAGATAGTGGCGGTAATAGGGGCGAACGGTTCCGGCAAATCGACGGTCATGAAGTCGGTTGCCGGTCTTGTGCGCCCGAGAAGCGGCGGGATAAAATTCGACGGCGAGGAGATAACGGGCACGCCCGCGAATAAGATAATTTACAGGGGAATCAGCTACGTGCCGGAGGGCCGCAGGCTTTTCGCCAATCTCTCCGTCCGCGAGAACCTGGAGTTGGGCGCGTTCAGGGAGAAAGACAGGCGAGTGATCGACGGGCGCATCGAACAGGTATTCGCGCTGTTCCCGATATTGAAGGAGCGCGCGAACCAGACCGCGCAGACGATGAGCGGCGGCGAGCAGCAGATGTGTGCGATAGCGCGCGGTTTGATGAGCGGCCCAAAATTGTTGATGCTCGACGAGCTGTCGCTGGGGCTGATGCCGAGCTTGGTGGAAAAAGTGCTTCAATCCGTCGTAGAGATAAATAAAAAGGGCGTCACCATTCTGCTGGTGGAACAAATGGTGCAGGAAGCCCTCGAAATAGCCTCGCGCGGTTACGTCATACAGGTGGGCCGCGTCGTGCGGCAGGGGACGTCGGAGGAACTTCTGGCGTCTGACGAAGTGCGCAAGGCGTACATGGGCATGTGAATCCGGGAGGTCGAAATGAAGGGAATCGTAACGGTTTTGGGGAAAGACTCCGTCGGGATAATCGCCAAAATATGCTCGTACATGTCCGACAAGGGTGTGAATGTGTTAGATATAGCGCAGACGATAGTCGACGGTTATTTCAACATGATGATGGTCGTCGACCTGAGCGGTTCCGCGGCGCCGCTCGCGTCTATGGCGTCGGAGCTGGAGAACCTGGGGCGGGATATCGGGGTCGTCGTTCGCCTTCAGCACGAGGATATCTTCAACGCCATGCACAGGATATGATATAAGCGCATGATCACAATAAACGAGGCTAACGAGACCATCCGCATGATATCTGAGGCCAACCTCGACGTGCGGACCATAACGATGGGAATAAACCTGCTCGACTGCGCCGACAGCGACTGCGGCGCCTTCTGCCGGAAAATTTACGACAAGATAACGCGAAGGGCCGAACGCCTGTCCCGTGTGGGGGAGGATATCTCGAAAGAATACGGCGTTCCGGTGATAAACAAACGTGTTTCCGTGACCCCAATCGCGATTGCCGCCGCCGGCTGCCGGAGCTGTGATTATGTGGAGATAGCCCGCGCCCTGGACAGGGCGGCGGAGGCGGTGGGGATAAATTTCATCGGCGGTTTCTCCGCCCTTCTCCAAAAGGGGATAACGCCGGAGGACAGCGCGCTGCTGAACTCCATACCCCCGGCGCTCGCGTGCACGGAGCGGGTATGTTCGTCGCTGAACCTCGGTTCCACGCGCTCGGGGATAAACGTCGACGCGGTGAACGTCTCGGCGCGCGTGATAAAGGACATCGCTTATATGACGCGCGGCCGCGATTCGATAGGCTGCGCTAAGTTCGTCGTGTTCTGCAACGCCGTGGAGGACAACCCCTTCATGGCAGGCGCGTTCCACGGCGTAGGGGAAGGGGAGTCCGCGATAAACGTCGGAGTCAGCGGTCCCGGCGTGGTGAAACGGGCCATAGAGGCGGCGCGCGGCGCCGATTTCGAGACGCTCTGCGAGACCGTGAAACGCACGGCGTTCAAGATAACGCGCGTCGGCCAGCTCGTTGCTCAGGAAGCCTCGCGAAGGCTGGGCGTTCCCTTCGGCGTCATCGACCTTTCGCTGGCGCCGACTCCCGCCATAGGCGACAGCATCGCGGAGATATTGCGGGAGATGGGGTTGGAGCAGCCCGGCGCGCCGGGTTCCACAGCCGCGATCGCGATATTGAACGACAATGTTAAAAAAGGCGGAGTAATGGCGAGTTCATACGTGGGAGGGCTTTCCGGCGCGTTCATCCCGGTGAGCGAGGATCGCGGCATGATAGAGGCGGTCAGGGCCGGCGCGCTCACCCTGGAAAAGCTGGAGGCCATGACCTGCGTCTGTTCGGTCGGCATAGATATGGCGGCCATTCCCGGCGATACGCCAGTAGACACGGTATCGGGGATAATCCTCGACGAAATGGCGATAGGCATGATCAACGGCAAGACGACGGCCGTGCGCATAATCCCGGTCGCCGGCAAGACGGTCGGCGATACCGCGAGTTTCGGCGGATTGCTGGGCGAAGCTCCGGTGATGGCCGTGAACAGTTTCGACTGTTCGGCGTTCGTGAGAAGGGGAGGCCGCATACCCGCCCCGATACACAGCTTCAGGAATTGACGCGACGCGAGCGGTGAGAGGAGTTGCGGACGCTCGCCCCATCAACAAAAGCGGATTTACAGAATTGCCTTTGTCCGGCCATCAGGCGGAAGCTCTGATCAATATATTTCCGCTGTCCTAAAGACAGCCTTCCGCCCTCAAGCCCAATTCTCCACTTTCAACACGGAATTCGCCCGAATTCTTTGACGTTATTTGTTACGAGCGTGTAAAGGTGCGTATATGAGGACGAACATAGAATTTTCAACGGCGCGTCACCCCTGCAGCAATCCGCTCAGTCTGGGCGTACCGTGCTTTTCGCGTATGCGGACGGCGTTTTCCAGAAGGTTGATGTTGTCCTCTTCAAGGTATCTGAACTCCACCCAGAGGCGGCTGTCGTCGCTCTTGCCGATGCAGAAGGCTCCGGCCTGATCCATTATGACTACGTCGGTCCACGCGCAAAATACCCTGCCGCCCTCCGCTCCGTCGTGGCGTTCCAGCTCGATACCTCTGTCGTTGGCCGTGATCATGCCGAAACGATAGCTGTTGCCGTCCCTCAGACCGGCAAGTATCCCGCGCAGCAGTTTCAGACCCACCGCCTTCCACAGGCCGCGCACTATCTTCTCGTACAGGCGGCCGTTTACGAAGTCCATCGAGGCCCAGCCTACCTCGTCGCCCCAGAATACCCTGTACGTGATCACGCTGTGAGTGTCGGATCCCTCGTCAGGTATCCTGCCCCATCTCATGCGGGTTATGGAACCGACGTTCCAGCGCCGTCCCTGCCATTCGATGAATTCAGAGGAAATACGCAGCTTCTCGCGGGATATTATCTCGACGTCGGTCTCGAAAATTAGTTCCCCCGCGTCGTCCCGCGCTGCCGCGGGCGTTTCCCTCGCCGCTTCGGGCGATTCACCGCCAGCGGCCTGAATTTTTTCGGTTTTCTCCGGTTCGTACGACAGTTCCCAATCGTCCGCGAAGACCTTTTTCAGGCTTTCGGAGAGTGTTTCGGCCAGATTGCGCCTTCCAAGTGCCGAAAGCATCGACTCCAGTTCCGCCGCCGCCCCGAGCAGCGCGTCTCGCGTGCTCTTGAGCCCTCTCACGCGCGCGCATATATGAGTCGGCTCGACGACGTGCCTCCATGCGCGGAAATCTGTTACCAGGCCGCCTATCAAATTCGCGATATCCGCGTCGGATTGGTTTTGTTCCGCGGCGTCGCGCACACGGGCTATCAGGAACTGGAGCTTTTGTTCCTGCCTCGCTAGCGGCGCCTTCGACTCGACCTCGTAGAGGTCGACCATATCGAATACGACCGCGGGGGCCAATTTTGTCCCGTCTCCGGTCGACGACCTCACGACCTTCATTATGGCCTCTAATCTGTCGGACTCGCGCATCGAGCCGAGCGCCGCCATTATCACGCTCCTGAAATAACGCCGGCGTTCGTTGATTTCGCCCCGCACGGCGGATATATCGGTGATCTCCGGAAATCCCGACACCACGCGGTCGTCGTTTATCAGCAGCATCAGCGTATCCGGTTCGGCGCACTCGAAAGAAGTGGATATCTCCATTATCCACACCGCTACGGAGGAAGGCGTCCGATCTTCCGCGTCGAGCCTTCTCAATCCGGCCGCGAGCAGGTTTGCGCGCGCCATTCCCGGCTGCGGAAGATTTTTCGCGCTCGACAGCAATATGGGCGGGGTTTTCAGCATCGACAGCAAGGCATCGACATGAGTGGCGGAGACGCCCGGAAACCACGCCACTTCGGCCGCGATACGTTTCCTCGGGTTGGTGAGGTCGGATAGCGCGCGGGCGGTGTCGTCGGGATCGCCCACGAGCCCCTGCGTGTCCGCTAGGTCCATGAGCTTCACGCGGTTGTGATGTGCGCGCGCGTTTATCCTGTGGAAGGGATTTTCGGGAATGTCCATACGTCCATCCGGTGTCCTCCGCGGCGTCAGCCCCTGATGATGTTCGTCACGTCCGCGATGCTGGCGTCGGGGCCCACTCCGGGGATCAGTTTCAGCAGTTCCATCATGACATCGCGCAGGTTCTCCGCCCTGTTCTCAGCCACAAAGCGTTCGCCCTGCGCGACCAACTCATCGAAGCGCCGCCGATCGGAGAAAATCTGCGGGATTCCGGTCCAGCGCTTGAACACCTCCTCTATATACCAGTCCTGGCGCCACTGAACAGCGAAGTTCATGCTTTCGAGCCTGCCGAGGTACTGTTCGAAATCCGAATCGTCCCTGTCCACGGAACGGCGCGCCACTGCCGCCAGGTTGTCGAAATCGGCGGTTTCCGCGGGGGTCGCGTATTTGCGCAGGGTATTCTCGAAGGTCGCGGCCACCTTGTCGAGGTCTAAAATTCGAAGTTCGCTCAGGTGTTCCTCGCGCACCTTCGAGAGCAGTTGGCGCGCGGCGCGTATGTCCTCGTCGGCGCCCTGAATTTTTTCGGGATCGGATGCCGAGACGTCCATGCTCACCAGGGCCTCCATTTTGTCCCGCGCCTCGGCGAGACGGGGATCGTCTATCGCGAGTTTGAGTTCGTATATCCTCGACAGCGTTTTTCTGCCGTCGGATACGATATTGCCGGCCGATACAGAGTAATCCACCTGACCTTCCTGACGCGAGTAAAAATTTTTGTCGGAATGAAACGCGCCGCCGATTGATGGAACGTTGAAACGAACGTCTATATGTCCCGAATCTAGTATTTCGTATTCACACTCCAAATCCGCTCCGGTTGGTATGATGCCCCCGTCGAAGTCGAGACCGGATATTTTGAACACGCCGATTGAGCGGTTGTCGGCGATCGGATCTTTTATCTCGCCCTCCCACAGCTTGAAGTTGAGAGTGTCGGAGCTGCCTGCCGCGAGGGATTCCGCCGCTTTGAAGGTCTTGCGGCCCTTCAGGGGGAGGGCGTCGCCCTTGCGGACGAGATATTCGAGCGTCGGCTTGCCTCCCAGCTTCTCCAGCACCTCCACGGCCACCGAGTGAGACGCGGGAATGGCCCCTACCGTGGCGGCCGTGCGCGTTATCACCGCGCAGTCGTTCTCCAGGTTCACGCGGCCTCCTTTGGCGTCGAACACCGATATCCTGAACCTGTTGTCGCCCTCCAGAGGCAGTTTGAGTTCGAGCGAGGCGCCGTCGGACAGTTGCACGCGCCCCGAAGTCCACCCCGTGTCCACGCTGTCGGCCTGAAATTCGTATCCGCGCGGCGCCTCCGTGACGCGGGCCACTATTTTGGCCCTGGATTCCGGCGTCCGCGCGTTGAAGTTGAAGGAGAGGTTGAGGCGCTCGCTGGAGTCGATGTGCCCCCGCAGCTTTTTTCTGGAGCGAGACGCCGCTCCCCAGTCTATCGATTCGGCGAACATGCTCGCGCCCTCCGCGACGGCCGTCATGGGATTGACGCCCGACGAAACGCGTATGCCGAGTTCCGACGCCACGCGCTCGCGGAGCGGTTCGTAGTTGGTGGGGCCTCCGATGAAGACGACGCACTCTATGTCGCCCGGTTTGAGGCCGGCGTTCGAGAGCGTGTCCCTAGCGGCGTTTATGGAAGACGTTATTTTGTCCTCCGTGAGTTTTTCATAAACCTCGCGTCTCAGCGGTATGTCGAAGTATATTTCCTTTTTGCCGCGGTCGAGTATGGGCGTCGGCACGTCCGCCGCCGACAGGCTTATCGTGGATTCGCGGACGGTGGAGAGCGCTATTTTCGCGTTCTCGGACGCCGATATCGCCCAGCGCGTAAGCGTCTTGAAATGCGGGTCGGTCTGAAATTCCTCGGGAAGCGAAAAATGCGACACGAGCCACGGGCGTACTACCGCGTCGAATATCGCGCGGTCGAAATCGCGCCCTCCGCACATCGCTATCCCCCCGTGCGCCAACAGGTTGACCCGTCCTCCGATGCTCTCGGCCACCGCTATGTCGAGTGTGCCGCCGCCCAAGTCGTATATCAGGAACATCCCGTCGTTTTTGCGTGCGCGCATGACGCTCATCACCGCGGCCACGGGTTCCTGCATCAACGCCACGCGCCCGATTCCCGCCATGTTCGCGGCGTCGGCGGTGGCGTTTTTCTGCATCTGGTTGAACGCGGCGGGCACAGTAATGACCGTGCCGGTCTCGTCGTCGTTCCTTATCTCGCCGGGCAGATAACCGTACAACGCCTTCAGTATTTCCGCGGAACACTCCTCCGGCTTCTTTGTCACGTCCGCTCCGGAGAAGCGGATCAGCGTGTTCGTCCCCATGAGCCGTTTGAATAGGACGGCCGAGTTTTCCGGCTCACGCAGCGACATGCTGTAGGCGCGGAGCCCCATGTATTTTGCCCCGCGTTTGTCAATGTATATCGCCGAGGGCGTGATGTCGTTTTGCTCGGGGCTTTTCCACGTCTGTGGCGTTATTCCGTCGCAAGAGGCTATTACGCTGTTCGTAGTGCCCAGATCAATTCCGACGTAATTTTTCATTTTCTCATCTTCCTCAACGTAACGCTTCCCATTCTCACGAGCCCTCCACAGTTCATGATGATCGGCTCGACCATCGTGTCGACCTCCAGTTCCTCGCCGGGCCCGAAATCCTCGATATTGAGCGGCGTCGCCGCTATGCCCGGGTCAAAGGCGGTTCCCTCTATGCTGACCATGCGCAAATCCATCGCCGCCAGCACTTCCTCTATTTTTTTGCGAAAGGCGTCGGCGGAGCCTCTGCAACGGGACGCTTCCCTCGCGTCAAGACCGGACACGGTATGTTCGAAAACACGGATGAAACGCCACGACTCGACCGCCAGTTTTACGATTGCCTCCAAGGCCGTTTGGTCAGGTTTTGTTTGTGATGCGCTTGACGTATCATCGCGCGCCCTTTGGTCCGCGTTTTTTCCCCATGCGGATTTGAAGTTTTCACCACGCCTTTTTAAAAATTTTCCGCGAAAAATGCCGCGGCGCTTTCTTCCCGGACGTGACACAGCAGACGTTCTCCTTCAGCCAATCCCAATATATATTCCGATTATATAACAATTTGTCCGCACGACGTTACGTAACGGAGAAATAGACGAATCCTCCGCCGTAATGCGTCGTCTCGAGCCACAGCGACAAATCGACAACGAGAGAGTGTCCCCTGTCGAGTATCACGATCTGCACGTTTCCGTTCGGTTTGGCTTGCTCCGCCGACACCACGGTGACCCAGTGCCATTCGTCCAGATTTTTCTCCTCGCCGTTGTGCAGGTTGAGGAAGGCTATCGGGATATCCCGCGACAGCGCGTCCGTCATATAAGCCCATACACGTTTCATTTGCGGGCGGTACACGCGTTCCTCGGGTATGCCGCACACCGCGGAGGCCACGCGGAGGTTTTTGGCGGCGCAGTACGAGACGACGCGCCTTCGCAGCATTTCGGCGGTGTGGATGCCTCTTTGTGTGGGGGTGACGTATTTCCACACTTCTTCCATGAAGGATATAGCGTATTTTTTGTCTTTGGCGCCTGGAACCGCGATGTCCCGCCGTAAATACATCAGTATCCCCGCCACGACCGAAGGCCCGCACCCCGACAGCCGCTGCCAGTCGGAGCCGTACCAGTCCTGATTGCAGCCGTAGAAAGTCTCTCCCGTCTCGTCGTCGGCGATTTTGAACGCGTCAATGTCGGAAAGCGATAATTTTGTCATTTCTTCCCTCGCTCCGTTAAATATTTAATAGGTGCACAACGCACTTGATATTTTAGCTTCTCTTCCGTACATGTCAAAACTGCCGTCGCTGTTGAATTGCGTAGGGGCGGACCTGTGTGTCTGCCCCGTCAATCCGATCGGCGAACACGCCCAAAACCGGGCGCATACATAACAAACCTGGAGCGCGATTATTGCAACCAATAAAATTTTTTTCTTATTCCACAGCCCTCCTGTTTTCTACGAGGCGAAATTTTATCCTCCGGCTCCACTCCAAGGTGTCGTCTGCGCTGTGTGGTATAATCTCAAAAAGTCGTATGGACAGCAGAGAGCGTCATGAGTCAGCATAAAGGAAGACCGGTTTCGCGCGGTATCGCTGTGGACGAGGTGATGTTGTATTATTTGGAGGACAGTGAAAACGCTGCGATGCTCGGGGCCGTCATATTGAGATTTAAAAACAGGATGTGAAGGTATGTACTCCAGAACAGTAACGATAACCGACCCCGCCGGTTTGCACGCGCGGTCGGCGTCAGAGTTTGTGCGAAGCGCGAACCGGTTTTCCTCCATGATAACGATTGGCAAGGCTTCGGAAGAAAAGAGGGTAAGCGCCAAATCCATAGTGATGGTGATGTCCGTGGGCGCCGGAAATGGCTCGAAAATTGAGCTGTCGGCCGAAGGCGCCGACGAACGCGAAGCCGTCGATTTCCTGGCCCAACTGCTGGCAACCGGCCCCGGCGAGGCTACGGGCGCCGCTTGAATTTTTCGGCCATTCTGATGACGCGGTTCGCGAGGCACGCAGCGCCGAAGCCGTTGTCGATGTTGACGACGCCGACGCCGCTGGAGCAGCAGTTGAGCATCGCGAGAAGGGCGGAAAGCCCGTGAAAGTTAGCGCCGTAGCCGACGCTCGTGGGCACGGCGATGACGGGCATATCGGTCAGCCCGCCGATCACCGAGACGAGCGCCCCTTCCATGCCGGCCACAGCTATTATCACATCCGCTTCCCATATCGCGCCGAGTTTTGACAGTATCCTGTGAAGTCCCGCCACGCCAACGTCGTACGCGCGCTCGACGTTGTTTCCGAAAAAATCGGCGGTCACGGCGGCTTCCTCGGCTATGGGCAGATCAGACGTGCCTGCCGCCGCGACGAGGATTTTTCCTGTCTTCGGCGTTTTGCCCTTGCCGACCGTGAAGGAGCGGGCCTCTGGGTGAAACGCGGCGTCCGGCGCGGCGAGCCTTGCCTGCTCGAATATTTCCGGGCTCGCATGCGTCCCGAGTATCCGTTTGGTCTCGCGCGCGAGCATGTTTTCCACGATGCCGCGAACCTGCGCGGGCGTCTTTCCGCCGCAGAATATCACCTCGGGGATGCCCTGGCGTATCTCCCTGTGGTGATCGACCATCGCGTATCCCAAATCGTCGAACGGCCTGTATTTTATGAGGCGCTCCGCCTCGTCCGGAGACAGTGAACCGTCCCTCACCTTCCGCAATATATCGTTAATCTCCACATTATCGCCTCTTCATGCCAACCGGCTGCGTCCCGGGAAAAACGCACACCGAAATTATACGCCAAAAGCTGTTAAAATAGTGGCGAGTGTCAACAGAATCCACAGAGGGAGGCTCCATCATGTCCGACAAAAAATCATCAACTGCCGCCCGAAGCAACGATCTTGTGCCTCTGGCTTTCGAGCCGGTGTTCAGGGACGTCGTCAAGGCGTACGGTTTCCTGAAAACGAGGGCGCGGCATACGCCCACGGAATACTCGGAGGCACTGAGCGAAATCGCTGGCGCGCAGGTGTATGTCAAATGGGAAAACCAACAGCTCTGCGGATCCTTCAAAATCCGAGGCGCCCTCTACGCCATGTATTCGCTCGACGCGGGCCAGCGCGGCAAGGGCGTCGTCACGTGCTCCAGCGGCAACCACGGGCAGGGCGTGGCCCTCGCCGCGAGGAGCATGGGCGTCAGGGCCATCGTCTTCGTGCCCGAAACCTGCCCGGAACTCAAAAAGCATAAGATACGGCAGCTTGGGAAGGACTGGGTCGAGCTTCGCGTCGCCGCCGGCGATTACGACTTCGCGGAGGATGAAGCGCACAAGTTCGCCGCGCGCGAGGGCAAGACGTACCTGTCGTCCTACGAGGACGCCGCGGTCGTATCAGGACAGGGCAGCGCCGGCATGGAGATGTTCATGGACGAGCCGGACATAGAATATCTTTTGGTTCCGGCGGGCGGCGGCGGTCTGATCAACGGAATCGCCATCGCGGCGAAGGCGGTCAATCCCGAAGTAGAGATTTTCGGCGTTCAATCGGAGGCGTCGAACCCGTGGGTCGTCTCGTGGCCGGACGGCATTGTCAAAACGGTCACATATTCCGACACTGTCGCTGACGGCCTTGCGGGCGCCATCCCGCAGAGCCTGCTGACGCTCGCCAAAAAGCGCGTCTCCGGTATGATCGAGGTGGCCGAAAACGACATCGAGCGCGCGATAGCCTTCATACACAGGGAACACAGGCAGATAATCGAAGGGGCGGGCGCGGTCGGGGTCGCCGCCCTGCTCTCCGGCGAGGCGAAGCCGAACGGCCGAAAGACCGGAATCTTCGTTTCCGGCGGCAACATCGGCGACGCGAAGCTGAAAGAAATACTCGCGTCCGGCTTTTGACGTTCACCAGCCGATAGCGATTCCGATTGCCACCAGTATCATTTGCGTGGCGAATATGAGCATAAAGAGGGGCACGAACCATTTCCACCATGTGCCCAGCTTGATGCCGCCCAATCCGGTGATCGCCGGCGCGAAGGCGGTGGGCCACAGGACGTTAGAGATACCGTCGCCGAACTGGAACGCCAGCACTGCCACCTGCCGGGAAACGCCAAGGAGGTCGGACAGCGGCACCATGATCGGCATGCTCGTTGACGCCTGTACCGAACCGGACGGGATCAGAAAGTTGAGCAGCGTCTGGAATACGAGCATGGCCTCGCCCGCGAGCCATGCCGGGAGTCCGGCGAGGGGCAGCGCCATTCCGTATACCACAGTGTCGATTATGCGGCCCTGTCTCAATACGACGAGAATTCCTCTCGCCATGCCTATCATCATACAGGCCATGGTTATTTCGCAAAGCCCGGAGGCCATTTTGTCGGCGATGACGTTGGGCCCCCATCCCATGATCGCGGACGCGGCAATCGCGGTGACGACGAAGGCGGCGCATATCTCCTCGAAGCGCCAGCCCCAGTTTTTGCAGCCGTATACTACGAACGCCGACAGAGCGAGGAAATCGAGCAGCACGAGTTTTTCTCGGATGCCGAACGGTTTGCCGGACAGAGATTTTTTATCCATCGCGAATCTGCCGAAATCCTCCCCATATACGAGGCTCTTTGTGGGGTCCCGCTGTATCCTGAGCGCGTAGCGCACCGTGTAAACGGACGCGACGGCTGTCATCGCCAGATGACATATGATCCGGTACCATGCGCCCGACATGGGAGGCAGTTCCGCTATATCCTGCGCTATCCCAACGGTGAACGGATTCATCGCGGCGCCGCTGTATCCGAGGCCGACTCCAAGGCTGATGATAGCTATGCCGACGATGGCGTCATAACCCATGGCTATGGCGATCCCCACGAATACCGGGATGAAGGGCAGCGCTTCCTCGAACATCCCTATCGCGCTGGACGCGGCTCCCAAAAGGACGATGAAAAACGGTATGACGACCGCCCTGAATTTACCCTTGAACAGCCGCAGCATTCCGGCGACCAGCCCGCTGAACGCGCCGGTCGAGAGCATGACGCTTATGGACGCGTAGGCCAGGAATACGAAAAACACCACTCCCGCCGCGTCCACCAAGCCCGCGTATATGGCCTTCACGGCTCCGAAGAAGCTTACGGGCGACCGCTCCACGGCGTGGTATGACCCAGGCACGACGACCGTGCGCCCGGCCGCGTTCGGCGCACGGTCGAACTCGCCCGCGGGTAACACCCAGGACGCTATCGCGCAGATAAATATAATGCTCGCCAACATGACGAAAATATGCGGCAGTTTGAACCGCTTTTTTCCGACAGTTTCCCCCAAAATTACATTACCTCCCCCGTGAAATAATTTTCAAAACGGCGAATCGTCAGAACCGCGCGGTTGCTCGCTCAGCCTCCCTTCTTGACCGCCAGTTCACGTTTGAAACCGTCCGAAACGGCGCGTCTGAACGTCTCGTCGGTCATCGTTTTCAGAGCGAGCAATACCATGGCTTCCGCTCCGACCGCCATAGCCTCGGCGGCCCGCGGCGTCAGCGTCGCGTCGGCGAAATCTCTGGTGTGCAGCGCCAACTGTTTGTCCGTTATGGATATGAGAGGCTGGAGTGTCGGACATCTGTACGATACATTGCCCACGTCCCCTGCGCGCGTCGATCAGGTCTATAAATTTTCGCGCGGCGGCGAGCGCCGATCTGCCGTGCCAGGGCGCTGCCACGGCATGGGCGCTTTGTCCGGTGAACTCTACCGTGTACGCGCTCAGGGAGAGCACATCCATGTTTGGCTGACACGCTCCGCCTACCGAATGCATCATCAATGTATAGTCGATGACCTAATCTTTGTCCGTGGCTTCCAGTTTGAATATAACGGGCCGCAAACCGTCGTTGCAACTGCAAATCGCGACCCCCGGTTTTCTGATCCAGTCGCCGAAATAAAACACACCGCCGCCCGCTCCGTGAGAAAGCGCAAACGCATACTGATAAATCGCCTTCCACGCTTCATCGCAAAACCCTTCCGGCTTCGCGTAATCCGCGTGAAATTCCTGCCCCGCCTCCAGCATCGGACACCTGCCCAAACCGTCCACGCCATATTCTTTCGCGAGTTCTTCGTCGAAAGTCGTTTTCAAGACCGTGATTTTTACTTTTTTCATCTCGCCGCGCCCTTCCGTCTCGTTCCCAAATTAAGTCAAACGTATAATTACCTGTTTTTACCTGACCTTTAATAATTGTATTGTCTTGCAGGGGTAATTACAAGCCAGAAATATTACAAACGCACGCGAACGACTTGCCGCGAGTCGCTAGAAGCGTGATTCCATGAAAATCCGTCTTAAAATTCGCCGTTATATTTTACGAAAAATCGGCGTATACTATAAGCGAGGTGATTACCCCATGCCAAATATCAAACCAATTTCCGACCTTCGTAACTACAGTGAAGTCCTGCGTGATGTCGCTGTCAGTTCCCCTGTTTTTTTTGACGAAAAGAGGTAAACGGCTTTGGGCGAAAGAAGTCACGCACTGGTTATTATCGACCCGCAGAACGATTTTTGCGACAGGAAGGGTTCGCTTTACGTCGACGGAGCAGAAGATGACATCGTCCGTCTCGCGGAGCATATCGAGATATTCGGCGGCGCGTATACGGGCGTCTTCGTGTCGCTTGATTCGCACGACGCGATGGCCATATTTCATCCGAAATTCTGGACCGATGCGTCCAGGAGCAATCCCGCGCCCTACACGGCGATATCGGCATCCGACTTCGCCTCCGGCAGATGGTGGCCCGTGCGCACGGTATACGCTCAGCACGCGGACCGTATGTTCGCCGCAATGGAGAAAAAGAACATTCCGTCCCTCATGATCTGGCCGGAACATTGCGTGGTGTCGACATGGGGCCACGGCATAGCCGAACCGCTGGCCCGCGCGCTCGCCTCGTGGCGGGAGAAGACCCGCGTGGCAGTCAGGTACGTGTTCAAGGGTGAGAACCCTTACACCGAGATGTTCTCGATATTCGAGGGGATTGACGATTCGTGGCCCGACACGGCTTTCAACGAGGATCTGTACTCGAGGCTCGCCGAGTTCAAAACGCTCACATTCGCCGGAGAAGCGCTCAGCCATTGCGTGGAGGCGTCCGTGACGTCGTATATCTCGCGTTACGCGCCCCTGCGGCAGAAAATATGCGTGATGTCCGACTGCACGTCCTGCGTGCCGGGTTTCGACAGAAAGGCCTCGGAGGAAAGGCTCTCGCGCCTTGGCGTGGAATTCGGCCTCTCGCGCTGAATCCGGCGTGTTTCCCCCTGGAGACATGATAACCGCGGTCGCGACAGCCTGGGGTGAGGCCGCGATAGCTGTGGTGAGGCTCACGGGCGGCGGTTCCGTGGCGTTGGCCGACGCGTTTTTCCGGGGCGCACGCCCGCTGTCGCTCGAACCGGCGCGGCGCATGGCGCTGGGTTACATCATGGACGGCGGCGCCGTCGTCGATCAGGTGCTGGCGGTGCGTTTCGAATACGGCGCGAGTTATACCGGTGAGGAATCGGCAGAAATTCAGTGTCACGGCGGCGTATACGCCGCGCGGAGGTGCCTGGAGCTTTTCAGGTCGCGCGGCGCGCGGCTCGCGCTTCCCGGCGAATTCACCAAGCGCGCTTTCCTGTCGGGCCGCATAGACCTCGCCCAAGCGGAAGCCGTTCTCGGCGTGGTGCGGGCGCGCAGCGACGCCGAACTCGCCTCGTCTGGCCGCTCGCTTCAGGGCGAACTCTCGTCGGGGCTCAAAGGACTTTCGGAGTCACTTACGGCGCTTCGCGCCGAGATAGAGGCGCGGATAGATTTCCCGGAGGACGTGGGCGATGCGGAATACGCGTCATACGCGAGAGTGGTTTCGGTGATATCGGAGAAAACGGCTTCCCTGCTGGGCCGCTGCCGTGTCGGCCTCACGCTCGCGAACGGAACGCGCGTCGCGATAGCGGGGCGCCCGAACGTCGGCAAGTCGTCCCTGCTCAACGCGATGCTCGAATCCGACCGCGCCATAGTGACGGACATTCCCGGCACGACGCGCGACACGCTGGACGCCGCGCTGATTCACAGGGGAATGTCTATGACGTTGGTCGACACCGCCGGAATGAGGGATGTCGCCAGCGCCGGAGCCGGCATGATAGAGAGTATGGGCGTAGAGCGCTCGCGTGCCGCCATTGAAGGCGCGGATTTCTGCGTTCTGGTGGTTGACGCCTCTTCGCCGCTGGAGCACGAGGATTTCGAGGCGGCCCGAGCCGCGTCGGCGCGCCCCACAGTACTCGCGATGAACAAGCGCGACCTCGGAATAGCTCTGAGCGACGCCGACGCGAAAAAACTCGGGTACTTCATGGCGGTGGTTGAGACATCCGCTCCGTCCGGCCGCGGCGTGAACGGGTTAAAGGACGCGCTGTTCGAGGCGGCGCTGGGCAGCGCGTCTCCCTACGACGGAATGATGGCCACCGAGCGGATGGTAAGTGCGCTCGAAAGCGCCGCGAATTGCATGGAAGAGGCCGCCCGCGCACTCGACGAATATCGCGGCGCCGACATAGCCGGCTCGCTACTGTCCGAAGCGGCAGAACTGATAGCCTCCCTGCTGGGCGAGGACGCCTCCGAGGAACTGCTAGACGCGATTTTCGGCACTTTCTGCATAGGAAAGTAGTAAGACGTTCGCGTTAAAAATCTCGGCATTAAAATTTAACTGTATTTTAAAAAGAATTTATATTTTGCCCTTGTTTCGTTAATAGTTGCCCTGTAGCATATACCGGAAAGCAGGGTCGCTTTAAAGCGCCTCTCAAAAGGGGATGATCGTTTGAAGTTTTCGTCATGGAGCATGAAACATGTATGCGCGGCTCTAACGATAGTTTTGATCGCGATGGCGTGCGTTTTACACGCGCCGCGAATCGCCGAAGCGGGTCCTGGCGGTTTCAAGCCGGGACCGCACGGGCATGGCAAGCATCATGTGTATAAGCGCCAATACAGTCCGCAGGAGTTGAGACGCCTGAGAGAGGAAAAAAGGCGCTGGTTTGAGGCCAAAAGGCGTTGGGAGGAAGAATTACGGCGTTGGGCCAGGCTCAGAAATTTCTGGCAGCAGCGGAAACATAACTGGGACAGGGACAGAAGAAGCTGGGACATGAGGTTCAGAATGTGGGAACAAAGAGAGAGGAAACGTCCGCCTCATGGGCTTCGTGAACAGTTAATGCGCCGGGAAGCGGAACGCCGGCAGTGGGACCTGGAAGCCGAGCGCTGGCGGCGTGAACATCATCGTTGGAACGAAGAGGAACACAGATTCAGAAACGAAGACCGCCGCTGGAGAGACGACGGCACACGCTGGGAAACGCAGGAACGCCGCTGGATGGAAATGGGAATCTGAAAAAAAACGACGCGCCGGCTGGGGTCTTTTAACGAGCTGCCGTGTTTACCACAAATCGCAGGGTAACTCATGTATAGTCGGCGCGAATCTTTTTTATCGCGGCGTCCAGGGCTTCGGTCCACAGGTCGAATCCCCCGCGCGACGCCATCATTTTCAACACTGTGTCGTTCACTCCTTCCGGGGTGCGCTCTTCCACGAAACGCGGGAGAGTGTCCGCGTGTTCACCGGATATCTGGCTCAGCATGGCTTCGAAATACGCTATGGTGTAGTCGCGGGACGCGTCGGGGCGCAGACCGTTTATTGCCCCCCAGTGGGCGACATTCTGTATCACCGTGTACGTCGCGTTAGTGACGGAGGTTATTGCGTTGGTGAGTTCGACCTGCGGTTCCTCGTCCACCACGATCACGCGGCCGAGACGGCCGAAGAATTCCTCCATGTCGGGGGCGGCGGGATAGAGCGTTATCGGCCCTATCCCGCGCGCGATAAACGGCATCGGCACCATGCGGAACATTCGCGCCACGGGCGGCATCCACGATTTCACCGTGTCGAGCCGCTTGGTCGCCAGCAGGCTTATCACGGTATGATCGGGCCTGAAATCGAGTTCCCGAACGACAGCCTCCCCATTTTTAGGTGTTACCGAAATCACCGCCCAATCGCAAAAATCCAATACTTCCTGATTCGACGAAGCCACGCGCACGTTTTCGAAAGAGGCCGCCAATTCCAAAGCGGTTTCCGCGTTTCTTGGCGATGTCATTATCCTCGTATGAGACAATTCCCTGGAAGAACAAATCCCCCGTATCAT
>JAISXR010000267.1 GCA_031270375.1 Synergistaceae bacterium | reverse complement strand
TAAAAAATGATGGTGAGCCGTCCGGGGCTCGAACCCGGGACACCTGGATTAAAAATCCAGTGCTCTGCCAGCTGAGCTAACGGCTCGTTTATCACAGGGGTAAATTTTAACTGGGTACGCTGGATAAGTCAAGTCGCTGTCACCTCCCCAAATCCACAGGTTGATGAGTTGAAATCCTTGTGGATATCCTTTATTTCTGGTTTCACGCGATTCGGTCTTTTCACCCAGTGGGTGAAAGTTCGATTTCGTTTGAACTGGCATTATTACCGGCCGCAATGCCATTATCAAGCATCCAACCTGTGGATTTGGGACCTCCCAAAAACACACAGACTGAGCACTTTGTAATGACGCTGGAGTCAGTAATAGCAAGATTTCCAGCTCAAAATGGCTTTCATTCATTGGATGAAAAACCATAATCTTATAAACAGGGAAATATGTAGAATCTGCCATGACGCAGATTCATAAAGCTGCGGAATTTTTGGGGGGGCTTGCGAGAGCCCGCAAAAGATAAACTGTACAACGATGCATGGTTGAATCGCAAAAAATCAGCAAAGACCATTGTGCCGGACAATCGGGGAGGAGCGAACGCTATTTTATCACGAGACCTCTCGCCGAGCGGTCGACGGAGATCGCCACAGCGGCCAGGATGAACAAGCCGAACACTATGTTCTGCCAGTAGGCGTCGACGCCGATGAAATTCATTCCGTTCTGAATTACCGACACGATGAAGACGCCGATGATGGTTCCCGCGATGCTGCCCCTTCCGCCAGTCAGGGAAGTCCCGCCGAGCGCCACCGACGCCACTATCAGCAAAGTGAAGGGATCCCCGACCTTCGGGGCGGAGCTGCGCAGTTTCGCAGCGAGGAAAAAGCCGCCCAGGGCGGCGCACATCCCGTTTATCACGAACAGCATTATCTTTGTGTAGTCGACGCTGACGCCGGCGATGCGCGACGCCCGCTCGTTACCGCCTATGGCGTAGAGCGCGCGGCCCATCTCCGTCTTGTTCTGAACGACGTACAGGACAGCCACCACGGCAAGGGCCAGAACGAGCGGCAGGCCGAGCACCCTGAATGTAATTTTAAACCAACCGACCGAACCCCACACGGCTTTCTTGACCGACTCCGGAGCGGGGCTGATCAAGAGCGCAACCGACTGCCAGAGCGACATGAAGCCGAGGGAGGCTATAAAGGACGGAACCTTGAATTTTACGTGAATACATCCCAGCAGCAAACCGGAAAAAGCTCCGAAAGCGAGTATCGCCGCAAGCGCCAGCATCGACGCCAGAAATGGAGAGCTGAGTTCGGGGCCGAAATGATTCAGCACCTTGACGGTGATCACGTTCGCGACAGAACAGGCGGCCCCCATGGAGAGGTCTATGGAACCCAGCAGCAGGATCGCGGTCATTCCGGACGCCATTATCAGCAAAGGCGCGGAATCGCTGAGCAACGTTTTGAGGTTCGCGTTCCCGAGAAAATTGTCCTGCGACATCGAGAAACCCGCTATCAGAATTATTATCGCGGAGAAGCTGAAGTACCTCATGAAGGCTTCCTTCATCCTCATCCTGCGGCCTATATCGATTTTTTCGGCCAATGTCTCCGCCTCCTCTCTTCGGTTTCGTTACATCATCACGCTGACTACGTCCACCTGGCTGGGCTTGCTGCCGGAAGGGGCTGGGAAATCCCCGGTGACGAGCCCGTCTTTCATGACCAGCACGCGGTTGCTCATGCCTATGCACTCGTCCAGCGTATCGCCCAGAAGGATGACCGCCTTGCCCCCCGCCACCATCTCGCGAATGGTGGAGTAAATCTCCTCTTTGGCGCCGACATCGACCCCGCGCGTCGGATGGTTGAGTATCAACACGTCGCACTCGCTCGCGAGGGCTCGCGAGAAAATGACTTTCTGTTGATTGCCGCCCGACAGCTGTATGAGACGTTCGCGCGCGCCGCTCGTCTTGATCCTCATGCGCTTTATCCAATCCTCGGCCTGACGCCTCACTTTCGCGGCAAATACAAAACCCGATACCGACAGCGCGTCCAGATTCGAGAGCGCGATGTTGTCCTCAACCGAAGCGGTCCGCACCACGCCCTCCGCCAGGCGTTCCTTGGGTATCATCAGCACGCCATGCTTGAGGGCGTTCGCGGGTGACGAAAATTCGACCCGCTCGCTCTTCAGGGAGATAGTCCCAGAGGTCGGGCTTTCGTCGCCGCATATCACCTCGCATATATCCTCCTTGCCGGAACCGATCACGCCGCATATCCCGAGTATTTCCCCGCGGCGCAGGCTGAACGAGACATGCTTGAACACTCCGGAAAGTCCGAGGTCGTCTACCTCCAGCAGCACTTCGTCCCTGGGTTCCGTCTGCTTGTCGAGTTGGTAATATTCGGTGGAGGTCGAACGGCCGACCATCATCTCGTAAAGTTTGGCTTCGTGAGCCTCGCGCGTATCGAACGAGCCGGCGCTTTCGCCGTCCTTGTATACGTAAATCCGGTCGGTGACCTCCAACACCTCGTCGAGCCTGTGCGATATGAAGACGACGCCGTGTCCCCTGGCGGCTATCTTGCGCATCTGTTTGAACAGGTTGCGCGTCTCCTCCTCGTTCAGAACCGAGGTCGGTTCGTCGAGCAGTATCAGGCATTTTTGCCCATCCCTGGATTTGGTGACGTTTATTACCTTCGCGACCTCTATCATCTGCCTCGTGGCGAAATTGAGGTCACTGACCAGTTTCCTCGGTGGGATGTTCGTTATGTCGACTTCAGCCAGGACTTCCTGCGCCGCCTTATACAACTTCCGCCAGTCGATGACGCCTAAACGCGAAAATTCCCGTTCGTGCCCGAAAAATATATTCTGTCCGACCGTGAGACTCACTATGAGCGACTGTTCCTGAAACACCATGCCCACACCATGGGCGCTGGCGTCCATCGGGTCGCGCGGCGAGTACGGCGCTCCGTGCATGGTCATGTTGCCGCTCGTCGGCGGCTCGGCTCCTATTATTATCTTCAGGAGTGTGGATTTGCCGGCGCCGTTCTCCCCCACCAAGCCGACTATCTCGCCCTCCCTGACCTCCATATCCACGCCCTTCAAGGCATGGGTCGCGGCGTAATGTTTTTCCATTCCTGAGGCGCCGAACAAAACGGGTTTAGTCATCGGCCCCGCCCCTCACTTGCTTATCGCCTTGGGCCCGCGGGCGACCGTGAGTGCCACCGCCACGAGTATTATTATCCCCTCAATGCCGGTCTTGATGTAGGGATTGACCTTGAGCACCACAAGACCGTTGGCGAGCACCGTCATTATGAACACGCCCACTATCGTGTTTATCACTCCGCCCTTGCCTCCCGCGAGCGAAGTGCCCCCCACCACGACGGCCGCTTGCGCGGGAAACATCAAACCGGTGCCTACCATCACCTGCCCCTGACCGAGGCGTATCGCGCCCAATGCTCCCGCTATGCCGAAACAGACGCCCGCCAAAGTGAACACCTTGACTTTTACCCTGTTGACGCTGACTCCCACCGAGTTGAGTATGGATTCGTCGGTGCCGACGGCATAAATGTAGCGGCCGAACGCGGTGTATTCCTGTATAAATACGCATACGCTCAGCGCGATAAACGCGCTCCAGGTGATAAACGGAATCCCCAGAAACGAAATTTTTGGAAGCGACGTCAGAACGGGATCCATAATGGTGGGCGGCTGACCCGAATAGGAGAGAAGCCCTATCCCGCGGCAGATGTACATGAACGCGAAAGAGACCATGAAAGAAGGTATTTTGAGATAAACGTGAACCATGCCGATGATAAAGCCGACGAGCGTGCTGCCGAGAACGGCGAGTATCACCCCTCCGAGTCCCCAGTCGAAGGGAAAACGGCTGTTCAAGACGAAAACGCCCAGCAGCGACGCAGCCATGCCCACTGTTCCGTCTATGGAGAGGTCGATGCCGCCTATCATGATGACGAACGTGAGCCCTATGGCCACCAGCATGGGAATGGCAAGCTGGTTCAATATAGCCACAAAATTGTTGAGCGACGCGAAATTGGCGCCGCAAACAGCCGAAAAGACGCCTATCATGACCACGAGCACCAGCAAGGGGGCAAACCTCATGATGCGCTCTTTTCTGTTGTTTTTTTGAACCCTCAGGGCAAATTCTTCCGCTATTGAAAGCGACGCGGACATATTTTCCGGCATATTGCGATTCTCCGAATCAATTCTACGAATTAAGAGGGACAGGTGATCCTGTCCCTCTATTTTTATTTTTCAGTCGGCTTTGCAAGCAAACGGCTTCGAGAAATCGAATGTCGGCGTGTCCGTCAGGTATTCGGCGGCGTTGGCCTTCGTTATGAGAAGCGCCGGCGTCGCGAACTCGCGGTACTCGGCCGGAAGGCCCGCCACGTCGATCAGCCCGGTCCACGCGGCGTAGCAAATCGCGAGGGTATAACCGCCCTGCAAATATCCGTTGGAGGAAACCGTGGCGACCGCGTATCCGTCGCGCACGGCCTCGACTATGTCGGTGTTGGCGTCGACGCCGACAACTCCGATAGCGCCTTTCTTGCCGACCTTGTCCAAAGCCTGGAGAGCACCGGTAGCCATGTTGTCGTTCGCGCACCACACGCCACCCACGTCTGGAGTGGTGTTGAGCCAGGTCTCGACGAGAGTCAGGGCTTCGGAGGTCTTCCAGTTGCCGGTATCGCGGTTAGCGACCTCGATATCCGGGTATTCCGCGAGGGCTTTTTCGAGCCCCTGGGCGCGGGCGATAGCGGCGGTGTTGCCGAGCATTCCCTCGATCACGAATATCTTGCCCTTTCCGCCCATGAACTTGAAGAGTTCGACGGCGATATTGTAGCCGCTCAGGACGTTATCGGGGGAAGTGTGGATGACCCAGTTTGGCGTGAGATCGGCGGGGCCCACGTCGTCGGGCTTGTTCCACGCGGTGCCGATGAAACCGCCGCTCTCGGCCATGGCCTCCGCGAGCGGGAACGCTATCGCGTTCTCGTTCGGGTCGGAGTAGGCTATCGCGTTGCCGCCCGCCTTCGCGGCGAACTGGCGCATGTTGTCGACTTCTTTGTCGTTGGAGCCGCCGGAATCAAGAACCTGCATCTCGTATTTCTGGCCTATGGTGTCGAGGTACTTCGCGAACAATTTCATGCCCTCATTGATGGTGGCTATGTAGGGATTCTCGAGCCCGCGGATGGAGACGGCGAGATAGACGGTGGTGTCGAGCTTATCCTTGGATATCTTCGCCGGGTCGATGGTGAAATTTTTGTAGTCCGTATCCGCCGCGAAAGCGGCTACAGCCGACAAAATCAATAAAACCATCGACAACGCTAACACTGTTTTGCATTTCCTCATACGAATTCCCCCTTTTTGATATGGAGCCAAACTGATTTATTTGAACGGTATATGAATTCTAACACAACGCAAACAGCTGTCAAGAATAAAAATAAAAAAAGGGGAAAATATATAATCAAAGGAAATTTGCCGAAAAAAAACGAAAGAAGATGAACGTGAAGGACGAAACAAAAAGCCTCGGCTATAACTTCATTTCACAAACATCCGTGATCTCCGCGCCTCCGTTAAAAAAAATAATTTTTCAACACTCTGTCCTCCAGCACAGGGAACTCTTCCCTGATTTTTTCAACCAAATCATCGTCTATTTCAGTTTTTACAATACTTTCGAGATGACCGCTGCCGGCGATGACATTGCCCCATGGGTCAACGATTTGACTGTGTCCCAAAAACCGAATGCCGCTTTGCACACCCGCGGCGTTGCTCGATACCAAACAACAAGTATTTTCAAGAGCCCTGACTCGATTCAGCGCGTTCCACGCCTCTAAACGCGGATATGGCCAACCCGATGTGACGAGGAAAAATTTTGCTCCTAAATCGACCATTGCCCTGTAAAGTTCCGGGAAACGCAGGTCGTAACAAGTCGAAAGTCCCATTTTCCCATATTCGGTTTCGACGACTGCGATCTCTTCGCCTCGCGACAGCAACTCCGGCTCTCGGGATTTATAGCTGAAAAGGTGCAATTTGCTGTATTGGCCGATCTTTTCGCCTTTTCTGCCGAACAGCACGCCGGTATTCAGATATCTGCCGCCTCTCTTTTCGACAAAACTGCCGGAAAAGATGTAAGCGCCCAATTCTTCCGCCTTTTTTGAGACGGCTCGGGCTGTTTCGCCGTCAATGGGCTCACTTTCGCTCTGATATTTTTCGTAAGCGAAAAAACCTATATTCCACAACTCAGGAAGGACAATCAGGTCGGAACCCTTGCATTTATCGAGCATTTCCAACGCATAGGTGATGGTCTGTTCTTTAGTGCGATCGTCATTCATTTCTAACTGGACAGAAGCTATTTTCATGGATTTTCCACTCTTCCAACGCTACTTTTTTATTTGCAATTAAAACCGCGTCGGCACGTCGTTCAGTGACATTTTATTTTTCCGCGCATACACCAAAAGCCATGTCCCGAATAAAAGGCGTATCGCTCTCTCTCCGTTCTGATTGAAGCCTGTCTTCCAATGTTTCGACATCCATTTCTTCCGCGCTCACAACACCGTGCGAAATCATGCGGGGCGCCATCATTTTGGCGGCCCATGCAAAATCGCTGCCTGACTCATACGTGTGCAGAATTGCCTCCGCGCGCATTTGGGATATCTTCAGTTTCGCATTTTTCATGAGAGAATACAACTGTCTCCCGATATGGATGTTACCTCCCTCTTTTGCGACAGTGTCCCACATCCATGCCAGCACTTTCGTATGCAATGGCATTGATTGGGCGCAAAAGGAAGCCTCCATGCAGTCGCTCTCTTGGAAAATCATTTTACCGTTTGTCGTTAAATGAGGAAGCAGGCTGTCGATACTTTGCGCCGCATCTCTCTGATACATCAAGACCCTGCGGCCGACAATCGCGTCAAATGTGCCGATATCCTCTGGCAGTTCGTTAATGTCCGCCAGAATAAATTTCACCGAAAGGCCTTTCTCCTCTATTCTGTTTCTAGCCATGGCGAGAGCATTTTCAGAAATATCGAACCCCACCACCTCTCCCTCATCACCCACCAGTTCGGACGCCATAACGCTTAAATCACCCGAACCGCACCCCGCATCCAAAACCGTCATGCCTTTTTCAATACCACTGTCAGTAAGCAGCCTTATAGTAAATTCATCCCGCAGTTTATTCATTTTCTAAACTCCCTATATCCGCCTGCGCTTTTGTCGTGACTTATATTCTCATATAAACCAATTATATATCAATAAAAGTAAACGATACGCACTATTTTGACCGAGTCTCGGAAGGCGGCAAAGCGGCAAAGCATGAGGCGGAGCCGCATGTTCCTCCATTTGGTGTAGATGCAGGTTTATCAAAGCGTAAGCGCTATTTTCCATGTGCGAAAGTTGAGTAAATGAGGTATGTCATGCTCTCGTAAAGCGAGTGTTAAAAAATTGTAAAACGTGATATCCGCCTGCGCGTCCCGGCATATGACGGCAAGGCGTTTAGCGGAAGTGAAGGGCGATACGGCTTTTCCGTCTCGGCGTCGGCGAGTTTACCGTCAGTCATCCCAAATCCTTGTGCAGCGTACGTATCCCAATAGGCAGGGACAGAATAAATGTGAAAAAATCCGCAATTGGTGTGCAGATTTGTATCCCCAAAACGCCAATAGCGGGAACCACGAGGAAAAGCAAGGGAATGAGAAACAACCCCTGCCGTGAGAAAGCCAGGACGCTTGCGGAAACTCCTTTTCCCATCGTCTGAAGCATGAAGTTCACCAAAAATATCCAGCCAAACAACGGAAGGCTGAAGCACTGCGCCCGGAGCGCCAGCGTTCCCACACTGATAACCTGTGGATCGTCCTTGCGGAAAATTGCGATGATATCCGGGGCGAATATGAAACACGCTGCCGCCATGATGACGAGCAACACGGTTGAAAGACGTAGGCAAAACCAGAAGGCTTTTTTTACACGGTCGTAGCGTTTCGCCCCGTAATTAAACCCGCATACCGGCTGAAAGCCCTGTCCAAAACCGAGGACAGCCGCGCCCAATACGAGAACGACACGGTTTACGATGGAGACGGCGGCGATAATAGCATCTCCGTAAGCGCCCGCCGCATGATTGAGCAGAACCGCCGCGAGACTTGCGACGGCTTGCCGCAGAAGCGAAGGACTTCCGCCGCGCAGTATTTCCTTGTATTTTGTCGGGGAGGGCGAAAAGTTGCGCGGGAAAATTCGCACGTTTCCCCCTCCGGCGCAACTCACGACAAAAAGCAGGACGCAACTCGCGGTTTGACTGATCATCGTGGCAAGCGCCGCGCCTTTGACGCCGAGGTGAAACACAAAGATAAACAGCGGGTCGAGGCCGATGTTTATCACCGCGCCCGAGACCATGCCAATCATGCCGAAGAACGCGCTGCCTTGATAGCGCAAAAGATTGTTCAGCATGAGGCTCGAAACCATAAACGGCGCGCCGATCAGAATAAACCGCAGATAATCGAGTGCGTATGGCAAAATTGTATCGGTGGAACCGAGCATCCGGGCGAGAGGAGACAGGAAAACCGTACCTGAAACGGCAATCGCCGCACCCACGATAAAAACCGAAAAAAAACCGGTGGCGGCCATCTTCTCGGCGTCTCCCGCGTTTTGCGCCCCTAAAGCGCGGGAGATGAAATTACCCGAGCCGTGTCCGAAAAAGAACCCAACCGCCTGAATGATATTCATGAGGGAAAAACTCACCCCCACGGCGGCGATGGCGCTCGTGCCGAGGGAACTGACAAAATAGGTGTCCGTCATATTGTACACCGCGGACACCAACATAATGACGATCGCGGGAGCGGCTTGTTTCACCACGAGCCGCTCCACCGGCGCCGAGGTCATCATTTCGAATTTTTTGTCGGCGGGACGTTTAGCGGCGCCGCTCACAGCCAAGCGTCGTCGACGCCGCTGTCGTAAAACGCCGCCGTGCCGGCATAAGCGGCGTATTTCGCGTTTTCGGCATCACCCAGAGCCGCGAGCATGGATTTTAAATTCTCGTAAACAAAGCCCCAGTTTCCCATAAATCCTATTATATACCTACCTACAATTTTGCCGTACACCCCTGTGCCGCTTGCCAGAAACGGGCTCAAGCCGTTTGATGTATACAGCACTATTTTCAAAAAAACACACAGCCAAATGAAATTCACCGGAACAAAACAAAAATAAACGAATGTTGAAGGCGAAACAAAATACTTGAAAAACTGCCGCGATATGATATATTTATTTAAGTAGCATAATTCCCCGCATTCAAGGTTCGGAAACAGAACAGGAAAATATCATTTAAAATAAGCGTTGTCGGCAAATATCTCAGAAGGAGGCGCGTGTAATGTATCTTGAGGAACTTTTCGGATTGAAGGGCAAAGTGGCACTTGTCACCGGGGGAGGAAGAGGCATCGGACAGTTTGTGGCGAGAGGCCTTGCGAAAGCGGGAGCCGAGATCGCCATCATGCAGAGGAGCGACCCCAAAGAAGCGGTCGAACAGATAACGGCGGACGGCAACAAAGCCTATTGGATAAAAGCCGACGTTCGCGACGAACGCGCGGTCGAGGCTGGAGTGGCGGAGATCGTAAAACATTCGGGTAAAATCGACATAGTTTTCAACAACGCAGGAATCTGCATTCACAAGGACGCGTTCGAGTCGACGGTCGAGGAATTCCGCGAGGTCGTGGACATCAACCTGACCGGTGAGTTCATAGTCGCGAGAGCCGCCGCCAGGGTGATGATAGAGAAGGGCGTCAAGGGCAGCATCATCAACATGGCTTCAATGTCCGGCTCCATAGTGAACATCCCTCAATGGCAGGCCTCGTACAACGCCTCCAAGGCAGGCGTCATCCATTTGACCAGATCGCTCGCCATGGAGTGGGTCGACAAGGGCATAAGGGTGAACAGCCTCAGCCCCGGCTACATAGCGACGCCCATGTCCACCGAAACCCCCCGGGAACTTCGCGACGCCTGGATGCCGCTCATTCCGCAGCACAGAATGGGAGACCCCGACGAACTCGTGGCCGCGGTCATATACCTCGCGTGCGACGCGTCCACATACACCACCGGCGCCGACCTCATAGTCGACGGCGGTTACGTCTGTCTGTAACTTTTTCAGGGAGGAAATATCTCGATGAAACAGGTAATATTGAGAGAACCAAAAAAATTTGAGATACTCGACGTGCCCAAGCCGGTTCCCGGCGAAAAACAGGCGCTCATTCGCGTGCGCGCCGTGGGGATATGCGGCTCAGATATCCACGCCTACTACGGCAAACATCCGTTCATCTCCTGCCCCATAGTCATGGGACACGAGGCGGCCGGCGAAGTGGTGGAACTCGGCGCGGGCGCGTCGGGCCTCGCGGTCGGCGACCGCGTAGTCCTCCGCCCTCAGCTCGTTTGCGGCGCCTGTTACCAGTGCGGGTCGGGACATTATAACATCTGCACTCACCTCAAGGTACTCGGTTGCCAGGAAGCGGGCGCGTCATCCGAATTTTACGCGGCGTGCGCCGATCTCTTCTACAAAATCCCGGACGACGCCGACTTCAAAACCGGTACCCTGATAGAACCGCTTTCAGTCGGCGTTCACGCCGTAAAGCGCGGAGCGCCGCAGGGAGTGGAGGGCAAGCGCGTCCTGGTGATAGGGGCCGGCACCAGAGGCAACGTCACCGCTCAAAGCGCGCGCGCGCTGGGCGCCAGGAACGTGATAATAACCGACGTATCCGAGTTCAAACTTGGGCTCGCGAAAAAATGCGGGCTGGAAAATGCCGTCAACGTCGCGAAAACCGACCTGGGTGGATACATGGCCGAAAAATTCGGCCCCGACGGGGCGGACGTAATCTTCGAGTGCACGGCGTCGGAGGCCGGCATAAACCAGGCTCTCGACTTGGCGCGCAAGGGAGTTTCCATCGTCATCGTCGGCGTCTACGGCAGCAGGGTCAACGTCAACATGGCGAACGTGCAGGATCGCGAGTATTCGCTGGTGGGCACGCTCATGTATCTGCACGAGGACTACGCCGATGCCGTTCGCCTGCTGGCGGATAAAAAGGTC
>JAISXR010000197.1 GCA_031270375.1 Synergistaceae bacterium | reverse complement strand
GGCTTTCAGCGTGAATCGCCCTGATCGTCTCGGCGAAATGAGCCGCGCCGCCGTCGCGCAGGTCGTCCCTCGTCACCGATGTTATCACGGCGTAACGCAAACCCAGCCGCGCCGCACCGAGCGCGACATTGTGGGGTTCTTCCGGGTCGACCGGCGACGGTTCCGCGCTCGTGACGTTGCAGAACCGGCAATTGCGCGTGCAATTTCTTCCCAGTATCATGAAAGTGGCCGTGAGCGAAGAGAAACATTCGCCGTAATTAGGGCACATGGCCTCGCGGCAGACGGTATTGAGGCCGAGTTCATTTATGAGTTTCTCCACGGTTTCGACATTGGGGTCTGAGACGCGTTTTTTTCGGAGCCATTCAGGTTTCCGTTCCAATATTTATCGCTCCTCGCGAATTATAGAAGGGGGTCAAGGGGGCTAGCCCCCTTGCGTTTCCATTCCATTATTTATCGCTCGTCTGGAAAGACGCATTCCATGAATTGTTCTTTCGTCACTCCGCCGAGATACCGCGACATATCCGCGTTTTCGAGAACACGGTTTATGGCGTCGCGCCTGTACGGCTGGGATTCCAAAAGTTCCTCGATCCCGCGTATCGGCGTGACGCCGAGGAAATCTCCCCTTATCACGCAGGATTTTACCACACCTTCCGCGATGTCGAGGAAAATTTCGACCTTGCCTGCCGCAAAGCGTTTCGTCTGATGAAATGAGAACTTGGGCGCGTGCCCGAACGTCCAGTCGGGATTTGCGTATTTCAGGCGTCTTATCTCCTCGATGCGGGCGATGTCATCGGCAGTGAGTACGTATTCGTCGTCGGTCTGCTCCTCGAGGATATTTATTTTGAGCAGGCGCCTGAAATCCTCGATATCTTCGACACCGGGCAGAAGGGGAGAGATGTTGGCGACTCTCGCCCTGACCGAGCGCAAGGCTTTTGAGCGGATCTTGCCGTCGTCGGGTTTGAGCATGGCCGCCAGTTCGTCTAGGTTCGCGCTGAAAAGCAGCGACCCGTGCGTGCAGAGACGATTGCCCTTGACGTATTGCGCCAGCCCAGATATCTTTGCCCCGTTCAGCGTGATGTCGTTACGTCCCTCCGCGCGGGCTTCGATGCCCATCCCGCGGAGCGCCGAGACAACGGGCCCCGAGGCGTAATCGGATTCGAGACGTTTGACGTCGTTCGTTCCGCGATACGGCAGGGGCAGTATCACCGTATAGAGCAACACGCCAGGGTCGGTGAAAATCGTCCCTCCGCCGCTGGAGCGGCGCACTATCTGTATGCCGGATTTATCAGCGAGACGGATGTCGATTTCCGCGTGCGCTATTTGGTTGCAGCCGAGCATAACACATTTGCCGGTGCGCCAGGTCATGAATATCGCTTCATCGGCATGAGCGCGCGTCATAAAATATTCCTCGACCGAAAAATGAAACGCGGCGTCGGCCGATTGCGGTTCGATATAGAGCATTTTTGTCAGGCTTTGCCGATTTCCCTGAGTTTTTTCAGGTTCAGATAGCCGTCCATCACTATCACGGTGACGAGAATGAGTCCGATGATGACGTTTTGCAGTTGGGGTTTCATTTCGAGCAGGTTGAACATATTCGTCAAAAGCGACATGAAGGCAACTCCCAGCAGCGCGCCGAGGGCGGATCCCTTGCCGCCGGCGAAACTGCCGCCGCCCACCACACACGCGATCATGCATGTCATGTGCACGCCGCCGCCCGTGTACTGGCTGGGGCTCTGAATTCTCGCCACCGCGAGAATTCCGGCGAGCGAGGCTAGCAAGCCCGTTACGGCGAAAGTCCCGAAAATGATTCTCCGGTCGTTGAAGCCCATCAGCCGCGAGGCCTCGCGGTTGCCGCCTACAAAATAAAGCTGCCGCCCGGCTGACGTGTATTTCAGCATAAAGCTGAAACAGGCTAGCAAAGCCAGCATTATCCACGTCGCGTAATACACGCCCAATAACTTGCCCTCGCCCAGCAGGATAAAATTTTCCGAGAATTTCTCCCCGCCCCGTATTTTGTCCCACAGCAGCATGGCGACGCCGTAGCCCATGTACTGGGTGCCTATGGTCGCGATGAGCGCGTTTATCTTAAGTTCCGCCACCAGAAATCCGTTGAGGCAGCCGACTGCAAGGCCGGCCAGGAGCACGAGCGGGACGGTGGCGTATATCGGAGCGCCGCCGTATTCGAGATGTCCGCAGAGTATGCCCGCGAGCAGCATCGTCGAGCTAATCGAAAGGTCGAAATAACCGCAAATGAGAAGCGCCATCATTCCGAATGCCATGATCGCCGTCGGCGCGATGCTCGCCTGGAGTGAATCAAAGTTGCCGGTTGTCCAGAATACCTCGCCCTTGACGGTGAGCAGGACAACGAGGGCAGCGCAGAAAGCCGCTGAGACGAATTCGTTCTTTCGGGCGAGGGCTTTGAGCGGCGTCATGCGCGTTCTCCCGTCAGGTCGGCGTTCGCTCTGATATCGAGGTAAATCGCCAGTATGAGTATCGCCCCCAGTATTATCTGTTGTATGTACGTGTTTACGTTGAACGAGGTCATACCGTTTATCAGTGTGAACACGAAGATGACCCCGAACATCGTCCTCACTATGCTGCCGCGTCCTCCGAAGATGCTGGCCCCGCTTATCACGGCCGCCGTGATGATGCTTATTTCGAGGTTGCTGCCGACCGTGACGTTTGGATGTGCGAGGCGGGCCGTCATGAGGATACCGCCGAAAGCCGACATAGCGGCCGACACGGCGAAACAGACGCATTTAACCGCGTTTGCGTTGAGTCCGTACAGTATCGTGGTGTCCACGTTGTGCCCGATGTAGTACAGTTGTTTCAGGTGGCGCGATTTCGCGAGCAGTATCTCCATGACCGCCGCAATGAGGACCATGAGGAGAATGGTCCACTTTACCCCGAACAGGTTGACCGAGACGAACCTGCGCGCCGATAGCGCGAACTGCCTTCCGCTGAAGCGGTTCACCAGATACCAGTTGAGGCCCTTCACCGCCATCATCACGCCTATGGTCAACATCATGGAGTTGAGCCTGAATTTTACCACGAGGAAACCCGCGGCGAAGCCTATTAGCGCCGATACCGCCATCGCGAGGGCGATTGCCGCCGGGGCGGACATCTTATAGTAGAAGACGAAGAATCCCATCATGGCCCCACCGAACCCGAACAGCGAACCGACTGACAGGTCGAGTTCTCCCATGATTATCAGCAGAGTGAAACCTATCGCCGCGTAGAAGTTGAACGACACTTCGTGCAGTATGGAATGTATGTTGCTGTACGTGAAAAACGCGTTTCGTGTCAATGACAGAAAAATGAACAGCGCAACCACTAGATACACTATCATCCAGTCGGCGAAGCTGAATATACGCGTTTTTGTGTTGGGCGCGATGCCGGTATTTTTATCCATTTTCCGTCTCCTCCGCCGGGGACTCGCCGAAAGCGGCATGCCGCATGATGACCTGTTCGGTGTACTCCCCGCATTTGACTTCGCCCACGACGGCATTGTTCCTCATCACAAGTATGCGGTCGGAGAGGCTCATCAGTTCCGGCAATTCGGAGCTGAACAGTATTACGCCAACGCCTCTCGACGCTATTTCCAGTAGAAACTTGTGTATCTCGGTTTTCGCGCCCACATCAATACCTCTTGTAGGCTCGTTGGCTATGAGTATTTCGGGCTCCGGCACGAGGCACGCGGACAGCATCACCTTCTGCTGGTTCCCTCCGCTCAGGTTTTTGGGTTTAGCGGAAAGCGACGGCAGGACTATCGAAAACCGCCTCACGAAGTTCTCCGTTATGCCCGCCAGCCGTTTGAAGTCGATGAAGCCGAGTTTGCGGGACAGTTTAGAAAGTATAGGGAGTGACATGTTGTCGGTGACTTTCATGTCGGGCAGCAGGCCCGCTATCTTTCGGTTGTTGTTGAGATACATCACCCGCTCTTTGACCAGCGCTCTCGGCGTCACCCGGGGTATCCTGCGCCCGCCCACCGAGAGCGTGCCTGCGTCGAATCGCTCGAGCCCGTATATCATACGCGACAGCCTCGACGCGCCTGAGCCTTCGAGGCCGAACACGCCTAGCACTTCGCCTCTCGACAGGGTGAAGCTCGTCTCTCTGAGGGTGTTTTTTTTGACTAGGTTTTTTACTTCCAGGAGAGGCGGACCTTCCTGCGCGCCGCTTTGGGTTTTTATCTTGTAAAGGCTTCCGCTCAGGTCGCGTCCCACCATGTTGTTGATGAGGTCATTCTCGGTGAGCTGCTCGCCGTTAACGAGCGTGGCGACGAAACGCCCGTCGCGCAGCACAGTGACGCGGTCGGAAATGTGCATTATCTCCCTCAGCCTGTGCGAAATATATATTATCGTCATATTTTCGTCCTTGAGTCGGCGCAGTATGTCCATTAGCGTGCCGGCCTCATGGTCGTTGAGTCCGGACGTGGGTTCGTCCAGAATTATCACTTTGGGTCCCGCCACTATGCACCTCAATATCTCGACCATCTGCTGGTTCGCCAAGGTGACCGACGCGAGTGGGGTATCCGGCGCGACGGTGCGAAGGCCGAACATGTCGAGTTTTTTCTTGGTTTCGTCGTAAAGTTTTTTATAATCAATGCGACCGCCGGTTTTGAACGAGTGATCGGGGTAGATATTTTCGGCGACTGTCAGGTTCTCGAATATGGCGAGTTCCTGATGCACCATGTATATTCCCATTTTATGCGCGTCGCGCGGGGTGAAGCTGGTTATGCGAGCGCCGTCGAGTTCGATATGTCCCCCGTCGGGCTTCGCCTCACCCGTTATTATTTTGACGAGCGTGCTCTTGCCGGCCCCGTTTTCGCCGAGGATTGTGTGAATCTCCCCCCACCGTACAGAAAAAGAAACGTCGGAGAGGGCCTTCACGACACCGTATGACTTGGAAATATTCGATATCTTCAAAAAATCGGGTTTTTCTTCCATGATGAATAATATATTCCCGCCTTTTACCCCCAGGAAGGGGTCGCGGATATCGCGTCCCCTTCCCGGCATGTCTTTTGCGAATCCGGCCTCAGTGGTAGAGAGGAGTGTCGTAGGTCTCCATCTTGTTGTGGTCGTAGTTGTCTACGTTGTCCTTGGTGATGACGACGTTGCCAGTGTAAATTTGCTTTGGGTAGACGCTGATTTTTGACGCTTTGTTGTCGCCGGTTATCGGAATGTCGTAGAAGCCGTACTTCGTGACGTTCTCAAGGAACTGCACGGCGAGGTAGCACATCATGGCGGTCCTGTTGGTGAGGGACGCGTTGATGTAGCCGCTCTTGATGTATTCGAGCATCGCGTCTTCCCTGTCGGCGCATATCACTGTGAGGTCTCCCGGTTTCTTGCCGAGTTCTTCCATGGCGGTAGCGATCGCAGCTCCGCAGGCCGAGTCGAGTCCCACGAACGCGGTGGCTTCGGGATGGGTGTTCAGGAGGTCTTTCGCGGCGCGGAGTGAGGCTTCAGCCTCGCATTCACCGTCCTGGTCGCCGATTATCTCCCAGCCGGTTCCCGCGAGACGCTCTTTCAGGCCCTGGAATTTCTGGTCGATGTTCGTAGCGCCCCAGTTGCCGATGACCAGAAGCTTGCCGGAGTTTCCGGCGTACTGAAGAAGTAGATCGGCAGTCTCGCGGCCGGCGTCGACGTTATCGAGCCCTATGTAAAGGTCGCCGAGCTCTCCGCTCTCAGCCTCGACGAGGATTATCGGGATTCCCGCTTCCTGCGCCTTGATGATCCCAGGGTTCATCGCCGGATCCCACGCTACTGAAATGATACCGGCCGGTTTTTTGGGGATGATCTGTTCGAGGGCTTCGCACGCCGTCTTGGAGTTCCAATCGTCGGCGCCCTGCTGAATGATCTCCACGTTGAATTTTTCCGCCGCATACTTGAAGCCGAGATGCATGTCGTAACAATACGGCTGTCCCATGCCAGGGGCGATGTAATAATAAGTCTGCGTGGGAGCGGCCGAGGCCGCGGTGACCGACATTACGAACATCGCCATCAAAACCGCAAAGAGCTTTTTCTTCATGTGAAACTCCTCCTATTAGTATAAATTGAAATTTTTGGAGATATAACAAAATCTTATCATAATTAGCATTGGGAAGTCAATTTTTCCCCGCTGCCTTTTTTACGCTTCTTTAATTCAAATCCAGCTCTACGATCGTCTGAGGATCGTCGTGGGCTGAGTTGACTTTGCCGTCGTCGGTAACCATGTCGAAACAGGTTACGACGAGTTTGCCATTCCAGACGATAGGCTCGCCGGGCTGGTCGAGTTCGCCCTTCGCGCCGGTACTGTCCGGGCTCTGGGCAATGCGTCCAATTTTTCCCGATGGGTCGATCTTCACGATCGCGTTGGGTGAAAAATCCGCCACGTAAATGTTTCCCTTTTCGTCAATGCACATGCCATCCGTCGTGAAAAGATTTTCGGGATCCTTCGCCCAAACGGCGTTGTCCTTCACGCTGCCGTCGGCGTTGAAGGTGAGTTTGTGCACCGCGCCGTCCCCGAAGTTGCCCACGTACAAACTGCCTGCCGCGTCGAAGACGAGACCGTCGAGGCCGTACTGGACGTCGGGATTCCGAGTGATGAATGTCGCGATGATATTTTTGTCGTCCAGAGTGTTGTAGACCCGAATGTCCTTCGCGTCTACGGGAAAGCGATACACGCAGCTCACCAGCAGGCCCGAGGGATCTTTCACGTTGGACAGGCTGCTCTGCGTGACGTAAGCGTAGCCGTCACGGATTTTTATACCGTTCGGGTGCTCCATGCCAACGGCGATCTCGGTTATCTCCGCTACAGCATCCCCGTCAAACGAAACCTTGAGAATTCGGCCCTGGTTCACCGATTCGGGATTGCCAGTCCAGCCCTGATTGTCCACGATGTAGAGATTGCCGTCCTTATCGAAATCAATTCCCATCGGCCTCGCGACGCCGGAGTTCTTGTTGACGGGAACCTCGAACCACTTGGAGACATTGCCCTGAGCGTCGATTCGAATAATGACGCCGGGCAGGGACTGGTCCCCAAAATTGGGACAGGCCACGACAAGATCTCCGCTCTTGTGGATCGCCATGCCGTCAGGAGTGGAAACGTACTCCTTTGGCAGAGTCACGAACAGCCTGGATTTTTGCAGGCTCTCGGGGACTTCGAGGCTGAGCTTGGCCGCCGAGGCCGCCCCCGCCGCTAAAACGAGCGCCAATACCATTAAAACCGGAAAAACACCTTTACCGCACTTCATCACTTATCCCTCCTACATTGGATTTTGAAGAGACGGAAAACCGATCTCTCCCGTACTCACGATTGTAACTATTAAATCGCCGCGAGGCTGTCAAAAATTTCACATTGGTTTTCGTAGGCTTTCTCGAACAAGGGCTTCAACTTACGATATTGTTCGACGTTCTCTTTTATAGGCGTTATATGGTTCAGTTTTTTGTTAAACCGGGCGGCGCTTTCAAATCCCTCCAACACGCCGATGCCAACCCCAGCGATGACAGCCGCTCCGATTGATGTCGCCTCTTCAAGATATTGAAGACTTATAACATTCATGCCGTAAATGTCCGCCAATATCTGTCTCTGGACAGAATCTTGCGCTAAACCGCCCACAACTATCATCTCATCAATTACCGTCGCGCGCTGAAGGATATTCAGAATGATGTCCAGATTCATAGCGACGCCCTCCATAACGCTTCGCATCATATCGCCAGCCGTGTGCCTCATTTTGAGTCCCACAAAAGATGCCCTTGCGTTGCTGTTCCAACGCGGACATCTTTCGCCCAAAAGATACGGCAAGAATATCAGAGCGTTTGAACCGGCTTTAGATTCGGATATAGCCTGGTTTATTCGTTCATATTCGTTTTCGCCCGCGGACTCGTCGTCAAACAGAAGCTTTTTAGCCCATGCGTAAGATGCCCCGGCCGTCTGCATTGTGCCGGAAGGAATCAACAGACCAGGGATAACGTGCGCCCATGTAACCGTTCGCATTTCCGGGTCAAAAAAAGGCTCGCGCGAGACGGTCGATATCCACGAAGATGATCCCAGGCAATTATACGTGACGCCCTCCCTGATAGAACCGGCGCCCACGGAGGCACAACTGCCATCGCCACCGCCAAGAATTATCTTAGTTCCTTCGGAAAGTCCGCATTCCGCGCTGGCAGTTTTGGAAACGCCCCCCGCCAAAAACGTGGAAGGCTTGATGTCGGGAAACAAGCGCTTTTCAACGCCCGCCGCGTTGATTATCTCATCCGACCATGTCATGGAGTTGATGTCAAACGCGTTTGTGCCGGAGGCGTCCGAATAGTCAGTCACGAATTCGCCGGTCATCTTACATACAATATATTCCTTCGCGTGCAACATTTTGTACGTCTTTTCATATATTGCCGGTTCGTTATCCCTAACCCACATCAATTTTTCGACGCTGTAAGACCGGCTCAGCTTATGTCCCGTTATTCCGTAAAAACGCTTCGGGTCGATTTTATCGGCAAGCGCATGTTCTTGCGCGTCTGAGCGCATATCCGCCCATATAATGGCCGGACGAAGGGGCGTGCCGCGTTTATCAACGCACACGCACCCCATCATTTGCCCGCTGAACGAAACAGCGAGAATATCCGCGGGGTCAACTTCCTTCAACAAGCTCTTCGTTGCACCGCATACCGCGCTCCACCAGTCGTCAGGATTTTGTTCGGCGCAATTCCCATGAAAATAGTTGACCGGATAATCGAATGTGGCGCTCCGCTTCATTTCTCCTTCCACAGTGAACAAAGTGGCTTTGTTACCTGACGTGCCTAGATCATGCGCAATGATATATTTTCCCATATTATTTTACCGACTCCTCGAAATGCCTGCCAATGGCATCGCCCGCTTTGACGATCTCAATCGCCATATCAACGTGCTAATGATATATCAGTATTTGATGACGATTTTCCTCACAGGCTCCTTACGTTCGATCATGTCGAAAGCGGTCAGGATATCACTGAATGGAATGATATGGGACACATAGTCCTCAAGCTTTAACACGCCCATACGCACCCACGTGATAATCTGGTCATGCGCGGCGGCTTCCTGTGCTTTTACGGGGAATTGAAGAAACTTTACTCCCCAGTTGTAAGGCGCCGGAGCCCAATTTATATTCATGTCCAGCTTAGGTGATATGCCATACACGCAGATCTGCCCGTTATCCTTCACAAGTCCCATGGATGTGTTTATAAGGTCATTCACGCCCACGGCATCCAAGACATAATCAGTTCCTTCGGGCAATATTGTTTTGACCGCGTCCACGACATCGGTTTGTTTACTGTTGATAAAATGGTCAGCGCCCGCGTTTTGGGCTTCAGCTCGTTTATCCTCCAATATGTCCGCAACGATAACCGTCCGCGCCCCTAAAAGTTTCGCGAATTTGGTAAATGTCAGTCCTACGGGCCCAGCTCCGAATATGACCAGCGAGACGCCGGAGCCGAAACCAAAGTTCTTGCACGCGGCCAGAACTTCACGGAACGTGTTGATCATTGCGCCGTACACCGGATCAATATCCACAGGCAATATTTTTTGCGTGTAGTAGCCATCCCAAAATCCCGGGGTTCCGGGACCGTTCCCCAGTTCGGCCATAGCCTGCCAATCGCGCGCGACTGTGTATTCCGCGTAGGCGCTCCAGGCTGAATAAAATTCAGATCCGGGATATTTGCCGTCAGACCCCATTTCCAAATAGGGCAAGGTAATGCGGTCGCCTATTTTCCATTGTTTCACATTTTCGCCAACCTCCACAACCTCGCCTATCGCTTCGTGTCCCAACAGCGTCGGATAATTTTCGTACGCTTTGAAAGTTCCGTGCAGCAGCTTAGTATCCGTGCCGTTACAAACACCGCAGCTCAACGTTTTAGTCAGCACACAGTCGTTCGCAATCCTTGGCGTCGGTATTTCAACGATCTCCAGCTTGTAATCCTTTGTCACCGCTAAAGCTTTCATCTTCTCCATTTTTTTCTTCCCGCCATTTTTTTAGTTTCTAAAACTTACAGTTCGCTGCTTACCACGCGACACTTTTGACAGCGTCGGCCATTGCCCTGATATTTTCTACGGGAATGTCCGGCGTAATGGCGTGCGTCGGCGAAAAAATATACCCGCCGCATTTGCCAAGTATCCTGATAGTTTCTACCGATTTATCAAAGACTTCTTTCGCGCCGCTGAAAGGCAAAAATCGCTGCGTGCTTATAGCTCCCCAAAACGTCAAATCATGTCCATATTCACGTTTGATATTTTCAAGGTCATAAATCTCCGGCTGTACCGTATTGTAGACATCAAGGCCGATTTCAATCAAATCCTGGAAAACGTCCTCTATGTTTCCGCAACTATGCAGCAACACATATTTCCCTTTGGATTTTACCTTGGCGAACAGCTCTTTCATGAAAGGCTTGATGAATTTCCGAAAGTAAGAAGGCCCCATGATCAGCCTGCTTTGCCCACCCCAGTCATCTCCGAAATAAACGCCTTCAAATTCCTCTTCCAGCACCATGTCCAATAGCTTAAACTGGTATTCGGCGACACGTTCGAACAACTTCATCGTTTTTTCTTCTTCCAGAGCCATGTTCATGAGCGTATCTTCCATGCCCATGAGCGACCAAACCCTTTCATACAACGCGTATGTCATGCGAAAAACCCTGAAATGCGCGGCGTCGTTTCGCATATCGTCGAGGCCCTGCCGCAAAAGGTTTTTGTCGACATAGGGAAACTGATACGATTCGACGGATGAAATATCCACTAATTTATTGACAGGGATGCCAATGTCCCCGCCATCCGCGCCGCACTGCCACTCCACGCCAAACACGTCTTCATAAAGAGTATCGCTTCGCCATTTCATTTTTTTATATCTGCCGAACAATATATGCGTTCCAAGGTCTTCCTCGACATTTTCGGCGAGGTATTGGTCATGGTACTTGTTTCTAAAACCTGAAGTAGTTTCAAATGCCCACGGAGTCAGTGACGTCGTTTTATGGCTTATCGCATCAATCACGCGCTGCCTGCGATTCATCACGCCGCGCCAATCCGGTCTTTAGTCATAACATTCGTGAACATTTTAATTCCTTCCATATATTAATTTGGAATGCGAAAATATTTTGGAAGCGCTTACAATATTGACAGGAAAAAATATAATCCAACTCATTAAAAATGTCAATACGAGTTCCAAATTTTTGAGTTCCAAATTTTGTTCGAGTTTCGAATTTTAAAATTTACGAATATGTAGAGAAAAACTGGCGCAAAACCGGCGCGCTATGAAGTTTTTGCCTGAAAAAGTTGAAAAATCAGCGCGAAAAAGGTAAACTGTTCATGTCGCGACGCATGATCGCGGAGTTTACCCAAAGCAAATTTTGGCATCGGAGATATTAAGAATGGCTGCTACAATCCATGATATCGCTAAAAGATCGAAAGTTTCTCTCGCAACGGTCTCGCGGGTTATCAACAATGCTCCTCACGTGAGCGAAAAATTAAAACAAAAAGTTGAAACCGCTATCAAAGAACTGAACTATATCCCCAGCGCTTATGCCCGCGTGCTTTCCAAGAATCAGAGCAATATCATAGGGGTTATGATCCCTGAAATCACCAATCCGTTCTTCGGGGAAATTATTACGGGCATTACGGAGGTGGCAGACGCGGAAGGATTCAATGTCTTACTCGTTAACACTGACGAGAACGTGGAAAAAGAGGCCAGATCGATTCGTATCCTGCGAGAGTACCGCATACGGGGCCTTATTAGCACCCCTGTAACCGGTGACAATAAATATGACAGACAATATGTCAATTTATTTGAAAACATGAACATACCCATCGTGTTGATGGACAGAGGTATCAAAAATGGCGATTTCGACGGAATTTATTTTGACGACGAAACCGCGCTTTTTAAAATTACATCCACATTAATCGAAAATGGCCATAGTGATATTGTAATGCTCATAGGTATTCCCCATCACATCGTATCACAACGCAGAGTGAGGGGATATGGTGACGCGTTTGAAGCGAATAATCTGTCATACGATAAAAAAAATCTGATACCTTGCGAATTTTCTATTGACAGCGCATACTCGGTCATAAAAAAGCTAATTCAAGACAATGATTTGCCAACAGCCATTATAGGTATGACCAACATGCTGAGTATGGGATGCTTAAAGGCGCTTTATGAATACGGCGTCTCAATACCGCGAAACATATCATTCGCCGGTTATGACCGGTTGGAAATACACGATGTGCTGAACATGAACCTGACGTTGGCGGAAAAAGACGCAGTGGAAATGGGCAGAAAAGCGGCGGCGCTTATGATTGACAAGCTGTCGGGCAAGTCAGTTCCCAACAAAACGATATTGATGCCGGAACTTTTTATACGAGGTTCTGAGAAGTTCCCTGAAAAGACGCTGCCGTAACGTGCTTTATCCCGCCAACGTGGTGCCGATTGGTCTGGCCGCTCCATTCCGGCCAGTCGTGACGGTATATAAAGTACGCGCTCGAAAAACTGGGCGCATACTATACAGAAGATTTGTCCTGGTTCAACGGCGACGCATTGCGAGGCGTTGGCGGCGATACTCTCGCGGTCTGAAAACGTCGATGACAAACGCCGCTCCGTACTTGCTGAGGCATTGACGGAGCGGTGTGAACATGTCGGGCGGATGACCGGGCGGTAATTCAGAACGTTATCGTATCAGGGTCGTCCGAATAGCCGGCACAGCCTTTCAAAGCGGCGATAAACCTAACGTCCGCCGCGTCCAGCTCAAAATCGAACACCTCCGCGTTTTCCTTGATGCGGGAGGGAGTCACCGATTTTGGCAGAGGTAGATATCCCCTTTGCAGGCTCCAGCGGACGCAGATTTGGGCGATGGACTTGCCGTATTTTTTCGCCAACTCCCGCATCTCCGGCACCTCGAAAATTTTGCCGACGCCGAGCGGGCTGTACGCCTCCAGCAGAATGTTCCGGGAATGACAGTAATCGACGACGTCATCCTGGGTGTCGCCGGGGCACAGCCGTATCTGGTTCACCATTGGGGCAACTGCCGCGGTTTTCATCAATTCCTCGAAATGGCGCGCGTGAAAATTGCTGACACCGATGCTGCGGATACGCCCTGCGGCGTACAGTTCCTCAAACGCCTTCCATGTTCCGGCGTTTGCCTCCTGCCAGTTGCCGCGGAACGCGATCGGATTGGGCCAGTGGATCAGAAAGAGATCAATGTAATCAGTGTCCAGTTTTTTGATGGTGCCCTCGAACGCCGCGAGTGTTTTTTCATAGCCGTGTTCGTCATTCCACAGCTTCGAGGTGATGAAAATCTCACGGCGATCAATGCCGCTTTTCTTCACAGCTATGCCGACGCTTTCCTCGTTGCCGTATATCTGGGCGGTGTCGATGTGACGGTAGCCCGCCTTGATGGCGCAGAGAACAGCGGAGACGGCGACCTCGCCGTCGGGCGCTTGCCACGTCCCAAAACCTATGCAGGGAATTTCCGTTCCGTTGGACAGCTTGTAGCAGTCGGTCAATGATTTCATTATCGGGTCTCCTTTTTTAAAAACCGAACTGGAGCACGGTCGTCTCGTGGAATTCTTCACCGGGGCGGAGGAGCGTCGCCGGGAATTCCGGGTGGTGGGGGGAATCGGCGTAGTGGCCGGTTTCGAGGCAAAACGCGGATCTGTGGGTGAATATCCTGCCCTTTCCCTTTAACGTCCCGTCCAGGAAATTGCCGGTGTAGAGGTGAACGGCGGGTTGGGTCGTGAAAACCCTTATCGAGCGTTCTCCATCCGGCGCGCACGCCTCGGCGGCGAGAACGAGGTCTTTGTTTTTCGCGCGGTTCAGGATGAAAGAATGGTCGTACCCGCGGCCGGCTTTTATGTGTTTGTCGTCAGACGATATGTCCCTCCCGATGGTTTTTTGGTGTCTGAAGTCGAGCGGAGTCCCATTCACCGGGAGTATTTTACCAGTGGGGATGAGGTCGTCGTCAGCTTCGAGGAAAGAATCGCTCTCTATTTGGAGTATGTGGTTCTCTATAGTCTCGTCGATACCCCCGGCGAGGTCGAAATACGCGTGGTTGGTGAAGTTGACGTGAGTGTCGGCGTCGGTCTGCGCGAAGTATTCCATGGTGAATTTGTCGTCATCGTCGAGCGTGTATTTCACAGTGATCTTTAAATTTCCGGGAAAACCGTCCTCCCCATCGTCGGAGACGGTCTTGAAGATCACCGCTCCATCGTCGTTCGCTTCCGCCGCGAAGACCCGTCTGTTGAGCGAGCCGTGCAGGTAATTAGCGCCGTCGTTTTGCGTGAGTTTATATTCGCGGCCGCCTACCGTCATTTCGGCGCCCTTTATCCTGTTGGCGTAACGCCCGATGAACGCGCCCTGGCTCGAATTGTCTGATTCATATCCGGCCGCGTCGTCGAAACCGAGCACTATATCCGAGTGTCCGGACGCGGAAGGCAGCAGGATACTGGTGATGCGACACCCGTAGTTTATGCACCTGACGATGACGCCGTTTCTGTTTTGAAGTTCGAATAAGTCGACATCCTGTCCGTCCTCGGTGACTCCAAAGTGTTCAGGCTTCATTTCAAATCCTCCCTTATTGAATCGTCTTATTTTATGATATCACCGACTTTGTAAAAAACAAGTGAAACGACTATTTATATTTACGTTATATAATTTATTATACTGTAAAATGGTACATGTAATATTTTATATTAAACATGTTATGTTTTGACTTAATAAAAGTGTCGAAGCATTTCCAAAGGAGGCAATCAAATGGCAAAAGCGCGTCTCGTCATAAACGACATTCAAAAAGGTGTATACGACGAGATTTTTAAAACGCTTTACTGGACGGATGAAAAAACCGCCTCACATCAGCGCGGCAGGTACATGAGCGCTATAGAATCCTTCGAGCGGTATTACGGCGCGGACAGGGATATTGCGATATATTCCGTTCCGGGGCGCGTGGAGTTGTGCGGGAACCACACCGATCATAACAATGGCGTGGTACTGGCCTCGGCTGTAAATATCGATATAATCGCGGTGGCGTCGAAGTCGCGCGATGGGGTCATCCGTCTTCGGTCACACGGCTTCGGCCGCGAAGACGCCATTGATTTGGAACGGCTTTCGCCGGACAGGCGAGAAGTTGGAAAATCATCCGCCATAATCCGGGGTGTTGCCGCCGCTTTCCGCGACAGAGGCGGCCAATACGGCGCTTTCGACGCTTACACGACGTCCGATGTCTTAAAAGGCGGCGGGCTGTCGAGTTCCGCGGCCTTCGAGGTGTGCGTGGGGTCGATATTGAACGGCGAGTACAACGAGGGGCGGTTCGACGCCGTGACGCTCGCCATGATCGGACAGTACGCGGAGAACGAATATTTCGGTAAACCGTCCGGCTTGATGGATCAGACCGCCTGTTCCGTGGGCGGAACTGTATTCATAGATTTCGAGAATCGCGAGTCGCCGCTTGTGGAGAAGGTCCCGCTCGATATTTCCTCCAATGGCATTTATCTCGTGATCACCGATACGAAGAGTGACCACTCGGATCTCACGGAGGAGTACGGGGCGATTCGCGCCGAGATGGAGAGCGTGGCGGCTCATTTCGGCAAAAAATGCCTGAGAGAAGTGGAGTACGGGGATTTTCTGTCCGGTGTCGCGGACGTGAGGGAGAGCGCGGGAGACCGCGCCGTAGTCCGCGCCATACACTTTTTCGAGGAGTGCCGGCGGGTGCGCGAGGCCGTCTCGGCGGCGAAAGACAGGGATATGCCGCGCTGGCTCTCCATTATAGGCGAGTGCGGACATTCGTCTTTCGAGTTCAACCAGAACGCATATTGCGTCAAAACGCCGGAGCGTCAGGGAATACCGGTGGCTTTGGCCGTTTCGGAGGCGATTTTAGGGCGGCGGGGAGCTTGCAGGCTTCAGGGCGGCGGATTTGCAGGAGCTATTCAGGCGTTCGTTCCCAGCGATCTGTTGGATGAGTATTGCGGCGCGATGAGAAGGGTGTTCGGCGGCGGCGCGTGCCGCGTTCTGAACGTGAGGCCGCGGGGCGGGATTCGGATTTTGTAACCAATCGAGGGGGAATTTTTGTATGTCTGTATTGGTCACCGGCGGAGCCGGATATATAGGGAGCCATACGTGCGTGGAACTGGTAAAAGCGGGTCGCGAAATAATAGTGGCCGACAGTCTCATCAATTCGAGCCGCGAATCCCTTCGCAGAGTCGAGCGCATAACTGGCCGAGGGATAAAATTTTACAAAATCGACGTTGTTTCGAAGCGCAAGACGGAGGGGATTTTCAAGGAAAATCCCGGAATCGACTCGGTGATTCATTTCGCGGGCTTGAAAGCGGTGGGGGAGAGCGTGGCCAAACCGCTCGATTATTACTCGAACAATCTCTCCTGCACGTTGTCGCTGCTGCACGCGATGAAAAAATACAACGTCAGGAAATTCGTCTTTTCCTCGTCCGCCACTGTCTATGGAGATCCGAAAAGCGTTCCGGTGGCGGAGAATTTTCCGACATCGCCGACGAATCCTTACGGCGCCACAAAACTGTTCATCGAGCGTATCTTGAGGGATGTCTGCGAGGCCGACCGGTCTTTCAACGCCGCGGTGCTGCGTTACTTCAATCCGATAGGCGCGCATCCGTCCGGGCTGATAGGCGAGGACCCGGAAGGCATTCCAAACAATCTGGTGCCTTACATAGCGCAGGTCGCCGTCGGAAAATTGGAGAGCGTACGCATCTTCGGCAATGATTACCCCACTCCGGACGGCACCGGCGTCCGCGATTATATTCATGTGGTCGACCTTGCGAAGGGACATGTGGCGGCATTGAGAAAACTGGATGAAAATTGCGGCGAATTCGTATGCAATCTGGGCACCGGCAAGGGGTACAGCGTCCTCGAAGTGATATCCGCGTTCGAGAAGGCTTGCGGCAAACACATTGATCGAGAGTTCACGCTTCGCCGTCCAGGAGACATCGCGGAGGTTTACGCCGACCCGTCCAAAGCCTACAGGGAATTGGGCTGGGAAGCGGAATACGGGATAGATGAAATGTGCGGTGATTCGTGGCGATGGCAGAGCGCCAATCCAAACGGTTACGGAAAATAAAGGAGGTCGTGTCGTGGAGAAACCGGCATTGGTAATACTGGCGGCCGGGCTGGGAAGCAGGTACGGGGGTTTGAAACAGATAGACCCCGTGGGAGAACATGGCGAGCTGATTATCGACTATTCAATTTACGACGCCATCAAAGCCGGGTTCGAGAGTGTCGTGTTCATAATCACCCGTGAGATGCACGATGATTTCATGGAGGTCATCGGCGGCAGAATAAAAAAATACGCTGCCATCAAGTATGCCTATCAGGATATAAACGCCATACCCGCGGGATATTTACTGCCCGAAGGCAGGACGAAACCCTGGGGAACCACGCAGGCACTTTTGTCGGCGAGATCGGTTTTGGGGGAAGGTCCCTTTGCCGTGATCAATGCCGACGATTTTTACGGCGCGTCCGCGTATCGGACCATTTACGAATGGCTTTCGGCCCCGCACCCTCACGACGGGAAATCGCATTACGCGATGGTCGGCTACAGAATAGAGAATACCGTGACCGACAGCGGCTCCGTAGCGCGCGGAATATGTGAGGAGGACGAAAACGGTTATCTCGTGAGTATCGTGGAGCGCACGTTGGTCGAGAAACACGGACGCGCCGCGCGCTATTCCGAGGACATGGGAGCCACTTGGAACGCGATTCCTCCCGGCACGCTCGTGTCGATGAATTTCTGGGGGCTCAGCGACGAATTTTTTGAAGTGGCGGAACGCGATTTTCCACCTTTCCTCAATGCCAATCTGCCATTGAACCCGCTAAAATGCGAATATCTGCTTCCGAGTGAGATCGGAAACCAACTTCGAGCGGGCGGTTGCGACGTCAGGGTGCTGGAGAGCCCGGACACGTGGCACGGGATTACATACAAGGAGGACAGACCCGGCGTGATGAAGGCGGTGGCGGACCTGCACGCGCGTGAGGTGTATCCGAAACCGCTTTGGAAATGAACGGAAGGGGAGTTACGCAATGATAAAGGCTTACACCGCTTACACCGCTGAAGTTGATGACGTGGAAACAGCCGTCGCCGAGATTATGGAACAGTTGGGAGACATGTCGCGGTTACGCGAAAACACCGTCGGATTGCTCGCCTGTTACAGCGATTTCGTCGATTCGGGGGTCGTCAAAAAACTTTGCGCGGCGCTGCCGTTCGGCGTTATCGGAACGACCACGCTGGGTAGCGTGATCCGCGATTCGGAAGGCAGGATGACCCTCTCGCTGATCGTGCTGACGAGCGATGACGCCGAGTTTGCCACGGCCGTCACGGAACCGATGACCGCGGCGGATGAAGCGCCTCTCGCCGCCGCCTACGGGGAAGCGTCGCGCGAATTATCCGTCAGGCCGGCGCTAATGGTCACTTTCGCGCCGCTTCACGTCAACGCAAGCGGGGATTTTTACGTCGACGCTTTTTCGAGGATATCGGGAGGCGTTCCGAACTTCGGAATGCTGACAGTGGATAACACCAGCGACTATAGCAGCGCCGCCGTGATATGCGAAGGAGAGGCGTATGCCGACCGCTGCGCGTTTCTCCTGATCGGCGGCAGTGTGAAGCCTGAATTTTTCACGGCTTCCGTGCCTTCCGAGCGCGTATCGGCCGAAAAGGCGGTGATCACCGGCTCCGCCGGGAACATGGTGAGCACGGTAAACGGGTCTCCCGTCGCCGATTATCTGGTGAAGCTGGGGCTGAAAAAAAATACCGACGGAAGCATTATCGGCATAAACTCGTTTCCCTTCGTGGTCGACTACAACGACGGCACGCTGCCCGTAGTCCGCGTGATGTTCGCTCTCACTCCCGAGGGGGAGGCCGTGTGCGGAGGGGATATACCGGAAGGCGCGACGATATCGGTCGGGCACATCGACGCGGACGAGGTGCTGTCGACTACGCGCGCGGCACTGTCCGACGTGGCCGCGCGAGGCGGCGGCGCCTGTTTCCTGATGTTTTCGTGCGTGGGGCGCTATTTCGCCCTCGGCCACAAACCAGCCGCCGAGATGGACCTCGTGAGGGAATTTATGGGGGGAAACGAAATACCGTTCATGTTCGTCTACTCGGGCGGCGAAATGTGCCCGGTCGGACAAAAGGGAGGTGGCAACGGAAGCACGCTCACCAACAGGAATCACAATGACACTTTTATTCTTTGCAGACTGTAGTTTCAAACCGGGAACGCGCCCGGAGGTGTGGTAATTGCCGGACGAAACTCTGCCTGACGAATTGGAGGAACTGCTGGAGCTGCGGCGGGAAAATAAACGCCTTGTCAGCGAGAATAAAAAGCTGTCCCGCGAGCTGAAATACGAGCAGACAATCAACGAGCGCAACAGGATAAGCGCTGAGGCGAAGGAAAACCTCAACCTGATGATATCGGCCGAAAAAACGCGGCTCGACCGTTATATGAATATGCTTTTGTCCAACTGTCCCGACCTGATACTGTTCTTCGACGCGGAGGGAAAACTCGTCTTCGCCAGCGAATCGTACATCAGGAATTCCAATATTCCGGCATTGGGAATGGCAGTGGGGAAAACTTACATGGAACTGCTGTCGCCGGTCGCGGACGACGAATTTCTGGAGCGCGCCGGCCGTTTGTTCAAAATCTCCCTCTCGGCCCGCAAGACCGTCGAAGCCGAACAGGATATAGATTTCGGTCAAAACGGGGATTTGCGCCATTACATAATGGAGATCATCCCCATGTTCGAGGAAAACGGGCAGGCGGAGGGGACAATCGTATTTTTCTTAGACACCACCGAGATATCGAGGGCGCGGCGCGACGCCGAGAAGGCGCGCGAACTCGCGGAACAGTCGACAAAGGCCAAATCCGACTTTCTCTCGCGTATGAGCCACGAGATGCGCACACCGATGAACGCGATTATCGGCATGACGAACATTGCCCTTGATTCCGATGATCCCGACCGCAAAGAATACTGCCTCGAAAAAATAGGCGAGGCGTCGCGTCACCTCCTGGGGGTCATCAATGACATACTGGACATGTCGAAGATAGAGTCTGGAAAATTCGAGCTGTCCGAAGAGGCGTTCAGCTTCAGGGACATGCTGAAGCGCGTGGCCGGCGTCATCAATTTCCGCGTGGACGAAAAAAAACAGACGCTCTCCGTCATGGTCGGCGACGATATTCCCGAGATCATCATTTCGGACGAACAGCGGCTCGCACAGGTGATCACGAATTTGCTCTCCAACGCCGTCAAATTCACCCCCGAAGGCGGGGCAATCTCTATCCTGGCCGCCGTCTCGGTTTTTGACGGGGACATTTGCAGAATCAGGGTCGTCGTGTCGGATAACGGCATAGGAATATCCGAAGAACAGATGCCCAAACTTTTCAAATCCTTCGAGCAGGCGGACGGCAGTATCTCGCGCAAATTCGGCGGCACCGGGCTCGGTCTCGTGATATCGAAGCACATCGTGGAACTGATGGGCGGCCGCATATGGGTGGAATCCGAATTTGGAAAGGGTGCCGCTTTCATATTCGAGGTAAACGCCCTCGATGGAGGCGTGAACGGAGCGGCGGCGCCCGAAGAAATCATAAATCCCGAATCGGACGACGGCATTTTTCGGGGAAAGAGGATATTGCTCGCAGAGGATGTGGAGATAAACTGCGAGGTCTTTTCATCTCTCGTCGAGCATACCGAAATAGACATTGATTTCGCGCACGACGGACGGGAAACCCTGGACATGTTCACCGCGGCACCTGATCGGTACGACATGATTCTAATGGACATTCACATGCCGGAGATGGATGGATACGAGGCTACGCGCAGAATAAGGGCGTCGGGACGCGAAAACGCTGCGGCGATTCCGATAGTGGCCATGACGGCGAACGTGTTCAGGGAGGACATCGAACGCTGCAAGGCGGCCGGCATGAACGGTCACCTTGGAAAGCCGATAGACGCTGTGGAAGTTATAAGAAAACTCAAGGAATATCTTTTATCGTCCACCAAATATCCCGAACAGCGATAAAACGATTATCGCGGCCGAACAAACGGCGATGACGATATCGAGCGTGCGCAGCGAAACATTGATGTGCTCGTACGGATTGCGCATTATTCCCCTGGCGCGGTCCTTTAATTTTTCACGTTCTTCCCCGGGCATATCATTTTTTCGCTATGTACTTGCGGACATCAATGGCAACGGCTACTATTATTATAAGCCCCTTGATGATGTACTGATAATACGCGTTGACGTTGAGATAGTAAAGACTGTAGTTTATCACTTGGAGTATGATGACACCGAGCAAAACGCCCGGTATGGTGCCGACGCCGCCCGTGAAGGACACACCGCCTATGACGCACCCGCTTATTGCGTCGAGTTCGTAGTTGAGGCCGGTAGCCGTTGTGACGCTCTGGACACGGCCCGCTTCGAGAAATGCCGCTATACCGTACAGCACGCCGGCTATCAGATAGACGCAGAAGATATTTTTGGTGACGTTGACCCCGGAGACGGCCGCGGCTTCAGGGTTGCCGCCTATGGCGAACATGTTCTTGCCCGTCGTGGTCTTGTTCCAGATGACCCACATGAATGCCGAGCAAATGGCGAGGTATATCACGAGATATGGCAGATGCATAAAGCCGAGGTCGAAATAGCCGTTCACGACGTTGATATAACGCGGATCGAGACTCGCCAGCGGCTGTGCGCCGTTTTTCTGGCTGTCGATGTAAAGGCACAGCGCGCCGTAAGCTATGAGCTGCGTGCCGAGCGATATGATGAACGCGTGCATTTTCAGTATCGCTATGCCGAAGGCGTTGACGCAGCAAAATATCATACTCACTATTATCGCCAGAATCAGGGGGACGATCATGGGTATGGGTTCCGTGATGTTCGGGTACATCCTCGACGCGTAAGTGACGCTTTGCAGCAGTGACGCCGATATCGCGGCGGCGCATCCCAAAATCCGCCCAGCGGAGAGGTCGGTTCCGGTGTATACGATCATCCCCGCCACGCCCAAGGCGAGTATGCCCCTGGTCGAGGCCTGAGCCAATATCTTGCTGAAGTTGTTGAACGACAGGAAGCTTGGCTCCTTGATCACGACGGCGATTATGAGCACGCCCAAGATGACGTAGAGAGAGTAGTCGAGGAGCCATTCCTTCCATTTGACGCTTTCGGTGCCGGCCATTTCGAATATTCCCCCCTGATTAAACGTATAAAGCGGCGAGTCGCATTATTTCTTCCTGGGTGGCGTCCGCGGCGTCGAGTATACCGGCGAGACGGCCTCCCGACATCACGGCTATCCTGTCGGATATGCCGAGCAATTCGGACATTTCCGAGGAAACCATGATGATACCCTTGCCCTCCGCCGCCAGATTTATTATCAGTTGATATATTTCCGCCTTCGCCCCGACGTCGATGCCCCTCGTTGGCTCGTCGAGAAGAAGCACTTCGGGGTTGGTGAGCAGCCACCGCCCTATTATCACCTTTTGCTGGTTCCCCCCGGAAAGGTCGCGGATGTGGGTCTTTTGCGACGGCGTCTTGACCTTCAGGCTGTCGATGACCCATTTGGTGTCGCCGTGCATCCTGCTTCCGTCGAGCAGGCCGTGCGCGACGTAGCTTTTGACGTTGGCTATCACCGAGTTGAACGTAACGTCAAGCATCGAGAATATGCCGGTGGCCCGCCGTTCCTCGGTGAGCATCGCGAATCCGTTTTTGATCGCGTCGGCCGAGTTTTTATTGACGACGCGCCTGCCCTCCTTACGGATGACGCCGCTCGCGTGGTGGGCGATGCCGAAAATGGTCTCGAGCAACTCGGTGCGGCGGCTTCCGACCAACCCCGCCACGCCCAGTATCTCGCCCCGTCTCAGGGTGAAACTGACGTCCCGGCATGTCGGCATGTACATGCCGGTGAGCCCCTCCACCTCCAGCAGTTCTTCGCCCGGTTCGTTGGTTTTTTGGGGGAAACGCTGCGTGAGATCGCGCCCCACCATCATTTTTATTATCTTGTCGACCGTGAGGCCGGACGCCGCTTCGGTACCGATCCATCGGCCGTCACGCATTATGGTCACTTCGTCCGAAATATTGAGTATCTCTTCCATCCTGTGCGATATATAAATTATTCCCACTCCGTTCGAGCGGAGCTTGTTTATTATCCTGAACAGATGTTCCACCTCGTCGTTGGTGAGGGAGCTGGTCGGCTCGTCGAGGACGAGAATTTTGGCGTTGTAGGAGACGGCCTTCGCTATTTCGACCATCTGGCGCTGCGAGACGCTCAGGCGGCCTATCATGATCTTCGG
>JAISXR010000186.1 GCA_031270375.1 Synergistaceae bacterium | reverse complement strand
TTTTTGCCGTCGAGCATCAGACAATTGATGAACTTGGCTATCGAAGCGTTGGAGTAAACCGCATCGGGAGGCGTAATCCTGATTTTGACATGCCCTTTACGCGGCATAGATAATCTCCTCTCCTATTTCTTTGGCGTGCGCGCGCCGTATTTCGAGCGGCTCTTTTTGCGATTCTCGACGCCGCCGCAGTCCAATGTTCCCCTGATTATGTGATAACGGACGCCCGGAAGGTCCTTCACGCGTCCGCCCCGCACCAGAACGACCGAGTGCTCCTGAAGATTGTGCCCCACCCCCGGGATATAGGCGGTAACCTCGATACCATTGGTGAGACGGACACGGGCCACCTTGCGGAGAGCCGAGTTCGGCTTCTTGGGCGTAACCGTGTAAACGCGCGTACACACCCCCCGGCGCTGCGGGTTCTCCTGCAATGCCGGCGCCGTGAGGCGCGTCCTCTTGTCGTGTCTGCCATGTCTTATGAGTTGTGCGATACTTGGCAAATTTTCCCCTCCCTCGTACTTAAAAGTACTTAAAAAATTTTTCGCTATGACGCAACGTCACGCGGAAAGTCACACAAAACCACCCGGCCGGACACAATACCTCCCGCCAAGAAGCGCAACATATATCGTATCAACGCCAGACGGTTCTGTCAAGAAAAATCGTATTTTGTGTTGTATTTCCCAAATCCAAAATATTTTTTTGCGAAATGCCGGATATGAGTTATAAGTTGACCTCACCGAAGAAATATTCCTCCAACATGAGGCAAATGTTGTGGTATACGGGCAAATGCAGTTCCTGGATTTTGTATGTTTCCGTTTCGGGGACGCAGACGCAGCAATCGCACATGGCTTTCATTTTACCGCCGTTCTTTCCGGTCAGCCCTATTGTACATGCCGCGCGTCCCTTGGCGGCTTCAATCGCGTGTATGATATTATGGGAGTTGCCGGACGTGCTGATGCACAGGACACAGTTGCCCTCGCGGGCATAAGCGTAGACTTGCTGCGCGAAAACGTACTCTGCGCTGACGTCGTTTGCGAACGCCGTCGCCAGCGCGATATTCTCCGTCAGCGCATACGCTGGAAGCGCGCCCTGCAGATTGCCGAGCAGCTCGCCGCTGCCGGCTCGTTTGCGAAAATCCTCGTCGAGTTCGCGTTTAAGCACGAACGATTTTACAAGTTCGCCGGCAATATGCAAGGCGTCCGCCGCGCTGCCTCCGTTACCGCATATATACAATCTGCCGCCGCCTGAGAAGCATTTTACCAACAGTTCATACGCGGCTTGTATATCATTGCGGCAAACCGCGAGAGCCGGATAACGCGCGACGAGTTCGTCCGTATTCGCCATTTACTCCTCCCTATCTCGTGAGCTGAACGCCTTCGCGCTTCACACGACCGCGCCAGTAGTCGAGCAGGTCTTTCATCGTCCGCTCGTAGGGAATTTCGGATCTCCATCCCGTGTGAGCGGTAAACTTCGCCGTGTTGGGAACCTGAAGGTCAGCGTCAATCGGACGCAGACGTTCAGGGTCGGTTTCGGTTTCGATATCGCTTCTCACAGAGAGCGACAGCAGGGTGTTTAGCGTGTCGCCGACCTTGCAGGTATGGGTTCCGCCGATATTGTAGTATTCGCCCGCAATCGGATTCACCGTAACGAGCATGTAATATGCCCTCACCGCGTCACGGACATCGGCGTAAGTGCGGAGCGAATCCAGATTGCCAACTTTGACGACAGGCGGTATCAAATCCGCTTCGATCATCGCGATCTGTTTCGCGAACGTGGATTCGTGGAACACGTCGCCGCGCCGCGGCCCCGTATGCGTGAACATGCGGGTCGTCATCACCGTCATGCCGTAAGCCTCGGCGTAATAGCGTCCCAGCAGATCGGTTCCGACCTTTGAGATCGCGTAAGGCGACGCGGGATGGAACGTACATTCCTCGTCGATCGGCAGCTTGTCCGCCGGAACCCGTCCGAACACCTCCGACGACGCGCAGACATGGATAATGGGGTCTTGCTTCAAAAACCTCACGCTTTCAAGCAGCCGCGCCGTGCCCAGAACGTTTGTGTTCAGCGTGTCGATTGGAATCGTGAAGCTAGTCTGCGGATAGCTCTGCGCCGCCAGGTGGAATATATAATCCGGTTTGACTTCCGCGAGAACGGCAATCAGCGATGTCTGATCGTTCAAATCGCCGTAACGCACAAAGACTCTGTCACCCCTGTTTATCCTGTCTGATAAATGCGCGATGTTGTCGAAGGCGCTGCGCCACCTCTGAACACCGTAAATTTCCCAGTCCGTGTTGGCGAGCAGATAGTCGGCCATATGCGAGCCAACCATTCCGGTCATTCCTGTAATCAAAGCTTTCATCGGAACACCTCGGTTTCGTCATATTCTTCGGGCGCATAGTGAATAATCTTACTGCCGTCGTTTTCAAAGGAAAACGGCACATATACCAGATTCTCCAAAGCTGCGCGGATTCTGCCATGAGCCTCCGGTTCGGCAAACAACACCATAAAACCGCCGCCTCCCGCACCCGTCAGTTTTCCGCCTATCGCTCCGTTGTCCCTGGCGTTTTTGTATATGTCATCAATATAATCCGTGGAGATTTCCTTTGTCAATCCGCGTTTCAACCGCCAGGTACAGTCCAGCAATCTGCCGAAATCATCGAGATCGCCGCCGGAAACGAGTATTCGTTCCGCGTCGTCCACAAGACGTTTCATCTCGAGCAGTTCCGCTGTCTTATCTTTGATCGCCGCGGATTGCGCCTCGGCTACTTTGGCTGATATGCGAGAAATGCCCGTGAAAAACATCATTAGGCGCCGATCAAGCTCTGCGCGGCGTTTCGGCGCGACGATCACAGGCCGAACGTGAAAGCCGGAAGCGTCAAAATCAATGCGGTTAAACCCTCCGAATGCCGCCGCGACTTGATCCTGCCAGCCGCCGCTCTCCGCGCAAAGTTCGCGCTCCACATAGATCGCCTCTTCCGCCAGCTTCTGTTTGCCGACATATTTGCCCCGCATCGTGTACATCGCCTGCAACAATCCCACCGCGAAGGAAGAAGAAGTGCCCAGCCCCGTGCGCGCTGGCAAATCCGCGTCGTAGGATATGCTTAGGTTGTGCGCCCCCATGTGCAACATACAGTTACGCACCAGGGGATGCTCGATTTCCTCCGTCCTGCGAACGCTCTCCGTTTTAGAATAGCGGACTTGCGTATGATAATCGAAAAACGGCGGGCATCGGCGCAGTGTGACGTACGCGTACTTGTCAAATGTCGTGGAAAGCACGCTTCCGCCGTGTTCCTCAAAAAATGGCTTATAGTCAGTGCCGCCTCCGAAAAATGAGATGCGGAACGGCGATTGCGTCGCGATCATATGTCCTCCGTTTCTTGCGTGAAATCGGGTGAATCAGTGTGGATGTCTTTCGTACCGTCAACGTTTTCCACACCTTGAGAATACATACCGACAAGAAGCGTATATTCCCTGAAGTAAAAACTGTGCGATACATGAGGCGGAACGCAAAACATATCTCCTGCGCAAAAATCGTATGATTCTTTGATATCACCCTTGGAAACCGTCAGCGAAAATTTGCCGGCTATCACGAAAAAGGCTTCCGCGTTTTTTTTATGATAATGCCTTCCTCGTTCCGCACCGGCAACAGAGGCAACCACGTTGATTTGCGTGTAACCTTCGCGCACCAATTGTGTCAAACTGCCGCGTTCATCATGATGGTTGAAATTGGGTTCGAGAAGTTGTATCAGCATTGAATATCCTTCAGCCCTATCACACCCAATATGTGCGTGGCGGTATCAAACGCTTCCGCCATGCACATATTCATGGCGCCTCCGAAAAACGATATGCGTAACGGGGTCTGTGTAATTATCATTGCCTGTATGCTTTCCTATTTTTCAGATAGTCTTCATATGTGCGGCGCAATCCATCCTCGAGTCGTATCTTTGGCCGCCAGCCGAGAGAGAACAGTTTGGAGCTGTCGACAATACGGCGCGGCATTCCGTCGGGTTTTGACGGGTCGGTAACAATTTCACCGTCAAATTCCGCGATGCGCGCGATCATTTTGACCAACTCAATAATAGACATTTCTTCCCCCGTGCCGATGTTGATCGTCTCGTTGGAGATGTAGTTTTCCATGAGAAACACGCAGGCGTCCGCCATGTCGTCCACATGCATAAACTCGCGTAAAGCGGTACCTGTTCCCCAGATGACAACCTGTTTGTCGCCGCGCTCCTTTGCCTCGCATACTTTTCTGATCAGCGCAGGGACAACGTGCGAGTTTTCAAGATGAAAGTTATCTCCCACGCCGTACAGGTTAATCGGCATACAAGAGATGTAATTCGTTCCATATTGACGGTTATAATATTCGCACATTTTTAATCCCGCAAGTTTAGCGATAGCGTAAGCCTCGTTAGTTTTTTCAAATGGTCCGGTCATCAGATATTCCTCCCGGATCGGTTGCGGGCTCTCTCTCGGATACACACAACCCGCCCCTGTAAAGAGAAGTTTCTTTACATTATTCAGATATGCCGAATGAATAACGTTCATTTCCAGCGCGGCGTTGATATACAGAAATTCCGCAGGGTGAATATTATTCGTGTGTATTCCCCCGACTTTTGCCGAGGCCAGAAAGACATATTCCGGTTTTTCATCGCTGAAAAACTTTTCGACCTCAGATTGACGTGTCAAGTCCAATTCCGCGGAACGCCTCCCGATAATGTTTGCGTATCCTTTTGCTTTGAGGTTACGCGCTATCGCGGCGCCGACCATTCCGCCGTGCCCGGCGACATAAATTTTCGCATCCTTCTGCATTATTTATTCTCCTTAGTTCCTTAGCGTGATTTTTCGAGCAATGTATTACCTTCTGGCTCCGTCTTTATGCCGTTCCTGCGGTTTTGAGACATTACAACCCCTCCGTAAAGAATTTTTTTGAATTATAATATGGAATGAGCGGCGGCGCAAACATTATAATGCGTTAATTGTTCTGGGAATAATAGCATAATAACCCGTCAATAAATATACTTGACGGCACTGTGCGCTGGCTTTATAATCCGCGCTTGGAGTGGTGGGATGAAAGACGATGACGCGAATTTCGATACGGTATTGTTTGAGCGGGTTCGATTCGGGGAGTTGCTGGACGCCTACTCGGACATACTCACCGAAAAACAGCGCGGTGCTTGCGCGGTGTTGCTGGCGGAAGACCTCACGGTGACGGAGATGGGCGCGCGGATGGGGATGACGCGCCAGGGAGCCTATGATTTGGTCAAAAGATCGCGCGACAGGCTCGAGGATATGGAGCGCCGCCTGGGCCTCGTGAAACTGAGGAAATCTCACGACGCGCTGCTCGCCGCGATACGCGAGGAAGAGGCCGCGCTGCCCGCGAGGTTTATGGAAAAAATCGCCGCGCTTCGGTATGAGGAGGGGGAAAATGTTTGAATCGCTGAAACAGCGTTTCGACGGGGTGTTTGCGGCTCTGCGCGGGAAAGGCAAACTGTCGGCCGAGGACATCGCGGCAGCCATGCGCGAAATTCGCCGGGCGCTCCTGGAGGCCGACGTTAATTATAAAGTGGTGAAGGAACTCGTCGAGGCGACGTCGAAGCGCGCGACGGGCGCCGACGTCTTGGGCTCGATAACACCGGCGCAGCAAGTCGCGACGATAGTGTACGAAGAACTCATCCGGATAATGGGCGCGTCCCCATCGCCTCTGACCATATCCCCAAAACCTCCGACAGTCTATATGCTGGTGGGGCTTCAGGGTTCGGGCAAGACAACGACCGCCGTCAAGATAGCGCTCAGGATGTCGAAATCTCACAAACCGCTGGTCGTCGCCTGCGACCTTCGCCGTCCCGCCGCGGCCGATCAGCTTCGCGTGCTGGCTGAGAACGCCGGCATAGCGTTCTTCGGGCCCGAGGCCGGGGAGACCGACCCGTGCGCGGTGGCAAAAAAATCGCTCGTTTACGCTGAAAATCATCTCTGCGACCTGATATTGCTCGACACGGCCGGCCGCCTTCAGCTCGACGACGAACTCATGGCGGAACTCGACGCCATGAAGGCGGCTGTGCCGCCGTTCGAGATACTGCTGGTGGTCGATTCCATGACGGGACAGCAGGCGGTTGACGTGTCGGGGGTATTCAATGACAAGCTCGGGCTCACCGGCGTCGTGCTGACCAAACTCGACGGCGACGCGCGCGGCGGTCCGGCGCTCGCCATAAAGGCGGCCACGGGCATTTCGATAAAACTCTCCGGCATGGGGGAACGCGCGGAAGACCTGGAGCAGTTCGACGCCTCGCGCATAGCCTCGCGGATAATGGGCATGGGCGATATGGCTGGCCTCATGGAGAAAATAGAGCGCTCGTCCTCCCTCGATGATATGGACCGCATGGCCGACAGCCTCAAGAAAAACCGCTTCACGCTCGAGGACATGCTGGCTCAGCTACAGCAGATGAAAAAACTCGGCCCGCTCGACAAGGTGCTGGAGATGCTGCCGGGGATTGGCGGCATGAAAGAATTGAAGAACGCGGAACTCGACATGTCGCGCCTCAAGTACACCGAGGCGATAATTCAGTCGATGACCTTGAAGGAACGCAGGTCTCCCGAGATAATCAAAGGCGGCAGAAGACGCCGCATCGCGCAGGGATCGGGGACCAGCGTGCAGCAGGTGAACCAGGTGCTGGCACAGTACGATCAGATGAAGGATATGATGCGGTCGTTGGGCAAAATGGGGCGTTTGGGGGCGAAATCCTTCAAAATGCCCGGAATGATGAAAAACCTGTTCAGGGGAAAATAATTATAGGAGGTGTGTGTGTGACATGGCAGTGAGAATTCGTCTGGCGCGTCATGGGAAGAAAAAGGCTCCGTTTTACCGTTTGGTGGTGGCGGATTCGCGATCGCCCCGAGATGGGCGTTTCATCGAATTGCTCGGCACTTACAATCCGATGACCGATCCGGCCGATATCAAGGTCGAGGAGGAACGCGCCATTCATTGGCTCTCAAAGGGAGCGCTTCCGTCGGATACCGCGCGTGCGCTTTTGCGCAAGACCGGGGTGCTGGACAAGTTTCTGAGCGCCAAACAGGGCGGCGGAAAATCGTCGGGCGGACCCGAAACAGAGACCGGAGAATAGAGTTCCATGCCGGATTACGGCTCTATTGTGGAATACATCGTCCGAAGGCTCGTGAACCGGCCGGACGAGGTCAAAGTCACGACGGAACGCAGCGGCTCCGGGGCCGCGATGGTGACGATATCCACGGCTCAGGATGATATCGGGCGCGTGATAGGAAAACACGGAGCCACGATAAACGCGATAAGGCTGGTCGCGAAGGCGGCTTCCGTAAAACCTGGCGAGAAAGTGGATGTCGACCTCTCCTGACATCGGGGAAAAAAGGGTGCAAATAGGGTATATCGCGGGCGCTCACGGAGTGGGAGGCGTTCTGCGCCTCGTGCCGACGACGGACTACCCGGAGCGTTTTTTCGATATGGAGGCATTGTGGGCGGAGTACCCAGGCAAAGCGCCCCTGTCCCTGAAAATAACGGGCGTGAAACACCATTCCGGCAAGGGGCAGTTGCTGATATCTGCGGAAGGCATCAGTGACCGCGGCGCGGCGGAAGCCATCAAGGGCTGGAAGATCACCATCCCCCCCGAGGAACGTGTCGAATTGCCGGAGGGGGAATATTGGATAGACTCGCTCGTCGGGCTCAATGTGATCGACGACGAGAGCGGGGCGCACCTTGGCAGCATAGAGGAAATAATGAATACAGGCAGCAACGATGTCTATCAGGTCAGAACCGATGATGGGGCACTCAGGCTGATCCCGGCCATACGGGACGTTGTCCGCGGCATATCGCTCGAACATGGAACGATGCGGATAAAATTGCTGGAGGGTTTATGGGACTGAACGAAACGGATCTTCCTGTCCCCCGGATATCCGTGGTCACCGCTTTCCCCGATACCGTGAGAAGCTATCTCTCGTCGAGTGTGTTGGGGAGAGGGATAGAACATGGCCTGCTCGACGTATCGTTGGTGGACTTGCGCGATTTCGCCGGCGGCGCGTACAGGCAGATAGACGATTATAGTTACGGCGGGGGCGGCATGGTGCTGATGGCGGCTCCCCTTGATGCGGCGGTGGAATCCGCGGCGGCCGGGGAAGACCGGTACGTTGTCTACCCCAGTCCTCAGGGCAGACCGTTCTGCCAGGAACTGGCCGAGGACCTGCGCGGCATCGCGGCGCGCAAGCGTCTCGTGTTCGTGTGCGGGCATTACGAGGGCGTTGACGAGAGATTTGTGCGCAGGAGCGTCGATATGGAGATATCCATCGGCGATTTTGTGATCACCGGAGGCGAGCTGCCGTCTCTCGCAATGATAGACGCGATCGCGCGCCTCGTGCCCGGAGTGGTGGGATCGTTCGATTCCGTGAAGGAGGACTCGTTTTTTTCGGGCATGTTGGATAATCCCCATTACACGAGGCCCGAAGACTGGGGCGGTGACAGAGTGCCGGAAACCTTGCTGGGGGGGCATCACGCTGCGATAAACCGTTACAGGCGCCGCGAGGCCGCCGGAAGGACCGTTTCGAGAAGGCCGGAATTACTTGCCAAAGCGGGTATTATGCCTTATCTGGAGTGCGGCGTGTACGTTCTGGAGCTGCACCATCCCGTTCTCGACAGGAACGGATGCGAATCGACGACGGCGGTAACGGGCATGGATCTGCACGACATCGCCCGCGCCTGCCGCACCTACGGCGTGCGTAAATTCATCATCGTGACGCCTCTTGAGTCCCAGAGGAAATTGATAAGTGAAGTGGCCTCTCACTGGATAACGGGTTACGGGGCTGAATTCAACCCGGACAGGGCCGATGCCATGAGGGGAATTAAGACGGTGTCCTCCGTTTCGAGGGCGCTTGATTGGATAAAAGAGAAAGAAGGCCGCCCGCCGTTCATCATAGCCACTACGGCCCGCGAGCGCGCGGGTTCGTTGAGCTGGCTTACGTTGAAGGAGACGGCGTTGCTTGCCGCCCGTCCCGTGGTCTTGGTGTTCGGTACGGGCTCGGGCCTCTGCGAGGAGACGCTCGACTCGGCGGATGCCGTGATGTCGCCGATATCGGGGGGGCAGGGGTATAACCACCTCTCGGTGAGAAGCGCGGTCAGCATTACGCTTGACAGATTTTTCGGTTTCAGATGATTATTGGAAGGGAGCGGATAAAGAGATGATTGATCCGAGAATGGCTTTGGTCGAAAAGAATTTCCGAAAGGAAGACGGCGTGCCGGAATTCCGCGCCGGAGATACGGTGAAAGTCCACGTAAAGGTAAAAGAGGGCAACCGCGAGAGGATACAGGTGTTCGAGGGCGTCGTCATAGGGCGCGCCCACGGCGGCCTGCGCGAGAATTTCATAGTGCGCAAGATGTCCGGCGGGGTCGGGGTGGAGAGGATTTTCCCCGTCCACTGCCCGAGCATCGACAGGATAGAGGTGACGAGGCTGGGCAAGGTGAAACGGGCCAAACTCTATTACCTCCGCAAGCTCAGCGGCAAAGCGGCCCGTATCAAGGAACGCAGGGAATTTTAAGAAGGCCGATTTATTGTTAGGAGCCTGAAGGGTGCGGATTTAAACCTGTGCGCGCCAGCCTTCCTAAACGGCAAATGTCTTTAATATCAGCGACCGGGGCGGAGAAATCTCCGCCCCGCGCATTTTGTATATGAGCCGATCTGTTGGTCATCTGTAAAGCCAGTAGTTGAGCACACTGTCGTTGGATACCGCACGAATCCCACGGGGAAATTGATATATTGACATTCATCTATATGATGCGCATAATATCACATTGATATTTTTCGATATAACAACTGGACGGGTTGATGTTTTTGAAAAATTGCTACCTCGATAAAGTGACAATATTCAAGGCTTTTTGTGATAAAAATCGCCTTATGATCTTGGAAATGCTTCAAAGCGGCGAAAAATGCGCTTGTGTATTGCTTGAAACATTGGATATATCACAGCCAACATTGTCGCACCACATGAAAATTCTTTGTAAAAGCGGTGTTGTCGTGTCACGCGACGAAGGTAAATGGACGTATTACTCGATAAGCGAAGACGGAAGCGAATATGCTATCGATTTGTTGCGGAAAATTACAGAGGTTACCGAAGATGAGACCGTTTACAAGGGGTGTTGCGAGTGAATCGCCTCCAATGCTGCGATAGATTAGAGAAAGCATGTTGTTGTGCGTCAGGCCCAAAAAATGCGATAGAAAGCGTTTCGACCAGCTTGACGTTCAAGGATATGTTAGGAGCGTGGAAAGTTCGTTGGGGAATCGGAAGGATGAGCTACAAAACCACACCAGGACTTTATTCTGTGGGGTTTCCAAACGACATGTCCCCTGTGCTTGTAAGCGCCAGCTACAAACTGACATTCGATCAGCTTCGTAAAGAGCTTGCCGGATTCAATGGTTGGCTTCTGATACTTGATACGAAGGGCGTTAATGTGTGGTGTGCGGCTGGAAAAGGTACTTTCGGCACTGACGAACTTGTGAAACGTATTCAAGAAACCAGTCTCTCCGAGGTTGTTTCGCATAGAACTTTGATACTGCCTCAGCTTGGGGCTACCGGAGTATGCGCGCAAGAAGTGAAAAAACGCTCCGGATTTTCCGTTTTGTATGGGCCGGTCAGGGCAATGGACATCAAGGAATATCTGAGAGCAGGGAATCGCGCGACGGAAGCGATGAGGACAGTCGAGTTTACCACGCGCGACAGACTGGTTTTGACGCCGGTAGAAATTGTGCGGGCGGCAAAGAAATCCCTGACTTTGTTCGGCGTTTTGTTTCTAATCAATCTTTTTGCCGTTCGGCCGTTCGAGTTGCCTGATTTTCTCGCGTATTTCGGAGCGGTATTAATGGGAACAACCATCACGCCTCTTTTGCTTCCGATCATCCCGGGAAGAGCTTTCTCTTGGAAAGGCTGGCTCATGGGCTTGCTCTGGTCTGCTTTTATCGTCTGGTTGAACGGATGGTTTGACGTTGGTTCCCGTTTGTTGGCGACTGGGTACCTTCTTGCCTTACCCGCTTTATCGGCGTATATCGCGATGGGTTTCACCGGTTCCTCGACCTACACGTCCTTTTCCGGCGTCACGAAAGAATTGAAAACGGCTTTGCCGCCAATAGTGCTTTCATTGGCCGTGGGTAGCGCTTTTATTCTGGCTCGACATTTAACGAGGTGAGCAGAACATGACAAAACATACGTATTTGAAGGGCGTGACGACTCTCAGATTGAACCCGGAAATTTGTGTCGGATGCGGAATATGTGTTGACGTTTGTCCTCACGGGGTCTTCCATATCGAGGGCGGCAAGGCACGAATTGAGGACCTCGATGGTTGTATGGAGTGTGGAGCTTGTGCGCTCAACTGCCCGAAAGAAGCCATTAGCGTCAATGCGAACGTGGGTTGCGCTGCGGCCATAATCGCGGGATGGTTCAATGGAACGGAAACGGACTGCTGTTGTTCCAAAAATGAATGTTGTTAAAGGAAAATGATAATAATATGGAGAATTCAACAAATACAGGCATTGGTTTCTTCGAACGCTACTTAACCATATGGGTGATCTTCTGTATGGCGGCAGGTATTCTGATTGGCAAATTCTTGCCGTTTGTTCCAGCGTTTCTCGGACGTTTCGAGTACGCGAACGTATCCGTGCCGATTGCGGTTTTGATATGGGTGATGATTTACCCGATGATGTTGAAAGTGGATTTTCGAAGCATTAAATATATTGGGAGAAATCCGAAGGGACTTTTTGTCACTTGGATCACGAACTGGCTGATAAAGCCGTTCACTATGTTTGGCATTGCCAATCTGTTTTTTTATGTTGTGTTTACGGATATCATCACGCCGGACCTTGCCAAAGACTATCTTGCCGGGGCAGTTCTGCTCGGCGCCGCGCCATGTACGGCGATGGTTTTTGTGTGGAGCCACCTAACGGGAGGAAACGCCGCTTATACGGTCGTACAAGTAGCGACGAACGATTTGATAATCCTCGTAGCGTTCACCCCGATTGTGGCGTTTCTTCTCGGTGTGGGCGGCGTTTCTGTTCCGTGGGATACGCTGATTTTATCCGTTGTCCTGTTCGTCGTAATTCCGCTCGCAGGCGGTGCGGTTACTCGCAATGCGGTCATAAAACGCCGAGGGGCGGATTACTTTCAAAACAAATTTATCCCGAAATTTGGGAACACCACAATTATCGGTTTATTGCTGACGCTTGTGATTATATTTTCCTTTCAGGGCAATGTCATTTTGGAAAATCCCCTGCACATTCTCCTGATTGCCATACCGCTTATAATTCAGACGTTTTTGATTTTCTTTATTGCTTATCTCGCGAGCCGCGTTTTGAAACTGTCCCATGACATAGCCGCTCCGGCTGGGATGATCGGCGCTTCAAATTTTTTCGAACTGGCCGTGGCTGTGGCAATTTCGCTGTTTGGCGCGTCTTCCCCCGTCGCTCTTGCCACTATCGTTGGCGTACTGGTTGAAGTGCCGGTTATGTTGACTTTGGTGCGAATAGCAAATAAAACTCGCGCTTGGTTTTCCGATGGGGCGGCGACATTTTAAAGGTAATTCAACGAAATTGTCTTCGTGATTGTTGGCTTTCTTCATCATATATCTCTTTTGAATCCTTCACCACCATTTTTTGCCGCTTTACCCTGCGGGGAAGCCGCGATAATTTGGCGTGAACGGCGGTTTCGTGATAATATTTAAAAGGATAAAGGAAGTATCGTGAGAAAGCGTGGGGATGTCGGGCGTGGATAGGATGAAACCAAGAAGTGCGAACGAGCTTCGCGAGATGTTCCTGACTTATTTCGAGGGGAAGGGGTGCAGGAGATATCCCAGCTTTCCTCTCGTCCCTGACGACCCCACCCTCATGTTTACCGTGGCCGGAATGGTGCCGTTCAAGCCATATTTTCTGGGGCTGCGCACCCCTGAGGTGACGAGGGCGGTCACCTCCCAGAAATGCATCAGGACGAACGATATAGAAAACGTGGGGCGCACCGCCCGTCATCACACGTTTTTCGAAATGCTGGGCAATTTCAGTTTCGGCGATTATTTCAAAAAAGAGATAATCCCGTGGGCGTGGACTTTCCTGACGGAGCATGTCGGGCTCGACCCCGACCGCATGTACGCCACGATATATCTGGACGACGACGAGGCTCACGGTTTCTGGAAATCTCTCGTGGCCCTGCCAGACGAGCGGATAATACGCCTGGGGGACGACGACAACTTCTGGGCCGCAGGCCCTACCGGCCCGTGCGGGCCGTGCTCGGAGCTGATCTACGACCAGGGGCCCGAGTTCTCCTGCGGAAAACCCGATTGCGGGGTGGGATGCTCGTGCGACAGGTATCTCGAAATATGGAACCTGGTGTTCATGCAGTTTTCGCGCGACGAAAACGGCATTTTGACGCCGCTGCCGAAGCAAAACATCGATACCGGCATGGGGCTCGAACGTCTTTCGTCCGTGGTTCAGCGCGTAAAGGGCGACTTTGAGACGGATCTTTTCAGGCCGGTGATCAATCGCGCGTGCGAACTGGCAGGGATAAAGTACGGGGATTCGGAGAAGGGCGACCTGTCTGTGCGCGTCATCTCCGATCACTTGAGGGCGTCCGCGTTCATGATAGCGGACGGTTTACTGCCGTCGAACGATGGGCCGGGCTACGTCCTGCGGCGTCTGATACGCCGAAGCGTGCGATACGGCAGGATAATCGGCGTGGAGCGTCCTTTTCTGGCCGGCCTGTTGCCCGTGGTGAACGGGATAATGGGCGGCGAATACAGGGAACTGATCGAGCAGAAATCCGCCATAGAACAGATCGTCTCCCTTGAGGAGGAACGGTTTCTGCATACCCTCGCCCAGGGCACCGAGATACTCGACGGCGAGATCGCCAAGATAAAACGTTCCGGCTCCGGCACTTTCTCGGGTGAATTGGCGTTCCTGCTTTACGACACATACGGTTTCCCCTTGGAACTGACCGAGGAGATCGCGGCCGAAACCGGCGTCTCGGTCGTGCGCGCCGACTTCGACAGGGAGATGGAGCGCCAGAGGGAGCGCGCGCGCGCGTCGAGCAAACAGGCGGCCGCGTCGATAACAAAAAACGTCTTCACCGAACTCGCCGACAAATACGGCGCTACCCCGTTCGACGGCTACGACACGGACAGGGTGAGCGCGGAGGTCGTGGCGATAGTGGCGGATGGCTTGCTGAAGCGTGAGGCCGGCGAGGGAGAGGAAGCGCTTGTGGCGCTTTCGCGCACGCCGTTTTACGCCGAGCGCGGCGGGCAGGTCGGTGATAAGGGATTTTTATCTTCCGGCGGGACGCGTTTTGATGTATCCGACACGACTCGCCCGAGCGGAGACCTCATAATTCACTCCGGCAGGGTGGCGGCCGGGAAACTGGCCGTCGGCATGACGGTCGAGGCTGTGATAGACCGTGAGAGGCGCGACGCCGTAAGGCGGCATCACACCGCGACACACTTGCTGCATGAGGCGCTCTGCCGCGTCCTGGGGCCTCACATACGGCAGGCCGGCTCCCTGGTGTCGCCCGATTTCCTGAGATTCGACTACAACCACTTCGCTCCCCTCACGAAAGAACAGACGGACGGCGTCGAACGGATGATATGCGCGCAAGTGCTGGCGGATATACCGGTGACTACGCAAGTGATGAATTACGCAGACGCCAGGAAACTGGGAGTCAAGGCGCTGTTTGAGGAAAAATACGGCGATGTCGTGCGCGTCCTCGACGTGGAGGGCTTTTCGACGGAACTGTGCGGCGGCACTCACGTGAGAGCTACGGGACAGATCGGCCTCGTCAAGATACTGAGGGACGAAAGCATAGGGGCCGGAGTGCGGAGGATAACGGCCGTCGCAGGCGCCGCGGCTCTGGTGGTGTGCCAGGATAACGCTGATTTCGCGCGCGCGGTCTGCGAGGCTTTGGAGACCGACTCCCAGACTGCTGTCGCCAAGCTCAAGGCCGTTCAGGAGGAGAACAAATCGCTGCTGCGCAGGAATCAGGAACTGGCTCTGTCGGAAATGCTCTCATCGGCCGGCGAAATCCTGAAAAAAGGCGTGCGGATCGGCGATATTCTGCTGGTCGCCGCCAGCTTCAATGGCGCGTCGCGCGACATGCTGCGCCGGATCGGGGACAGGCTGAAACAACTGGAGAAGGATTCCGTCCTGCTCTTGGCCGGCATTGAGGGCCCGTCGGCGTCGCTCATATGCATGGCGTCGGATCTCGCCGTAAAACGCGGGGTACACGCCGGTAACCTGGTTCGGGAAATTTCCTCGATAATCGGCGGTAGCGGAGGCGGAAAGCAGTCGATGGGACAGGGCGGAGGCAGCGGGATATCGCGCCTCGCGGAAGCTCTCGAAGCGGCTGAAAAAATCGTGAAAGGGCAGTCAAAAGATCAATGAACCAATCGAACAACGGAAACGTAATAGCTCTTGACATAGGAACAGTGAGGATAGGCGTGGCCGCGAGCGATCCCACGGGCATATTCGCACAGGGGGTGTCGGTATTGCGGGCAAAAGACGGCTGGATGGAAGACCTTTCGAAGATATTGGACGAACGCGGCGCCGCGAAAATAGTCGTGGGTATGCCGCGCCGCACGGACGGCAGTTACGGCCCCGAGGCGAAGCATGCCGAAGAGACGGTTCAAAGGCTCAGGGCATGTTTTCCGGGCGTTGAGGTCGTCATGTGGGACGAAAGATTTACCACAGTGATAGCAAACCGGGCGCTGCTGGAGGCCAACGTCTCCCGCGCCGGGAGGAAACGCGCGGTCGATAAGGTCGCGGCCGCGGTTTTGCTGCAGAACTACCTCGATTTCGGGGAATCCAAAAACGCCGTCGCGCACCGCGGCGAGCGAAGCGAAGGTTGATATGAGCGGGCCGGACCTCGTATATTATAAACCTTCGGGCGTCGCCCCGCCGTCCGGAGTGATTCTGACCACGCTCGAGGGCTGCGTTTTGGCGGTGGCGGCCGGGGCGTTGTACGGAATAATCAGTTCGGTAATTCCCCTCATTTACCTCAATGTCCTGTTCGCCGGGGCGTTGGGTTTTTTGCTGGGATTTGCCGTGTCGAAGGGCATCTCGGCATTCCATGTGAGAAACGTCCCATGCGCCGCGGTATGCGGAATCATAGTATTTGTTTGCGCATACGTCTCCCACTGGTTTTTTTATCTCGCCGCGTATGGCATTACGAAATTGTCCGAGGCGCCGGAAATATTCGAAACGGTTCGTCTGTTGTTCGAGAATCCGCGCGAGGCCTGGGAATGGATGCGACTAATAAACGGAGCGGGCTGGTCCCTGACGGGCTCTTCGGGAAGCGGTGGAATAGAGATCAGAGGCTGGGCGTTATGGGCGATATGGTTGGCGGAGGCCGTTTGGATCGGGTATCTCTCGCTCGCCGTGCCCGTGAGACAGGCGAGCGCGCCGTATTCCGAAAGGCGCGGAGCGTGGATGGACGCGGTAGACCTTCCGAAACACATCGCGTTCATAGAAAACGCCGCCGCTTTCGAGGAATCGCTCGCGCGCGGCGACTACGGCGCGCTCATGACGCCGCTGGACGCGTGGCGCGACCCGCTCGATCCGCGTGACGAAAAATACGCCGTCGTGACGACGTATCCCGATTCATGGGATCCTTACATCAGCGTGTCGAACGTGACGGTCAAAATTAAGAAAAAAAAGCGCGGCGTGTCAACAAAAAACGTGGTGAAATACCTGAAATTGCCCGCCGAAATATCGCTGAAAATTAAAGACGCCCTGTCATAAAGCGGGGGCGTTCGGGAGATGACGAGGTTTTTGAGTTGAAACTGCCGGAAGGCGTAAAAATGACCCCGATGCTCGCGCAATACTCGGAATGGAAGGACAAATACCCCGATTGTATTCTGTTGTTTCGCATGGGGGATTTTTTCGAGATGTTTTTCGACGACGCGGTGAAAGCGTCGGAGATACTGGATATCACGCTCACGGCACGCGATCAGGACAGGGCGATTCCGATGGCGGGAGTTCCGCACCACGCTCTCGACGCCTATATAGGACGCCTCATATCGGCCGGTTTTCGGGTGGCCATTTGCGATCAGGTGGCGGAACCGGACGGAAAAAATCTGGTCGAGCGGAAGGTGGTCCGCGTCGTCACGCCGGGCACCTACGTGCCGCAGGACGCTCCCGACGAGGGGCGTCTCGCCGCGGCCCACTTCGGGGCGGAGAACGTCTCGATAGCCCTTCTCACTTCGGGCGCCGGTAAATTGGAGGCGGGGACATTCGAGGCCGACGAGGCCGTCTCTCATATCATGACGTTTTCCCCGGGGGAAATTCTCGTGCCGCGCGGACAGGAAAGCGCTTTCGCGGAGGTGTGGCCTGAGGGGGCCAACCCTCGTCCGACGGTCGTATCCCGGGAGCGAAGCGAGTTCTCGGGGCCGTACGGCACCGCCTGGCTTTGTAAGCGATGGAATATCCCCACGCTTCACGCGATGGGCCTGGAGGACGACGGCCCGGCGGCGGGGACCGCCGCGGCGGTGCTCAGATATCTCGAAGAGACTCAGTTTGGAGGGGGCGGGCACGTTCACGAAATCCACCCCATAATACCAGACGGCATGCTGATATTGGACCACTCGACACAGGTCAATTTGGAGCTTTTCGACTCCGCGGGGCACAGCCTCCTCTCCGTTTTGAACCGATGCAGGACGCCGATGGGGCGGCGTCTTCTGCGGGATTGGATATCGCATCCTTCGAGGCGGCTCGGCGAGATATCCTTCAGGCACGATTGCGTGGAGTTTCTGGTCGACGACAACCCCGTCAGGAGAAAACTCGTCTCGGCGCTTTCGAGGTGCGGCGACATGGAACGCGCTATATCCCGCCTCTCGATGAAGGTCGGAAATCCGAAAGACCTGGGCGTCGTGAGGGACACGCTTTCGTCCCTGCCCGAAATTCGTGCCGCCCTGGAGAACGTCGAATTCGCGGGGATCGCGTCGATATTCGGCGGTGTCTCCGATCAGCCGGAGTTGCGGGCTTTGCTCGACAAAGCGCTGATCGACGATCTTCCCAGGAACATGACCTCCGCCGTCATCCGCGGCGGTTTTGACCCCGAACTCGACGATTACCGTGACGCGATAGCGCACGCCGAGGAAAATTTGAAGATATTCGAGGCCTCCGAGCGCGAGCGCACGGGGCTCAAAGTGAGAGTGGGCAAAAATTCCGTTTTCGGATATTACATAGAGCTGGGCAAAAATTTCGCCGACAAGGCCCCTCTTGATTATGTGAGACGCCAGACCGTCGCCGGCGGGGAACGGTTCGTGAACGAGCGCCTCAAGGAGATAGAACGCCGCATATTCAGGGCGGAGCAGGACATAGGCGTCCGGGAGGAAGCGATTTACAAAGATCTCGTCTCGCGGGTTCTGGACAGCGGCGCTTCCTGCCAGGCGGCATCATCTGCTATAGCCGTCCTTGATGTACTGTGTTCGCTCGCCGAGGCAGCGCTGGATAACGCGTATGTGCGGCCGTGCATGGACGAAAGCAGGATTTTTAAAATCCGGGGAGCGCGTCATCCTGTGATAGAGCGCTCCCAAACAGCTTCGCCCTTCACGCCCAACGACATAGCGCTCGATCCCGACGAGCGTGATTCCGGCTGTATCGCCGTGATCACGGGCCCCAATATGGCCGGGAAATCGACGTATCTGAGGACTGCCGCGCTCGTCGCCCTCATGGCTCACATGGGTTCTTTCGTCCCCGCTGAGGAAGCGCGGATAGGGATACTCGACAGGATTTTCACCCGTATCGGGGCGCGCGACGAACTCTCCCTGGGCCGCAGCACGTTCATGGTGGAGATGGTGGAGACCGCCAACATCCTCCGTCACGTCACGCCGTTCAGCCTCGTGATACTCGACGAAATAGGGCGGGGGACGTCGACCTACGACGGTATGAGCATAGCGTGGGCCGTGCTGGAGTTTCTCGACCTCAACGTCGAAGGGCGGACGAAGGCGCTCTTCGCCACCCATTATCACGAACTCACAAACCTGTCGCTCCCCCAGCTCGTGAACTTGAGCATGGCGGTGGAGGAGTCCAGAAACGGAATCAGGTTCCTGCACAAAGTGACGGAAGGTCCGGCCGACAGGTCTTACGGCGTGGAGGTCGCGCGCCTTGCCGGAGTACCCTCTTTAGTGGTGACGCGCGCGCAGGAGATACTCGAAGAACTCGAAAGGTCGTCGGGACATTCGCGGCCGGCACTGTCCGAGATTTCCAGAAAAAACGTGCAGAAAGAGATATTTTTCGACGCGGAGCGCGAGGGAGTGATAGAGGAACTCTCGCAGTGCGATCCGAATCGGATGACGCCGATCGAGGCCCTCGAGATGGTCTCGCGGCTGCGGAAAAAGAGCAGGGGAATATTGGGGCTCAAATGACCGAAAAAAACGTTTCGATAAGAAGGCTCGACGAGACGGTGGCGAGCCGCATAGCCGCGGGTGAGGTCATAGAACGCCCCGTTTCTGCGGCGAAGGAGATGCTCGAGAACTCGATAGACGCGGGAGCGTCGAACGTGAAGATCGCGCTCTCTCAGGGCGGAAGGGCGTCGCTTGTCATCGAGGACGACGGCTCCGGCATCGCCTGGGACGATATCCCTCTCACGATCGAACGGCACGCGACCAGCAAAATATCTACGCTAGAGGATCTGGAGCACGTCCGCACCCTGGGGTACAGGGGGGAAGCCCTTGCGAGCATCGCGGCTGTGAGCCGCATGGAACTGCACAGCAGGAGGCGGGACGACGATTCCGGCGGTGTGATAAAAATAGAGGGCGGTATGGTCGTTTATTGTTCGAGGGTTCCATGTATGCCGGGAACGCGCGTGCAGGTGGACGATCTCTTTTATAATCTTCCGGCGAGGAGGAAATTTTTGAAAAGCGCGTCCTCCGAATTGAAACGCATAATTCAGGTGGTTCAGGATTACGCCGTCGCCCGCCCCGGGATTCGTTTCAGGGTATCGAACGATGGAAAAGAGATGCTCGATATCGGAAACGCCGCGAATACGGACGAACTTCTCGCCTCGCTGTGGGGGCAGGAGTCGCGCTCCGTGCGCGCCGAAGCCAGGTCGTCGGAGGGCGCGCTCGTCCTGTGGTGGAACGCCCTCCCCGGTTCGAAACGCGTTACTCTGACCGCTTTCGTGAACGGCCGCAGGGTGCAGGATTCCACGATAAGGAGTGCCCTGAACGCGACCGGGGCTTCCATCTTCGGCGAATGGATAGTGATGCTCGACATACGCCCGGAGGATGTCGACGTCAACGTTCATCCGGCCAAGGCCGAGGTGCGTTTCAGACATCAGGGCGCCGTGTTCGAATTGGTCTTGAGGGGCGCCAAAAAAGCTCTGCTCGCCGGCGGCGGATTCAGGGAGGACGCGGCGGCCCTGAATTTCCCGCCCTCGCCCCACGAAACTTCTCAAAATCCCTGGGAGCATTATATTCCGGAAATGCCCAAAATCGGCAAACACGCTCACTCGATCGCTTCAGGCGCGGATGACGCCCCGGGCGGCTCGCTGCCGGGCGGGACAAAAGACTTGTTCGCCGACGAGGAACTGGGCGCGTCAAGAAAATACCTGGGACAGGCCCAGGGCGGGTATCTCGTGTTCGACGATCCCAGAGGACTTTGCCTCGTCGACGCCCATGCCGCCCACGAGCGTATTTTGTACGAAGGGATAGAGGATTCGTTCTCAGAGAGCCGAGCCGTGTCGCAATCGCTTCTATCGCCCCAGGAACTTCCCCCGGCCGTTGCGGCGGCCGTCATACAGAACAGGGACGAACTCTCGAACATGGGTTTCGCGTTTCATTTTCCGCCGGACGACGGCGAGCCGGTGATGACATCGCTCCCCGCGTTACAGGGATTGGGAAGGCTGTCGCCGCTCGAGATGCTTCGCTCCGCGCTGAAGGGCATAGAGGAGGAGACCGATCCGTCGAAGCGCGACAGGGAAGTGTGGTGGAGATGGGCGAGAACTGCCTGCCGCGACGCCATGAAGCTGGGTGAGATTGTGGAGTGTTCGGAGGCGCTCGCGCTATTCGACAGGCTCGAAAAGTGCCGGCAGCCCTACAGTTGCCCTCACGGACGCCCCACGACGATATTCCTTGCCGGCGAAAAACTCAAAAGCTGGTTCGAGCGATGAGCGGGGAATTCTACGCGATAGTGGGCCCTACCGCCGCCGGCAAGACGAAGGTCGCTTTCGAACTGGCGAGGCGGCTTTCGGGGGAGGTCGTCTCGGTCGATTCACGTCAGATATACAGATATATGGACATCGGCACCGATAAAATTTCCCACTCGGACAGGCATATCGTCCCTCATCACCTGATAGACATAGCCGACCCGGACGAGGAATTTTCCGCCGCCGATTTTGTGATACGCGCGGAGGACGCCGTGAGGAGGATCGCCGCGCGCGGCAGAATCCCAATACTCGCCGGAGGCTCTCCCCTTTATTACAAGGCACTCGAAGGTAACATGCTCTCGGACGGCCTGCCGAAAGACGCGAGCGTGCGGGAGAGTCTGAAGCGCGAGGCGTCTGAAATGGGAAACGGAGCCATGCACGCCCGTCTGGGAGAGATAGACCCGGACGCCGCGCGCCGGATACACCCCAACGATAGATACCGAATATTACGGGCGCTTGAAATATGGGAACTCACGGGACATGGCCCCACTGAGCTGTATCGCGGGAGAAAAAAAATAGGCGGCATGAAAATTTTTTATCTCGGTGTCAAATCGCCGAGGGAGGTTCTATACAAAAAAATAGAGGCGCGCGCGGCGGAGCAGTTCAAGAGCGGATATCCCGAGGAAGTCGAATGGCTGATGTCGATGGGTTATTCCCCTGAACATCCGTCGATGAACGGCTTCGGCTACAGGGAACTCGCCCTGTATCTGAAAGGCAGGATGACTTTGGAGGAAGCGCTGACGGCGGATATCAAATCGACCAAAGCATTTTCACGCAGACAGATGACGTGGTTTGGTAAATTTTGTCCGATTTTGTGGTATGATTTTCCTGAGCTTGATTTCGATAAAGTTGTTGACGACATGACCGTACGAATTTTAGGCGGGAGGTCGCTGTGAATTTTGTGATCGCGAATCCCACGGGGTTATGTTTCGGGGTCCGAAGGGCAATAGAACAACTGGAACTAGCCCTTCGCGAAAACAAATCCGTTTACGCGGCGGGAAGCCCTATACACAACCCTCAAGAAGTAGAACGGCTTTCGAGGCTTGGCTTGAAAGTGACGCCGAGTGTTGCGGAAATTCCGGGCGGGACGGCGGCCTTTATAAGAGCTCACGGCCTTTCACGCGGCGAAGACGCCGAATTGAGGGAAAAATGCCGCAAGGTTATCGACGGCACGTGCCCGTTTGTCCGAAACGTGCAAAAAAAAGCCGCCGAACTGGACCGGGAAGGGTACAAGGTCATCGTTCTCGGGGATTTTGATCATCCCGAAGTAAAAGGTATTTTGGGACATGTAGACGGAGACGCTCTTGTTGTCAAAAGCGAAAACTGTATAAATTTACGCGCCAGATTCGGTAAAATAGGCATATTGAGCCAGACGACGCAAAAAGAAGCGGATTTGGCGGATTTGGCGTCAAAATTAGTATTTTTGACGGAGGAATTGAGGGTATATAATACTATATGCCGTGCGACCGTCGAGCGACAGGAATCGGTGAAAAAACTCGCCGAGAACGTGGGCGCGGTCGTCGTGATAGGCGGAAAAAACAGCGCCAATACGCGCGCGCTTGTGGAAATATCGCAGTCCTTCGGCTTGGATGTGAAATGGATAGAGAGTGCCGGGGAACTGGACGAGGGGTGGTTGCGGGATAAGAACGAAATAGGAGTGGCCGCGGGTGGAAGCACCCCCGACTGGCTCGTAAACGATTTGACTGCAAAATTATCGAGGCTGTAGGTCCGAGGAGGCTGTGACGGTAATGGTGGATGATATCCGCGACGGAGAATTTACGGCGCAACCGCAGGAAAATGCTGCTGCGGAAGAGACGATGGAGAGCTTTATGGAGCAGATGGGTGGCATCGAAATCCATCGTGGTTCGGTGGTCGAGGGAGTGATCGTTAACTCCAAAGACGATGGCTGGCTTGTGGACGTGGGCTTCAAATGCGAAGGCTTCCTGCCTCAGAAGGAGTGGTCACACCCCGTTCTGGTCGAATCCGAACAGGAGCCGGCCGTAAATGACAAGGTCCGCGTACAGGTAACCAGCATCAGTCAGGGCGAGGAAGCCCAATTGACCCTGAGCCGGTGGCGTTGTGAATTCGACGAGAGATGGAACCGGCTGGAGAAAGAACTCGCCGAAAACGATATAGTCGAAGTGCGAGGCCTGAGGAAGGTAAAAGGCGGGCTCATAGTGGATTGCTGCGGGCTCGAAGGGTTCATCCCCATTTCGCACCTGGCCGAGGAAGGCCGCGGCATAAACCCTGGCAGGCTGGTCAACCAGACGTTCTCCGCCAAGGTCATAGAGAAGGCTCGCAACAAGCGCCGTTTCGTCCTTTCGAGACGCTCGATACTCGAGGAGGAAATGGGTATCGAACGCGAGAAATTTTACGACTCGGCGCACGAGGGCGACGTGCTGGAGGGCGAGGTAAGCAGCATCACGAGTTTCGGAGTGTTTGTCGACCTGGGCGTGATCGAGGGCCTGATACACATCACCGAACTCGCTTGGCAGCGCAACGCCAAGGCCAAAGACCTCGTCGCCAAGGGGGACAAGGTCAAAGTCAAGATTATAGGCATCGACCGCGAGAAAAACCGAGTCTCGCTCTCAATGCGCCAGACGCTTCCAGACCCGTGGGACTCGGTGGAGAGCCGCTGGGCGAAGGGTACCGAGACCGAGGGCACCGTGACCAATATGACGGATTTCGGCGCTTTCGTGGAGATAGAACCGGGCGTCGAAGGCCTGATACATATAGGCGACATCAGTTGGTCGCGCATAAAACACCCCAAGGAAATTTTGAAACGCGGACAGAAGGTCTTCGTCGTGTTGCTCGACATAGACACCGAGAAAAAACGGATCAGCCTCGGATACAAGCAACTCAACGACCCGTGGCGCGACATTGATTCGCGGTTCTCCGCGGGACAGGACGTGACGGTAAAGGTGATCAGGCTCGCGGATTTCGGAGCTTTTGTGGAGATAGAGCCGGGCGTCGAGGGGTTGATTCACATATCTCAGCTGAGCCGCACCAGGGTCGAAAAACCGGGTGACGTGCTCACTGTGGGCCAGGAAGTGAGAGCCCGCGTCCTCGAGGTCGACCCCACCAGCAGAAAGATCAGATTGTCGCTGAAATCCCTGCTCCCCGAAGAGGAAAGAAGCACGAGGGAAGACAGCTCCCCCCGCGGCGGCGAGCGCGAGCGTCGTTCGCGCAGGGACGACGGCGAGCGCAGGCAGAATAAGGACCGCGGCCCGCAGATACCCACCGAGGAGATTTCCATGACGATAGGGGATTTCCTGAAATCGAGGGAAGACGAAAATTCGGAGAACAGCTCCGAGTGACGGCGCGCGTTTTTACGCGGTGAACTTTGATAAACAAATAAATTAATTGTCTGAAATCAATCATTAGGAGGCTGCCAAATTCAAGCAGCCTCTTTTTTTATAATGGCCGGAGCCTATAAATCAGAATTTAATGAAAGCAACTGCCCAAATACCAAACAGACCTAATTATCATTGGCTAATATGTCTAAATATGCTATATTGAATATACAGAACAAATAGACCTAAAAGGAGTTGTTGTTATGTATATTCAGTTGTCCGAATTAAAGACCAACCCTTCAAAGTATTTCGATCTTTCCAAAACGGTTGATGTTATCGTAACGCGCCACGGACAACGGATCGGCAGAATTGTTTGCGAGGAAAGGGCGGCTAAATTAGACAGGCTAAACGCCTTTGACGAACTTATGAAATTCGTCGGAACGACTCCGTCCGTTCCAGACAGTACAGTTTACGATGCTAACAAAGAGGAACGTTTGCACGACAAAGGCTTACTTTGATGAGAGTAGTCGTTGATAACAACGTTGTCGTTGACGCGCTCAAACCGAATCCCAAGTTTGCGGTTGAAGCGCAGGAAATACTACGGCTCGCGTCGGCAAAGGCGATAGACGGTTTTATAAGCGCAAACAGTTTGACCGATATCTTTTACGTTTTGCGCAAAGAACACGGCGCGGGCAAAGCAAAAGCAATGATTCAGAAGTTGCTCCTGCTGCTTGATATTATCGGTAACGAACCGGCAGATTGTGTCGATGCCCTTGAAAGGCCTATGAACGACTTTGAGGACGCGCTTATTGACGTATGCGCCAAGAAAATTGGAGCTGATTGTGTAGTGTCACGCGATGAAGCGTTTATCAAGGCGGTTAAGGAGATCGATGTTATCACGCCGAACCAGTTACTCGCAAAAATAAGGTAGCCCGCTTACCATTTCCGCTGACATAAAAAATACGTCCGTTTTGTCCGCAAGCCGAGAGAGAAAATTTTTTACCGATTTTTTACCAGAAAACAATCATGCCGTGACATTGGCGCGGTATGCTGGAGTTGTTTTAAAAAACGAAACATGAAAAAGAGGAGACGAAAATGATATATATAAGTTCGCAATTGCGTAACGACGAAGAAACGGAAAACATACTGGCGTTCGTCGAAAATAATGTGAACGGAAATGTGGGAATCGAAATATTTCCACTCTGTCACGCCGACGGATATATGGAACATCTGGATAAATTTACGCCATGGCTCCGGGATATTCAGATATCGTTCCATGAACCTTACTACAACGCCGACCACTCGAAAGAACCCGGTTCGCCAGAATACCTCGCCACGATGGAGTACTGCAAGAGAGTTTTCGAATACGCGTCGGTTCTGGAAGCGAAATACGTGGTCTGCCACCTGAATAATTCCGAAATATCAGACCGCGAGGATATGATCGCGCACTCGCTGCGGAATATATCCGAAACCGCCGAACTGGCCCGGTCATTTGGCTTAAGGATATTGATCGAAAACGCCGGGATACCTCAATTGAACAACGTTCTTTTCGGGCAGGACGAATTTATCGGATTGTTTCGGTCGCTGGATCACGACTGCCTTTTAGACGTGGGACACGCCAACTGCAGCGGATGGGAAACCAAGACTGTCGTCAGAGGTCTTGCTGATAGAATCATGAGTTATCATCTGCACAACAACTACGGAACGTCCGACGAACATAACGGCATCTTCGACGGTAATTTCGACATGGAGTTTTTTTTCGACTGCTACACGGAATATACCCCCAGCGCGGACATAGTTCTCGAATACAGGCCGGAACTCCTCCAGGCCGGGATAGGCTGGCTGGCTTGGGATATCGCTTACGTTCAGGATAAGACATTGGCATGTTCGGCGGAGAAAGAGCGTACCGGATTGGCGAAATTCTGCGCGCAGTGACTTCACTCGCCGTTGAGAATTATCCCAAATTTATCGCAACGGGTGAAAATACTCTTCACTTTCGCCTGCGGAATTGCACACTGAAACTGACTACTGTAAAATATAGCCGGAGTATCGTGAATTTATCCCTGAAAGAGGATGCAACCATCAATGAATGAAGCCCTATCATTGGCTCCGGCCGCACATAGAGAATAGAGTTGCCGTCCAGCATAGATTTTGAGACGCTGTGCGAGATGAAGCGCGGGAACGCGTCGTGGAAGCTGATGACGGCGGATAACGCTCCGCTTGTGATCAGTTTTCTGAACGAGGCGTTCATACTGCCGAACAGCAGGATACTTTCGGAGTCGGTCTTGATGGAACGCCTGGAGGACAAACTGTTTTTCCTGCGCGAGCAAGCCGGTCACGAATCGTTTCCCAGGAAATCCGTCGATTATCTCAAGGAATGGGCTGAGCCTGACAAGGGCTGGCTCCGGCGTTTTTACCCAGATAATTCGGATGAACCCCACTACGACATAACGCCGGCCGCCGAAAAGGCTATATCATGGGTGAATTCACTGGCGAGCGTGTCGTTTGTGGGTACCGAGTCGCGCCTCAAAACCATCTTCGACCTGATTCGCCAGATGGTGGAGGGATCGGAGTCGGACGAGGAAGTGAGAATTGCCGAGCTGAAAAAACGCCGCGGCGAGATAGACGCGGAGATAGCCAAAATAGAGCGGGGCGAGCTGTCCCTGCTGGATTCGGCTTCGTTGAAGGACCGATTTTATCAGCTTTCCACGACCGCGATGGACCTATTGAGCGATTTCCGATCGGTCGAGTATAATTTCAGGGAACTTGACCGCAGCGTGCGTGAGCGCATAGCTCTGTGGGAGGAGGGAAAAGGAGCCCTGCTCGACGAGATATTGGGGAAACACGACGCGATATCCGACTCCGACCAAGGCCGCTCTTTTCGGGCTTTCATGGATTTCTTGCTTTCACGGCGTCTCCAGCAGGAACTGGAAGAACTGCTGGGCAAGGTGATGGAAATGCCGGCCGTGCGGGAGATGTCGCCGGACAGGCGGCTAGCCAGAATCCATACTTTGTGGCTCGACGCCAGCACTCACGTTCAAGAGGTGGCGGCATCCCTCTCGTCGCAACTGCGCGGGTTCCTCGACAACAGCGTGTGGATGGAAAACCGCCGCATCGGCGAAATATTCAGGCATATTCAGGAGAACGCGATCAAAGTGAAGAACGATCCTCCCAGGGGAAATTTCATGGAAATTGACGACATGTCCGTTGAGATAAAGCTCATAATGGAGCGTCCCTTGTTTGCCGAAAAATCGCGCGTGAAAATAGAGTCGTCGGAGCTTTTGATCGGAGACTCGGGCGAGATCGACACGTCGGCGTTGTATGAAGTCATGTACGTCGATACCGCGGCGCTTGAGGAGAATATAAAACTGGCGCTGTTGCATGTCCCGCAAATTACGCTGGCGGAATTGCTCGCCCGGCATCGTCCCGAACGCGGACTCGCCGAGATAATCGCCTATATGAATATAGCGTCGAAGCGGGACGGATCAATATTCGACGACGCCGTGAGCGACGAAATCTCATGGCGCAACGGGCGTGGGAGCGATGTCGCTGCCCGCGCTCCCAGGGTTATTTTCACGAGATGAAGCGTTTGGACGAAGAGCCTGTGACGACAGTGCCGCCCGTCGCCGACCGCGCTCGTCTGGCCAGAGTGCTGGCGGCTCTTTATAGGGGAGTACTGTACCGCGATGATTCGGAAGATGTCTGGAACGATATGATTGAACTTCAGCCGCGTGTGAGGGATCATTTCGCCGCGGTCGGGTTATCGCTGTTCATAGTGGAGGCGGAGGGTTTCGCCTATGTGAGATATTCTCAATCCGTACTGGAAGTTAAAGACGAATCAGGCTGCGAGATACCCAGGCTCGTCGCGAAACGCCCGCTCACGTACGAGACGAGCCTGCTGTTGGCGCTGCTGCGGAAACGGCTCGCCGAATTCGAGGCCGGCGGTGAAGGAACGAGACTGATCATGACCCGCGACGAGATATTGGACATGGTAGGCATCTTTCTGCCGGAAAGCGGCAATGAGGCAAAAATCATGGATTCAATGGAAAAAAATATCAACCGGGTAAAGGATATGGGATTCGTCCGCCAACTCAAAAATCAGGCGAATGTATATGAAGTGCGCGGCATAATAAAGGCGTTCGTGGACGCCGAGTGGCTGGGCGCCTTTGAAAAACGGCTCGAAGAATACAGGCTGATGTCGTCCCTGGGCGCGATTTCTAACGAAGAGTGACGGCTGGCGGAAATGGCGAGACAACTGGAATTCGACTTCGTGGTGGAGGATGTCGCCGAATCCGTGTCCGGGTTTCGTCTGCGGCGTTTTGAGCTGTATAACTGGGGAACATTCAATGCCCAAATATGGTCCCTGCCCCTCGACGGCAAAAACGGCCTTCTTACCGGAGATAACGGCTCCGGGAAATCAACTTTCATGGACGCCCTGACCACGCTGCTGGTCCCGTCAAATAAGGCCGCGTACAACAAGGCCGCCGGGGCCGAGACCCGCGAGCGTACTCTGCGCTCCTATGTGGAGGGATATTACAGGAGCGAACGCCTCGAGGACAGGACAACGGCCCGTCCGGTGGCGCTCAGGGAATCAGGGAGTTATTCCGTGTTGCTGGGCTGTTTCCACAACGAGGCGCTTGATCAGGCCGTGACGCTGGCCCAGGTCTTCTGGATGAGGGAGAACGAATCCCAGCCGGACAGGTTTTACGTCGTCGTGAACAGGGAGATGTCGATAAAGGAGCACTTCTCGTCATTTGGCGCTGAGATGAAAAATCTCCGCGGCCGGCTGAAAGATATCGGGGCTGAAGTATTCGACTCCTTCATTCAGTACCGCGCGCGATTTTCGAGGGCGCTTGGAATTCCTGCCGAGCGAAGCGAACATGCCCTCGAACTCTTCCACCAGGCTGTGTCCATGAAGTCGATAGGCGATCTGACCGACTTCGTAAGAACCCACATGCTAGAACCGATAGATTCGAGCGAAAAAATACGCGAACTTATCAGGCGCTTCGACGATCTCATGAACGCGCACAACTCCATACTGACAGCCAAAAGACAGGTAGGGCTGCTGGAACCCATAGTCGAGAACTGCGGCCGGTATAAGACGCTCACGGAAAACATCGAGACGCTGGCCGCCTGTTTATCGGCCGTCGAGGTATATTTTGCCGTCCACAAGACGAGGCTCCTGTCCAAAAGAATCGAGGAATTGATCCGTGAGGAGGAGCGCCTGTCGGAACGTCTCATGAAACTCGCCGCCCAGAAAACAGGCAAAGAAACGATAGCGGGCGACCTCGGAATTACCATAGCCGGACTAGGCGGCGACAGGATAGAGGCGATAAAACTTCGCATAAACGACAGGAACAAAGAGCGCGACAGAAGGTACGGAGAGTATGTTTCGTACTCCGGGCTTTTGAAGTCCCTCGGCCTGCCTGAATACACCGGCATGGACTCGTTCCTCGAGACGAGGAACGCGATTGCCGCGATGACGCTCGATATCGACGATCGCCTGACGAGCAACGAAAACGCCGCGGTCGAATTTCGCGTGAACATCGAATCGGTCTCGAAGGAACTGGAAAACATAAAAAACGAGCTGCGGAATCTTCGCGCCAACAGGACGAACATAAGCGCGAAACACACAGCCATCAGGTCAAGAATGTCCGAGGAGCTGGGCATTCCCGCCTCAGATCTGCCTTTCGCCGGCGAGCTTCTGAGGGTACGTCCGGAAGCATACGAGTGGGAGGGAGCGGCCGAACGCATTCTCCATAATTTCGGCATGTCCGTTCTGATCCCTGACGCACACTACACAGCCGTTTCAAACTGGGTGAACGACAATCATATAGGGGGACGCCTCGTTTATTACAGGGTGAAACAAAATCGGGCAAGACCTCTAGACGCCGGATTGGCGCAGATTTCGCGGAATTCTCTGGTAAATAAGATCGAGACGAAACCGGGAAATAAATTCGAAGGCTGGCTGCTGGGTGAACTCACGGCCCGTTTTAATTATGCCTGCTGCGATGATATGGAGAGCTTTCGCGGTGAGAGGCGCGCCGTGACAAGAACAGGTCAGGTAAAGACCAACGATATGATGCACGAGAAGGACGACAGGTTTTACATCGAGGATCGCAGCCGGTATGTCCTGGGATGGGAGAACCAGTCAAAGATCGACGTGCTGGAAAATTCGTCGAGGATTCTCGAATCCCGCCTGAAAAAACTCACAGAGGAGCAGTCCGCTCTGTCTGTAAAATCGAAGGAAACTCACTCCAGGCGAAGCGATATCACTCGTCTCGGAATGTTTCGGGACTTCGCTTCCATAGATTGGAATCAGCCGGCGGAGGAAATAGAGGGGCTGAAACATGAATTGGAAGCGTTTCTGGCGGCTTCCGGAAGACTAAATGAACTCAACGCGCAATTGGACATCGTCAAAAACGAAATACACGAAATAGAAGCCTCCATTTCGAGAACCACTGGTGAGATCGGGACCAAAAAGGGCGCGCGCCAAGAGAAGCAATACCAGTTGGAGGAACTGCGCCCCTATCTCAACTCCGAATCGCTGGAACGGCATTCACCGCTGTTTGAAAAATTGGACGAATTTTCCTCCTCCATGTTTGCGGAATACGGGCTCACGCTGGAAAATTGTGATAAAAATGAAAGGATCTCGCGTGACAGGCTGAACCGCGAGAAAGATTCGGAGTCCGGAAAGGCCGAGGATGTCGCCACGAAAACCGTCAGCATGATGACGGCGTTTCGCGGGGAATATGTGATGGAGACCCAGGAATTCGACGACACCATGAGATCCGCGCCGGATTACGCGCGATTCTTGAACCGGCTCAAGTCGGACGACCTGCCGCGCTTCGAGTCGCGATTCAAGGAACTTCTGCACAAGAACACGATAAACGAAATAGCCACGTTTCAGGCTCAACTGTACGGCAAATCTCAGGAAATATCCGAGAGGATCGAGATAATAAACAGGTCTCTCGCCGGTATAGACTACAACCAGGGGCGTTATATCAAACTTGAGGCGCACAGGGTAATCGATACGACAATCCGTGGTTTCCAGGAAATGCTGAGGGCCTGCACGGAGGACACGATAACCGGCTCGGAGAATCTGTACTCCGAGGAAAAATTTCAGAATGTCCGCAATATAATCGGGAAATTCAAAGGCCGCCCCGACAAGACGATCGAGGACGCTCGCTGGACCGCCTTCGTGACGGACGTCAGAAACTGGTTTTCATTCACGGTCTCTGAGATTTGGCGTGAATCCGGCACGGAGTACGACACTTCGGCCAGCTCCACCGGAAAATCCGGCGGACAGAAGGAAAAACTCGCCTACACGATCCTCGCCGCCAGCCTCGCGTACCAGTTCGGGCTCACCGACGACATATCGAACCCCAAGACATTCAGATTTGTCATGATCGACGAGGCGTTCGGGCGCGGCTCTGACGAATCGGCGCAATTCGCGCTGACGCTTTTCAAAAAACTGAACCTTCAACTGCTCATCGCCACGCCCATGCAGAAGATACATGTCATAGAGCAATTTGTATCGCGTGTCGCGTTTGTCCGCAACGAAAGCGGCAGCGATTCCAAGTTGACCTGCATGACGATAGAGGAACACCAGGAAAAGAAGAATGCCTCCGGAATCGTGGACAGGGCATAAGGATATCGTCTCTTGCCTCGAACGGCTGTGGGCCGGCGGAAAAATCCTATCGTCGATGATATCTGGGCACGAGATATTTCCTCTCTCCATACCCGTCAGGGGTCCGTCGTCCGTTGAACTCGGCAGGTTGTACGGTGAGGCGAGGCAGTGGGCGAAATCGCTGATGGAGGACGCGGAAAACTCGGGCCGGTACAGGGTGACGAAACGGGCCGTAAACCATCGGATGCTCGGCCGCAACGAGATTCCCGACAGGATATGGGTCGGCTCTGCGGAGGACGCGCTCGCCCTGCTTCGCAAAAAAAGGGACGCTGAGCGTTTCGGGGAGATGATCGCGTTCACCGGTGAAACCTGTCCGCCCCTGCTCACTTTCATGGAAAGCCATCCGCTCGATGTTCTGAAACTGGATGACGACTGGAAGAAGTGCGTTGCTGTTTCCCTGTGGATTATGAACCATCCCAAGCCGGACATATATCTGAGACAGGTAGACCTCCCCGGCGTTGACACCAAATTCATCGAACGCCACAAAGGATTGCTCTCCCGCCTGCTGAAAATCCTGCTGCCCAGCGAGACCGTGAGCGATGAGTTTCGGGGCTCGAAAAATTTCGAACTCAGGTACGGGTTCAAAACCGATCCGGTGACGATAAGGTTCCGCCTTCCGCTTGATTGTTTCGGCTTTCCGGACTGCATCACCGATATTTCTTTGCCGTCCGGGGAATTCGCGGCGCTCGGGCCTGTTCTTGGCCAAACCCGCAGCGCTATTTTCGTAGAGAACAAGGTCAATTTCCTGGCGATACCGCGTAAAAATGGCCTGCTGGCAGTGTGGGCCAAGGGCTACGGTTTCGATTCTCTGAGCGAGACTCTGTGGCTTCGCAAAACGAAAATATATTACTGGGGGGACATCGACACTCACGGATTCGCGATTTTAAACCAGTTCAGGTCAGTATTTCCCGGCGCGCAATCCGTGTTGATGGACAGGTTCACGTTCATGAACCACAGAGATATGTGGGTCGGGGAAACAACGCCGACCGCCGCGAGCCTGCCGAACCTGACCTCGGAAGAGACGGCACTCTACGACGATTTACGCCGGAACATCCTTGGCACACGCCTCCGGCTGGAACAGGAGAGGCTGGGCTTCGCTTTCGTCACGAAAACCCTGGATGAACTGTTCGTGTGAGGAGCCTCTTTATATGGTAGAATTTTACGCGAATAGTTATGCTCGAATGAGGGAGGTCGCATAGGCTGAAAACTTTCTTCGGTACCGTATTCGGCGTTTATCTGGTGATCAACGGCTATATGTTTGTCAGGCTTTATCTCACGCTGTCCGGATTTGGGGTATTGCGCGCCGTCGCGTGCCTTTCGCTTGCGCTGTTCGCCGCCAGCTTTCCGGCGGCACGGCTGCTCTCCGGCAGGATGCCTCAGATGTTCGTCAACGCGGCGTCGTTCATGAGCGCGCTTTACATTTCACCTATGATCTACGGTTTCCTGCTTACACTCGCTGTGGATATCCTGCGGCTCCTGAACAACGTGATCGCCATAACCCGGCTGCCCCCCCCGTATTCCGCGAAAACGCGGCTCTGCGCCGTGGCGTTCGTATTCGCCGCCAGTGTCGTCACCACGCTCGCCGGAGCGTGGAACGCCAACAACCCTGTTATTGTGAGGCATCAGGTAAACCGCGGCGATTCGTCAGATATGGCGGACGATGATTTTTCCCTGAAAATAGCTCTGCTCTCGGACATTCACATGGGACAGCTCACAGGACCGGGATATCTCGCGAAACTGGTTTCGCTCGTCAACGACGCTTCGCCTGACATCGTGCTGATACTGGGAGATACTGTGGACTCCCCTGAATTTTTGCGCGACGAAGCAAAAAAAACGGATAGCATGAAGCTCTTGTCCTCATTTAAATCCAAATTCGGGACATGGGCCGTCATGGGCAACCACGACTATTACGCGGGACATGCCGATGTTGAAAATTTCTTCGCCGGCACCGATGTGCGTCTCCTGCTGGACGAAGCCGAGATAGTGGACGGGAAATTCGTCCTCGTGGGGCGCGACGACAGAGCCGGGTCGCGTTATGGGCACGCCCGCAAAAGCATCGGCGATATCGTCTCCACGGCAATCTCCCAAGACGCCAGTTATCCGCTGATCGTAATGGACCACCAGCCCTTCGAACTCGGCGACGCCGCGGACGCCGGCGCTCTCCTTCAGCTCTCGGGCCACACGCACCGCGGACAATTGTTTCCGGTCAATTTCATCGTGGCGCGCATATATGAGAAAAGTTACGGGCTCTACAAAAAAGAAAACACGCATTATTACATTTCGAGCGGGGCGGGTGTATGGGGCGCTCCCGTACGGACGGTCGGCCGCCCGGAAGTCGTGATCATCGATCTCGGCAACGCACCGAAGGATAATTAATATGATCGAAAGAGAGCATCTCAGGCGGGCGTCGAGAGCGGCGGATTCGGCAATTCCGGCGGAAATCGCGGAGGGTTTCGGGATGATGACAGAGATAATCTCGGGCGGAAAAAAATCCGGTGGAATAGAATTCGGTTTCCTCGACAACGCGCTTTTTCTGGCGCGAAAACATTCTTCTCAAAGAGACCCCGGGATAAGAAACGCCGTTGCCGAAATGCTCATGGCGATTGCGAAACTGGGACCGCAGTGGCGGGAAGCGGTGTCGGAAACCATAGATGAAATAGCCATGCAACCCTCGGCAGAGGCACGTTCGGTGGCTTCACGGGTTCGAGAGGCATCCGCGCTTTGAAACAGATCAAACGCGTCAAAAACTTCGCTCCGTGGTTACTCCTGGCGGCGGAGATTTCTCTGTTCATGGCCGTCATAGCTATGCCGTCCTCCACGGTCTACGGGGATGGAGCGGCAATCGACGCCAAATTGGTGCCGATAGAACGGATAGTGTCGCAGGGCCGGGTGAACAGGACGCCATATTTCGCCTATATAGGCGTGCACAGCGGCGACGTGTCCGATATATGGGTGCCCGCGGAACTGCTGTCCGACATGAAATGTCCCGTCAAGTTAGCGTCTGACAAGAGCTATTTCACAGGGCGCATAGAAAATCCATCCGAAAAACTCGGGCTGCCCATTTTGAAAACCCTGCTTCCAAACAATGCGCCCGCGATCGACATCGACTTTCGCGCGTTGAGCGACGACGGAAAATTTTACTTCAACATCAGCGGCATGGAGCCGGTCACAGGCATCACCGGCACGCTCACCGACACGAGAAGGGTGATAGTTCCGCCAAAATCGGGGGATATACTGGTGGTAGGCAAGCCCGAACAGATGCCCGAGAAGGCCAGAATCAGCGTCCCCGATTTCACGCCGTCCGACCTCACGCCTCCCTTCAGCTTGATATGGGAACAAGTGGGCGATTTAAATCCCGATATTTCGGTGGAGGACGCGCTCCCGACCGTCAAAATCGTTTCCCCAACATGGTTCGCCCTCAAGGACTCGGGCGGCGCCGTCTCCAACAAGGCCGACTGGACGTACACCGCGGACGCGCACGCCAAGGGATACGGGGTATGGGCGCTCGTCTCGAACGGTTTCAACAGGGACAGGACGACGGCATTTCTATCCAAGGAATCGCTCCAGAACCAATTTATCGCTAAGATGCTTGTCTACTCCAAACTGTACGGGTTCGACGGAATCAACATAGACTTCGAAAACGTCGGCAACGACGACGCCGTCAAATTGACCGCGTTTGTCCGTAAACTGGCCGACGCCGCGGGCGAGAACGGACTTGCCGTCACCATAGACCTTCCCGTACCGACGTCATGGAACAAGGCTTACGAGAGAAAAGCCCTGGCCGAAGCTGTGAATTACGTGATAGTCATGGCGTACGACGAACACTGGGGCTCGTCGCCGCGCGCCGGTTCCACCGCCTCGCTCCCCTGGACGCAGAAGGCGGTGAAACGCGCGCTGAGCGATGTCCCCGCCGAAAAACTGTTGATGGGCGTGCCATTTTACACGAAGGAGTGGGCCGAGACGAAAACGGGAAAAAGCAAGGTCTCGGTTCGATCCCGAACGATGACGATGGCCTCGGTCGACACGCGCCTCTCCGAAACGGGAGCGGCCCTCCAATGGCAGGGCGACAAGGGGCAGAATTACTTCCAATACGTGTCCGACGACAAGACCTACAAAATTTGGGTCGAGGACGAACGCTCCATAGCGCTCAGGATGTCCATCATAAAAAATTTCAAACTGGCGGGCGCGGCGTTCTGGCGCAAAGGTTTCGAGAAACCCGAAATATGGCCGGTGATAGAGGGGACGCTGACGATTGAGGAATAAGAGGTTTTGCCTGTTTAGTGAGTGACGTATGTGGGATGCTTGGGAAATCACGGGATCAAAACTTCGGGTTCCGTCTGTAATTTAAGGAAATACTGAATAAACACATATCGCAATGGAGCGTCGGAAGAAGATGAATCTTGAAACTGCGGGGTGACGCCTTGAATCCTCTCAAATTCAGCGCGATTTTATTCCTGATATTCATCGCGGCTCCGGCTTCATTCGCCTGCTGTATATCTTGTGAATAACCCTGGCGAACGGACGTTTTTGAGGTTCATAGGCTCTCGAAAAACGAACTTGGGATATCCTGATGCTATTCGTCAAAATGTTCGATCCGCCGAGCGGCAATATATCCCTCATTAAAGGGGCGGGCGTTTCGCTGATTGGCCTTATCGGCCCTCATAGCCGTTTTCGTCGTATTCAGGATTTTAAAACGCCGAAAACAACAGGCCAGTGCTGAAAAACGTCCTAAAACCGAAATATAGTGAGGTTGATTATCGACTATGTTTGAAAATTTATTTTATCGTCTTCAATTAAATTAGTGGGTGATGCGTGATGTTCGAGTTTAAAATTACGGCGGAATGTCCGGTGACGGGCGCGCGGGCGGGCGAGTTCGTCACGCTTCACGGGATTTTCCGGACGCCCGTGTTCATGCCTGTGGGGACGCAGGCGACGGTGAAGGCGATGACGCCTCCCGAACTGGAGGAACTTGGGGCCGGGATAATATTGGCCAACACTTATCATTTATATCTTCGGCCGGGTATAGAGGTCATGAGGCTCGCGGGGGGGCTGCACGCGTTTATGGGATGGAGACATCCCATACTCACCGACAGCGGCGGGTTTCAGGTCTTTTCGCTGTCGGGTCTCCGGAAAGTGACCGACGACGGCGTCGAGTTCCGGTCACATCTGGACGGCAGCAAGCATTTCATGACGCCCGAATTGTCAATGGAGGTGCAGTCCGTCCTGGGAAGCGATATCGCGATGTCCTTCGACGAATGCGTAAAACTCCCGGCGGCGGAGGATGTCTCGCGCGCGGCGATGGAACGCACGCTCAAGTGGGCGGCGCGTGGAGCGGAGTTTTTCGAACGGCGCGGGATTCAAAACCAGGCGCTGTTCGGCATCGTTCAGGGCGCTCTCTACGAGGAGCAACGGGCGGAGTGCGCCGAAAGGCTCGCCGAAATCGGTTTTCCCGGATACGCGATTGGCGGCCTGTCGGTCGGCGAGAGTCACGGCGAGATGTACAGAATTTTGGACGTGACCGATAAAACTCTGCCAAGAGATAAACCGAGATATCTGATGGGCGTGGGTATGCCCGAAAATCTTGTGGAAGGCGTGGCACGCGGCGTCGACATGTTCGACTGCGTGCTTCCGAGCCGCAACGGGCGCATGGGCAGCCTGCTGACGCGTCACGGCAGGATCAACATAAAAAACGCGCGGTTCGAACGCGATTTCACGCCGATAGACGATGAGTGCGACTGTTACGCTTGCAGAAATTTCACGAAAGCATATGTGAGGCACCTCTACCGCGCTGGCGAGATACTGGCGTCGCGCCTCTGTACGTGGCATAATCTGCGCTTTCTGACGCGTCTGATGGAGGACGCGCGCGCGGCGATAATCAGCGGTACTTTCCCAGAATTTCGCGCGAAAACGATGTCGCGCCTCGCCCTCGCATCGCAAGAGAACACCGATGGCCCAACCGATTCATAATGAACGCGCGAAAAAAATTTTTGAGCCGACGGAAGAATATATCTCGAAAGCGGCGGAAATCCTAAAACGCGGCGGTCTCGTAGCGTTTCCCACGGAGACCGTGTACGGCCTCGGGGCTAACGCGCTCGATGAACGCGCGGTGGGGAAAATTTTCGAGGCCAAGGGACGTCCGTGCGACAACCCGCTGATCCTTCATATTTCAAGCGCGGACGAAGCGTCTCTCTACGCCGAGGTGACGCCGGGAGCGCTCGCGCTGATGGAGCGTTTCTGGCCCGGGCCGCTCACGATAGTTCTGCGCGCCGCGGATATAGTGCCTCTCGCGGCGCGCGGGGGGCTCGAAACGGTGGCCTTGCGGGCGCCGGCCAACCCGGTGGCGCTCGCTTTGATAAGGAAAATCCAACTCCCGCTCGCCGGGCCGTCCGCCAACAAAAGCGGACGCCCAAGCCCGACGAGGGCGATAGACGTATTGAACGACATCGGGGACGCGGTCGACATGATTTTGGACGGCGGCGAGACCAGAATCGGCGTCGAGTCGACCGTGGTCGACGCCACGGAGCGCCCGCTAGCGATACTGCGCCCAGGAGCCGTGACGCGTGAAATGCTCGCCGCCGCGCCCGTTGAAATCGCGGAGGCGTGGACGCGCTCGCCGGAAAAAGCCCGCCGTTCGCCCGGAACGAGGTACAGGCATTATGCTCCATCGGTGGAACTCCGCCTGTGGGAAGACGATTCGCAAGGCGTTTTCGGCGCAGAGGGCGCGTGGTGCTACATGGGCATGAGAAAACCTCCTGAAGGGGCGCTGCGGGCGATAATCTTCGCAACTCCCGAGGAATACGCGCACGGACTCTTCAGCACCATGAGAGAACTCGAACGCTGCGGCGCCAAACTGATAATCGCCGATTTCCCCGACGTTCCCGGCCTTGGCGAAGCCATAAGAAACAGGCTGTCACGCGCGGCCGGAAGATATTAACCCACAGGATCAAGACCTCGGGCTCTGCCCGAACCCGGCAGGGAGCAAGCTCTCCGTAGAGGCATCGGGCCTATGGGCCTGCACCCTCTTTATATAAAAGGGGGTCAAGGGGGCCAGCCCACTTGCGGGGCTCGGGGCAGCGCCCCGAGGTTTTGACTCTAAATATGTCACGCCGCTGACAAGTTTGTTATCTCGCTCATGAATTTCGGTATGTCTATTCCCTGCGGGCAGTGTTGGACGCAGGCGCCGCAGTTTACGCAATGGTGGGGGCGTTTTTCGTCATTG
>JAISXR010000179.1 GCA_031270375.1 Synergistaceae bacterium | reverse complement strand
GAAATCACAGTAAGGGGGTTGTGTGTGAAATGAGGAAGGTATTGGCTTTGGCGTTGGCGGCCGCGCTCGTGTGCGGCGGGGTTTTTGTGTCTCCGGCTCTGGCGGCCTACAAGGACGAGTACAAGCTGGACATCGTTCCGGGCATCTCCACGGGCTGGGGACTGGGCGCGCAGCATTTCTCGGATCTGGTGAGAGAGCGCAGCGGCGGCAAGATCAACATTAAAGTATACGCGAATTCCCAATTGACCACGGGGCGGCAGACGAACGCCTTCATGCTGCTCCGCAACGGAACGATCGACTTCGCCTGTCAGTCCACGATCAACTACTCGCCCCAGATCCCCGAACTGAACCTCTTCGCGTTGCCGTTCTTCATCGCGGGGCAGCCCGACCGCTACAAAGCCCTTGACGCGATCACTCACGGCAAGTCCGGGGAGCTGGTCGCGGAGGCCATCGAGAAAAAGGGCGGCAAATTCCTCTGCTTCGGCGAGAACGGCTTCCGCGAGATGACGAACTCCAAGAAGGAAATCCGTTCCCCGGAGGACTTGCAGGGTTTGAAGATGCGAGTCGTCGGCAGCGCGCTGTTCCTCGACACGTTCAAAGCCCTGGGCTCCAATCCTGTCGCCATGCCGTGGAGCGATACGATGAGCGCGCTCCAGCAGGGCGTCATCGACGGGCAGGAAAACCCCATCAACATCATCTATCCCAACAAAGTCTACGAATACAACAAGTACATCACCAACTGGCACTACATGGGCGACCCCACTCTGTTCGTCGTGAACCCCAAAATATGGATGTCCTTCAGCTATGAAGATCAGGAACTCATTCTGAAGGCGGCGAAGGAGGCCGCGGCCTATCAGATCGCCATCGCCCGCGTGGGCATCGACGAGAAGGACGGCGGCAAAAACCTCGAATACCTGAAGAGTATCGGCAAAGCTCCTGAAATCACCGACTGGAACGCGGAACTTGCGAGGGTCGGCATGGTCGTCACGAATCTGACGCCGGAGGAGACGCGGAAGTTCGTCGAGCTGACGAAGCCCGTCGTCGATACTTGGCGGAAGACGATCGGCGAGGAGCTGGTCAAGGCCGCCGAGGCCGACATGGCCGCCGTGAAATAAGGTGTCGATGTTGTTCCGAAAAATACGCGACCATTTCGAGGAAATAGCCGGCGCTCTCATTCTGGCCGTCATGGTTTCGGTGACGTTCGTCAACGTCGTGACCCGCTATCTCATCATTTACCCTCTGGCGTGGACGGAGGAAATCACGGTCAGCATGTTCGTGTGGATCGTCCTCTTGGGAACCTCTATAGCCTTCCGCAAGAACGCCCATCTGGCGATGACGTTCATCTACGATTTTATGCCTGTTCCGCTCAAAAAAGTCAGTTTTGTGATCGCGAACGCCATGTGCATCGTTTTCTTCGCGCTGCTCATCTGGCTGGGGAGCGTTCAGGTGTGGGATGAAATAGAACTCAGCGTCACGTCGGAGGCTCTGGCGATTCCGACGGCCGTCTATTCCGCGGGCGTTCCGGTGTTTTCCGCGCTGATCATCGCGCGGATATTGCAGTCCTGCCGCGACACCATGCGGAACAACAGCTATTAGAGGGAGGCGGACCGATGTCTTTGCTGAAAGACCCCGTGTTTTGGACGTTGGTTCTTTTCCTTGCCCCGTTGGTCGTGCGCGTTCCTATCGGCGTCGCGCTCGGCATGGCGACGATCGTTGTCGTGTGGTTCTGGGACATGGGATACCAAATGCTTTCCTACAGCTTCTACGCCGGAATCGCGAAGTTTCCCCTTCTGGCCATTCCTTTTTTCATTCTGGCGGGCATTATCATGGAAAAGGTCGGTATCGCCGAGCGCATCGTGGGGCTGATAAAACAGATCGTCGGGGACGTGACCGGCGGGCTCGCGGTGGCGACGGTCATCGTCGCGGCGTTTTGGGGCGCGGTCAGCGGTTCCGGCCCGGCGACGGTCGCCGCCATCGGGCTGATCCTCATTCCCAGTATGGCCGACGCCGGCTACGACAAGGCGTTCGCCACGGCGACGGTCTCGGTCGCGTCGGGACTCGCCATCATCATCCCGCCCAGCATTTCGTTCATCGTCTACGGAGACATCATGCAGCAGTCGGTGGGGGCCATGTTCGCGGCGGGCATCGTTCCGGGCGTCATCGTCGCGGCATTCCTGTGCGCCGCGGTTTACCTCGCCAGCCGCCGCCGCGGTTACAGAGGCCAGCCGAGGGGCGACGCTTCCGTCGTCCTGAAAGCCCTTCGCGAGGCTTTCTGGGGATTGATGACGCCGGTCATCATTTTGGGCGGCATTTACGGCGGGGTGTTCACGCCTACCGAGGCGGCGGCCGTCGCCGCCTTTTACGGGCTTTTCGTGGGGCTGTTCGTTTATCGGACCCTGACCCTCAAGGTGCTGTACGACATACTGAACGAGAGCGTCGTTTCGACGGCGGTCGTCATGCTGGTCGTCGCCTGCGCGGGGCTCTACTCCTGGCTGGGGGCCACGGTGGGGCTCATCGACAAAATCGCGGGGCTCCTGCTCGGCGTGTCGAGCAACCCCGCCGTCATCATGCTGATGATCAACATCATCCTGCTCTTCGCCGGAATGCTCCTGGACGCGAACTCTATCATGTATATCTTTCTGCCGATCCTCATGCCGATCATTCGCGCGCTGGGGTGGGACCCCATCTGGTTCGGCGTCATCATGACGGTCAACCTCGCTATCGGGCAGGTGACTCCGCCCGTTGCGGTGAACCTTTTCGTCGGGGCTCGTATCAGCGGCCTAACGATGGAGGATATCTCGAAGCCCGCCATTCCGATGATCTTCGCCGCCGTTTTGGCCTTGGCCGTCCTGTGCGCCTTCCCGACTCTGACGCTCTACCTTCCCCGATTGATGAAGCTGAATTGATAAGCGTTCAAGCCTCAAGTAGTGGGAACCTCTAAAAACTCTTTTTTAGATGAAATTTGGGATTACAAATCCAGTATCCATCTGAGCGATGCATCGGAAAAATGGGATTTTTAGAGGTTCCCTAGTAGCAAAAATAGTGTGATCTCTAACATACCATCTAATCCAAGTATTCTCAAAGCACTCCAAGAAGCCGCTAAACAAAGGAACGTAGAACTCCTTTTCGGTTCGGTGGAAAATATTATTGCGTCTGTTCAATAATCTTTGCAGGAAGAGAAATTTTTTTGTAGAACAATTCGACTCTGTGACCTTTATCGATGGGTTGTATTGCCCTTCTTAAAAGGCCGATTCATCCTCTCTCAACAGGATGGCGGCCTTTTTTTCATGATTTGGTATAATTTTAGGGAAGATAGGAGAGTCTACAGAATAAGGGAGGGTCAGTGATGTCTGTAATTCAGTTTGAATCAGTCGTTGAAGGCAATGTGATACGGATTCCTGAAGAGTATTCAGAGATGATCTCTCCGGGGATAAAAGTAATGGCATGAAAATATATATGGATGTGTGTTGCTTAAATCGTCCATTTGATGATTTGGCACAAGAGAGGATACAATTTGAGTCAGACGCAGTATTATCAATTATTTCTCGTTGTGAATGCAAACAATGGGAGCTTGTGTCAAGCGAAGTTATCGATTTGGAAATGAAGAAGCAAACTGATTTGGAAAGACTGAAGAAGGTGCAAGCGCTTTATTCCATTTCAGGTGAACGGCTGATTGTAACTAAACAAGTGAAAAATAAATCTGAGGAATTCCGAAATCATGGGATAAAGTTATTTGACAGCCTACATTTGGCAGTTGCTGAAGTGAATTGCGTAGATGTTTTTTTGACAACAGATGATGCTCTACTACGAGCAGCAGAACGTATTGCAATAGGTATTATTGTGGCGAATCCTGTTACATGGCTCATGGAGGTGTTACGGAATGAACGGTAACACGGCGATTGATTACAGAAACCCCAAAGTAATACGCAAGATGGGAGTTGAAGCTCTCACAAAAGAGCTTGGGCCTGTCGGTATGGCCTATTTCATTCAGCAATTTGACAGAGGAGAAGGTGACTACACTTTGGAACGTGAAAACTTACTTTTCAATGTTACAATGGAGGAAGTTTTGAGTGAACTGGAAGATATGCGTAAACACTATTGAAGGTGAGTTTGGTGCTTTGAAGTCTCTCCCAACTCCGTAGTTTCTATGCAACTTATTCATAAAGCCGTGCCTGAAATATGCGAACTATTTTATATGCTTCATTTCTGAAAAGGAAGAGCACCGGATAGAGTTTTTAGATGTACCGCGCATAGGAGCGTTGGTGATTTTTCTGGCATACGGTATCTCCTGACAATATAGTACATTGTCCTATATATTAAGAAGAAGTCTTAATCGAAAATTTACTATAAATGCCGATAATTTAGGAGTTTTCACGTACACAGGGCAATTAGGGGTCTTGAACGGATAGCTGAATTGAATCCGACCCCCTCGGCGTACATCCTCGGTACGTTGAGGGGGTTTCTTAATCTCCGTCCGCAACCCCTGTGTCCGAGGGTAGCCGATTTGAACGTTTACGGGCGCTTTTTGCCGCTCTTGAGCTGCGTCGCCAGGCGCTGGAACTCCGCGAGTTCTTCGGATGTCGCCTCGTGGCGCTTCATGCGTTCGTCGATACGCCTCATCCGTTCCTCCGCGCGCTTGCGGCGCAGGGCGTCGCAGACGGCGTTCCAGAGGCTGGCGTCCGGGGGCAGCGAGAACTCCAGCTCGTCGCAGAACGAGTCGCCGCGGGCGATGCAGGCCGGGGCGAGCCGCTCGCCCGTCGAGTGCCAGCGCACCTCCAGATCATCCGGCGACTCCATCAGAATTGCGAGGGCGATTTCTTTGACACGCGCGTCCGAGAGCAGGGCCAGAATTTTTTCCCCCCGCCCCAGGGCCCCGGCCCGGAGTTCCGGGTCTCGCCAGAGGAGCGCGCAGAGGGCCGCTTCCAGCGCGTCGAACGTGACGCGCTCCG
>JAISXR010000127.1 GCA_031270375.1 Synergistaceae bacterium | reverse complement strand
AGGACTTTGTGCTGATACGGATACCATTTTGTGAAGCGCGACAGAAAATCCCACACCTCTTTGTCATTGGTGCGAAAGATGTGCGTGCCGTATTTATGCACCGTAATCCCGTCGTCTTCGTAGTCGTAACAGTTGCCTCCGACGTGGTCTCTCACGTCGATGACCACGGCGGATTCGCCGTTTTCCGCGAGCAACCGCGCCATAGTCGCGCCCGATATGCCCGCCCCGACAACAAGGTTTTCGATTTTTGCCGCCATCGTTTACTAGACACCTACTCAAATAAATAGTGTGCTTTGTTAATATTCCAGCACACCTGCTGTATCAACAGGTGTTCTGGAATATTGCGGTCATGCCGCGCGGCGCCTTGAAGTATGCCGATGAAGGAATTTGGCTTTTATAGAAAAATTATCGAAATATAATGGTGAGGTTTTGCTCTCAGGCCTTGACGATTCAGGAAAAATAAGATATTTTAGCATCACACCTGTTGATACAATAGGTGTTCTGGATAAACCCGATGTATTTTAAAAATGGCCTTCTGATCTATGGTGGACACGGGGACGCAGCCATTGTCACATTTTCTTCCTGTGCTGGAAAAATTTTTTGTTTTCCTAAAAGCGCGACACAAAAAAGGGCTTGCGGGAAATCCCGTAAACCCTTGTTGTTCTTTGGATAAGCCTGGGTGAATCTTAGATTTGTTTTATCGCCGGCTATCAGGGGAACTGAGCGTCGAGGTCCATCGAGATTGCGCCCTCTTCGAGCAGCGTTTCGTCGATGCCGCCCTCCGGAAACTCCGGGGCGTCGGTTTCGGGCTCGGAGGCTTGTTCGGCGAGTCCATTTTCATCCCTGACCTTCGCCATTACCTCGCGCTCTATTTCGGCCATCAGCTCCGGGGTTTCGATGAGCTTCTCCATGGTCTGCTCCTTGCCCTGCGCGAGCGATTCGCCCTTGAAGGCTATCCACGAACCTTTCCGCTTGACCACGTTCATGTCGAGCGCCATGTCGAGGACGGCCATGGCCCGCGGCACGCCCTTGCCGTACAGCAGCGTCGCGTGGGCAGTGCGGAACGGAGGGGCCAGTTTGTTTTTGGTGACTTTGATCTTGAGTTCGTGACCTATGGGAATGTCGCCGGCTTTCACCGCCTCCGCGCGCTTCACTTCTATGCGGACAGAGCTGTAGAATTTCAGCGCGCGGCCGCCGGTGGTCGTCTCGGTTGGACCGCTGGCATAACCGGTCGATATGACGGAGCGGAGCTGGTTGATGAATATGATCGTCGTCTTGCTCTTCGATATCACCGACGTGAGCCTGCGAAGCGCGTATGACATCAATCTGGCGTGCAGTCCGACGCTCTTGTTCGGGCCTTCCTCTATTTTGCCGTCTATTTCGCCCTGGGGCGTCAGGGCCGCTACCGAGTCGACCACAATCAGGTCGACCGCGCCGCTCCGCACCAGCGAGTCGATGATATAAAACGCCTGCTCGCCGCTGTCGGGCTGCGACACATACATGTTGCCGATATCGACGCCGATGGCCTTGGCGAGTCCGGGGTCGAGCGCGTGTTCCGCGTCGATGAACGCCGTAGTTCCGCCCATTCTCTGAGATTCAGCGATGATGTGGAGCGCTATCGTCGTTTTGCCGCCGCCCTCGGGGCCGTAGAGTTCCACCACCCTGCCGCGCGGAACGCCGCCCGTCCCCAGAGCTACGTCGAGCGGCAGCACTCCGGTGGGTATCACCTCCACGTTCATGTTCGTGCGCTCACCCATCTTCATTATCGCGCCGTCGCCGAACTTCTGCTTGATATCCGTTATGGCTCTGTTCAGTATCTCATCTTTGGTCGTAGTCGGTTCCTTTTTCTTGGCCACTCAATCCGCCTCCATTTTCTTGGGAAACCACATAATTGGATATTGACGTTATAAAGCGAACATCTTCGCCGCCTCGTACCGCAGGGCCGCGATCAGCATGTCGAGCGCCGATACGACGGCCCGTTCCTGCGTTTGGCGCCGCTTACGCCCGGGATAAAATCCGTGCCGCAGGCGCATCGCGCCATCTCTGTGCGCCGCCGCGAACCACACGGTTCCCACCGGTTTTTCGGTGCTTCCGCCGCCGGGCCCCGCCACACCGGTCACGCTGACAGCGGCGAGAGTCCCGAACCGCTCCAGCGCGCCGCGCGCCATTTCGGCCGCGCACTCCGCGCTCACCGCGCCACACCGTTCGAGCGTATCGCCGGAGACCGAAAGCAGCTCGTTTTTCGCCTCGTTGCTGTATGTGACTACGCTTCCCGGAAATACCGACGAGACTCCCGGCACCGACGTCACAAACGACGCCAAAAGGCCGCCGGTGCAAGACTCGGCGAATGTGAAAAGATAATTTTCCGAGGCCGCCGCGTCATAGGCGCAGGCGAGCTTGCGCCATAAACGCTCCGCTTCTCGCAGATATCCGTCGATAATAGGTAATACCGCGTTCATTTCGTCACGCCTCCAGATTCAAAAAACGGAATACGGCTTCCATTCCGTCCTTGAAAAAAAACCATTCCGACAATCTCAGCAGGATATTCGTCACGGCGCCGCACCAGATATCGTCGGCCATAATGCCCACGCCACGCGGCAATTTTACTATGTGTCGGGAGGGAAAAGGCTTCACGATATCGACGATTCGATACAGGAAAAAGCCGACTATGGCAAAATCGCGCTCCATTCCCCACAGCGCGGCGAGAAGTCCCACAGCCTCGTCCACAATGATTCCGCCCGGCGTTTCGTCCGCGGATGTTTTCATGTATCTGCCGACCGCGATTATGCCGATTGCAATCAGAAAAAGAATCAGCAAAACGCTCACATTCTCAGCCAACAAAAAAAACACAAAGGACACAACGCAACCCAACGTGCCGGGTGATTTGGAGACATAACCGAGCCCCCACATGGTGGATACCGCGCCGTACCATGTCAGTTCGCGCTTGCCGAAAAATTTCATGCGGGAACCGCCGTTTTTGCCCCGACGGCGCGAGCGGATAGATCGTGTTCGAACGCCTCGGTTATCACAGCTCTCACCTTTTCTCCGGCGCGAAAGACGATTTCCGAGCGCGCCAGGTCTATCACTCCGTCAACCTCCGGCGCTTCCCTGAACGACCGCCCCTCGGCCGAGCCGTCGCCGTTCACGGCATCCACCAACACTTCCAATTCGCGCCCGACAAAAGCGCTTTGTCTCGAAAGTGAGATCTCTTCCTGGAGGGACATGAGACGTTCAAGGCGCGATTTTTTAGTCCGCTCCGGCACCTGCCCCGGAAATCCGGCGGCAGCCGTGCCTTCTTCGGGCGAAAACTCGAACGCGCCCATTCTGTCGAACCGCACGCGTTCGATAAAACGCAGAAGCGACGCGAAGTCCGCCCTCGTCTCGCCCGGAAAGCCCACCATACAGGTGGTGCGGAGCGCGAAATCGGGCCGTATAGCCCTGGCCGTTTCGAATATCGAGACCATATCCCCGCCGCCGCGGTTCATCATCCCCAAAATGCGCGGCGACGCGTGCTGCATCGGGATGTCGAGATACGGCAAGACCTGCCGCGCGCCGGCCACCCTTTCCAGGAGCGCCCTATCGACGCCCGAGGGCTGAAGATACAGCAGCCTTATCCATATATCGGCCGGAAGCGACGATTCGAGCGCGTCGAGAAGGGGTATCAGCAGCCGCGAACCCTTGTCCGTGCCGTAAGACGACAAATCCTGCGCCACAAGACATATCTCGGCGGCGCCGGTTTCGGCGAGGCACTTGGCCTCGCGCGTCAGTTCCGCTATGGGGCGGCTGCGCAGGGGGCCCCTGATGGAGGGGATGGTGCAGTAAGAGCAGGCCATATCGCAGCCCTCGGATATTTTGAGATACCTGACGTGCGCTGAAGCTCCCGGCGCGAGGCTCCTTCGATTTGACATCACGGAGGATGACGCGCCAAGAGACATCAGTATAGAGGCTATGTCCTCGCACCCGGCCCAGAAATCCACCTCCGGCAATTCGCGCTTCAGATCATCGCCGTATCGCGCGGCAAGGCATCCCACTACTCCGATTTTTTCGAGGCTGCCCCTGTGTTTCATCTCTATGAGGTCAAGTATGACGGCGATATTTTCCTCCACCGCCGAACGGACGAAGCCGCACGTGTTCACGATCACTATATCCGCCGATGCCGCTTCGCTGACCACCGCAAGACCGACGTCGCTCAAATTCGCGGCGATACGTTCCGAATCAACTATGTTTTTGGAACAACCCAGGCTCAGGCAGAAAATTCGTTTATTCGCGGGGGCTCCCATGAACTAATTGTTTCCGGGTCTGGCAAAGTGCGGCGTTTTTCCCTTTTCCAGAGTCACCGTGCCGTCGGGATGGAAGGTCAGAACTATCTCCGAATTGTTGGAACCGATGCTGTCGTAACGCTTGCCGAACCAGGTGACACGCGCCTTGTTCCCCGCGCTCAACGTGACCTTTGTGTCGGAAGAGACCTCGTAACTCCGAGTGCCGCCCATGCCAAGCGTTCTTTTAGTGAGTACCTTGCCGCCTTGTTCGACCACGAGCCTGTTCGACCCAGTTACCTCTATCAAAAGGGTTTTGTTGGTGGACTGTGGAATCTCGACGACGGGCCGTGCTGAAACCGACGTTTCATCCATCCACGACAGATCGCCTGAGGGGAAGGGCAGGTTATCCGGGGAGGACGCGTTGTCCGGGCTTCGTGGAACGGGAATGGGCAATATGTCGGAGGAAACCGCGTCGCCCGATATCGCTCCACGGGCAATATCATCGGATTGAGCGGTGTCGAGACTCGTCTGGGAACTCTGGCCCCCTAGCGGCGGGAAGGGATCGGGTATTGTCCGCGGCTCCTGATGCTGCCTCCACAACAGATAAGCCGCGCCGGCGATGGCGGCAACCAGGATGATATATACCCATATTATCGACGATCGCCTGAATATTGCCGTTGGGTGTTTTATTTCGATAGGGTTTTCGAACTCCTCGGCATTGCCCTCTTCCGAATCGTCCGAGGTGGACATGCCCATGCTGTATTTTCTCCAAAGATCCGAAGCCATAAGATACATACAATAAGTTTTTATAAAACCACGCGCATAGACGAGCGCCATCGAATCCGCGATGGTTCCGTTCTCAATGGATTTCACCACATGACATCTCATGTGAGTGGCGGAGGTCACGTCGTCATACGACAACCCCTGCGCTTCCCTCAACGCTCTGAGCTGAGCGCCAAGTCTCTTGAGTTCGGTGTTGCCCTCTTGAGATCCCGCCTGGTCCTGACGCATCGTTTATACTCTCCATTCCAACTCGGCGTTCCGTCTGATCTCACGCGCCGCCCGCGCCGGGTCGTCGCTGTCGTACACAGCGGAACCGGCCACAAGAACATCACATCCGGCATTGACGAGAACGCCGGCTGTCTCGGAATTCACCCCTCCATCGCACTCTATCAGAAAATCGAGCGATTGTACAGCACGTTCGCGGACGAGGCGTTTTATTTTTGACAGGACTTCAGGGATGAATTTCTGGCCGCCGAAACCCGGATTTACAGTCATCACCAGAACCAGCCCCACCATATGAAGAACCGGCTCCAACATGCAGACCGGAGTGCCGGGATTGATGCTGACGCCGGGGATTATTCCGGCATCCCGGATAGCCTGAAGCGTCCTGTGGACGTGACGGGCGGCTTCCACCTGAACCGTGATTATATCGGGCCCGGTAGGCATGAACATCCCTATGAAGTCCTCAGCCGGCGTCACCATGAGATGGACATCAATAAAGGCGTCTGGGAAACCGCGCCGCAGAGCCGATACCATCATGGGCCCGAAGGTGAGGTTCGGGACGAAATGCCCGTCCGCTACATCGACGTGTATCCAATCGCCCTCACTGCCCAAAGACCTTATTGATTCCCCGATAGCGAGAGTATCCGCGCTCAATATCGACGGCGCCAGAATGCAGGCCCTGCCGCCCTTGATATCCAGCATACCGCTCACTTAAAATTCTCCTGCCACGCCTGCTGCTCTCCCAATCTTACCGTGACCAACGCGTCTCCCGAATAGGGCGCGTCCATCGAGATGTACTCCCCGCCGTTGACCTGCTGCTCGTGCAACACCCTCGTTCCGGATTGGTCGGTCATGATGATGTTCAAACTGAGCGCCCGGACAAGCGGCGGCACTTGATACCTGATTTGGGCCAGTTTGCCCGACGATGGCGCGACGGCTGTCGTGGGAATCGTCCGCTGCGGCGCTTGCGCCGCGGGTTGTTGCCGCACCTGCACCCGCGGCTCTGAACTAGGCTGCCCCGCGGGGGGCTGGTTCGGATTCCAGGTCGGTATCGTCTCGGCCATTCCCGCGGTGCTGCTGCCGCCTCCGGTATTCGGGGTACTAGAAGGAGAAGGAGCGCTGGGAGCAGGAGCGATGGGAGCAGGAACGGTAGGCTGAGGCGGCGGTGTGGTCTGTACCTCCGGCTCCGGAACCGGCTCCGGAACTTTCGCCATATACAGATTGACGGCCCTTCCGGTGGGAACCCTCGCGCCTGCCCTAGGTTCCGTCTTTTCGACCGTGCCTTCGGGAACTCTGATTGTGGCTATCGAGAGTATCTTGCCGACAACGAGATCGTTCTGTTCCAGAGATTCCCTCGCGTTGTGCTCGGTCTGTCCCCTCAAGTCGGGCACCTGCACGGTATCGGCCCTACCGGTGCCTCCCTCGCTCACGAGGAGATCGACCATCCTGTTGTTCATGACCATGGCCGGAGCCGCCGGATTCTGGGCTATCACGCTATTGGGCTGTTTGAGCTGATCCGACACCCTCACTACAGTGCCAACTTTCAGGCCGGCATCCTCGAGTTCTTTGGCGGCCTCGGGAAATTCCTTGCTCCGAACATCTGGAATTTTCACCAGGGCGCCTCCCCGGCTGACTTTGAGGGTCACAATCATACCCTTCGTCGTCTTTCCTCCTGGCTCAATACTCTGGGCTATCACGATTCCCTCCGGGTGATTGGAGTCGACCTGATCTATACGGGCAGACAGCCCCGCCGTCTGGAGCAAATTGGTGGCTTCCACGGCGGAGACGCCGATGAGTGAAGGCGTCTCCGCCTCGTCATTGGGACCGAAAACCATCTTTATAGCTATGAAACCAGAGCCAACCAACACCAATACGGCGATGAAAATACCCCAACTGAAAAGCCTGTTCACAACCTATTCCTCCTAAAACTCCGCCCGGCCCCTTTTTTTGAATATTACGATATAGAAACCGTCAAGCCAAGGCACCTCAGGCCAGATCACCGTTCCGTAGGGTTTGCCCTTCCTCGGCGACGAAATGCCCGTCTTTGCCGGCAATTCGACCATGTCATTCCTGGAAGCCATGATAGAACCCGCCACGTCCTCGTTTTCCTCGCGAAAAACGCTGCAAGTACAGTACATTATAATACCACCGGGACGTAAAATTTCGCATCCTCTCGCCAGCAATTTTTTCTGAAGCCGCGTCAGTTTTCCGATTTCGGCGGGCGTCGTCCTCCATTTGCCGTCGGGGTGCCTGCCCCACGTGCCGCTGCCCGAGCAGGGCGCGTCCAAAACGATGGTGTCGGGCCGCGTCTCGGGCTCGATACTCCCCGCGTCACAGCATATCGTCCTGTAACGGCCCTTCACGCCGAGCCGCGCGAATTCCATCTCGGCGGCTCTGAGTCTCGCCGGCGACAAATCCCAGCCCTCGAGTTCGGCTTCCGGGCGGCGTGTCAGTATATGTCCCGCCTTCACTCCCCGCCCCATGCACATATCAAGTATGCGTCCGCCGCTCCATAGGGAGAGAAGGGTTTCCACAGCGGCCATCGAGGATTCGGTCTGCGGAGTGAGGCGGCCCTCCGCGTAACCGGGCAGGTCCGGCGGATAAGGGTTCGCCTCAAGCCTGATCCCGCACTCCGTCAGGTCCGACCTCGCGGCTCTGAACTTCTCGCACTCCGAGATCAATGTGTCCCTGTCGGCCGGATCGGAGGCACGGAGCGACATCCACGTCTGGGACGTCGACAATTGGATGAGCCGTTTCGCCTCTTTTACGCCGAATTCTTTCCCCCACTCGGCCGCGACCCAGCCGGGCACACCGAAAGCGAGCGCCTGATCTCTCAACGCTTGCGAGGACTTGATATTTTCTATATAAGCCGGGGCTTCTTCCATGATCGTGTGAAGTACGGCGTTGACGAGCGGAGCTTCCCTCGAATCTTCGCTCGCGGCGGTCTTTACGCGCTGCACCAGCGCGTTCACCAGAACGCCGGGCTTGAAATGCTCCAGTTCCAAGACTCCGGCAATGCCCACAACGAGACACAGTGCCGTCTCGCGATTCAGAGAGACGGCAGGGCGCCGGCAGAATTTCGCGAGAAGGTGTTTCCACAACCCCATGCGCCGCAGCGTCACATAGACGAGCGACGACGCGAGCTTCCTCTCGGCCGGTTCGATATCGCGCAGCGTATGTCTCAGCGATTCCGAGGCAAACATTCCCTGTTCCACGTCGTTCATCACCGAGAGAGCGCCGTCGATTCCCCTCATGTTCGCACCTCGCAAAAATCAGCTCGCAAAAACAGGATGGACCGGCACAGGCCGGCCGATCCCGGCGGCAGGAACCTCTAACGTCTTCTGCCTCGCGAACGCGACAACAGATAGAGCAACTGCATGACGGCCATCAACGTCGCCGCCACGTAAGTCAGGGCCGCGGCGCTCAAGACGCTTTTGGCGCCCTGCAACTCGCTCTCCGACATAATCCCCGCATTCCTCACCATCGCAAGAGCTCTGCGTGAAGCGTCGAATTCCACCGGAAGCGTCACGATCTGAAACAGTACCGCGCACGAGAACAGCACTATGCCGAGCGTCATCAGAAAGCCTATTCTCAAAGGAATGCCTATCAAAAAAAGCAGCATTCCCATATTCGAGCCGATGTTGGCAACAGGGACGAGCGAGTTGCGGACATGGAGCGGCGCGTAGTGCTGGAGATCCTGAACCGCGTGTCCGACCTCGTGGGCCGCTACACCTATCGCCGCTATGCTCGCGCTGCCCCCCACCGAGTCGGAGAGACGAAGGACCTTGCTCCTGGGGTCGTAGTGATCCGTGAGGCTGCCCGGAACGCGTTCTATTCTGACAGTGTTCAGGCCAAACCCGTCAAGCAGTTTCCTGCACACGGAGGCCGCGTCGTATCCCGCGCCGGCGCGGATTGCGCTGAACCTGGCGAACGTGGTTTTCACTTTCATCTGTGCGTAAAACGACAGCAGCAGGGCAGGCAGTATCATTATCATGTATCGCGGATCGAAGAACATCGTTCGAGCCCCCTTTTTTTACGACGAATTATATCAACGCGGGGAGGAAAAGACAATGTTGGTCAATCCAATGTCAAACCAAGGACAAAACCTCAGGCCACCGCTCCCTTCTTCGCGGCGTCGATATTAGTTGTTATTACTGATTTCAACATCATTACAAAGCGCTCAACTTGTGGGTTGGGCTATTCTGTATGGCTGTCTATTGAAAGCTGTTTTATTTCATCAACGATCTCGCTAAAATTGAGGCCGACCGCTCCGTCGACCTGCTTCTTCCCGGTGACATCGTCAAGGCGCGCGGCCTTTTCCGCGCGCGTCTCTTCCGGCGAAAGGATTTTCACCTTGGTCACTTTGAAGTTCGAGAAGAACCGCTGCGCGTTTTCGATGTATTCGAGCCCCATGTCCACCAGATTGCCCGCTTCCACCGCCTTCATGAGGGCGCGTTCGTATTTGGGGATATTGCCGGAGACAATGGCATTGAACGCGTCGTTTTCGTGTTTCCTGAAATCCGCGTAATCCTGACGCAGCCGAAGGGCGGCCATGCGCTGCTCCGTTTCGACGGCTTCCCGCCCCGAGATACGTTCATTCACCATATCTATCATCAGACGTTCTTTCTCTTCATCGGGAAGGGACGAAGAGACCGTTTTCTCAAATTCCTCCGCGCGATCCGCCCAGCGTTGGGCGTCTTTTTCCATGAGGGCTTCTATTTTCTTTTCCACGTCTTCCTTCGTGAGGTAGTCCAGAATTTCGGAACCCGTCAATATTCCCCTTAACATCGTTTCCGACTTTGCCATCCGCGTACCGCCTCCTTCCTATCGGTTTTGTCAATCTGCCGTCGCTCGTTTCAAAAGAAGCTCGACCAATTTTTGTTTTTCCAAATCGGATTGTTTTCCATCGGGCCCGTCGCCAAAAAAAGTCCATGCTTCGAAGTAAAACATTCCCGACTTCATCAGCTTTTCGATATAGGCGATGCCCTCTTCGATGCGTTTGGACTTGGAGGGCGACAGACGCGGAGCCGCCAGCAATTCCTTCAGCCTGTTCCGTATGCGGTAATTGAGGATCATCGCCGCGATGGACTTACGGAGAATGGGGCCTGGGCCGCTGATGCTGTCCATGATTTCCAGCATGGCTTTGTTGAGGTTTTCCGCCTGCCGTTCCTCGGGCAGATCCGCGAGCGGCACTGACGGGCCGCCCTTCACGGAAACGGTGATATTATGTGCGGCCGTCTCCAGTACCCTGTCCATGACGATCTCCCTCAGATGCGTTTCGTCCCTAACCTCCGCGATGTCGAAAGGCTTTGGTTCCTTCGGCAGCAGCTTCCGCAATTCGTCCCAACCGATGTTGTCCTCTTTCACAAGCGGCAGCGAACGCCGCGCCTCGATTTCCCTTCTGGCCGATGCCTCTATCACGCCATGGGTCAGCGCATCCAACACATCATCTTTCATTCCGCATCACTTTCCTCTATTGTTCCCCGCTTTCGAGATTTTCGTCAGAGCCTGTGTCCGCCGCGTACAAAATAAGGTACAAAATATAATACCACTTTTCGGCCGATTTGCGTTCGCGTTGGAGGCGCAAAATGTTACAATTTAAGACTCCACGTCAGGAGCGGTAAAATTCCGCCATCGCGCCGACCACGCGCTCCTGTTCCGGCATGGTGAGTTCGGGGAACATCGGCAGGGCCAGCACTTCCTCCGTGAGTTTTTCAGCCGCCGGGAAATCGCCCTTCCCGTAGCCGAGATAGGCGAAACAGGGCTGAAGGTGAAGCGCCAGCGGATAATAGACGCGCGTCGCGATTCCGCGCTCTGCCATGAACGCGTTCAGTTCGTCGCGGCGACTGGCCCTGATTACATATTGGTGGTACGTGTGCCGGTTACCCTTCGCCTCGGCGGGCGGCGTGACGTGTTCGTACAGATTGTGCTCGGCGAAAAGCAGGTTGTAACGGCGCGCCGCGTCGCGGCGCTCTTCCGTCCACGTCTCGACATGCCGCAGCCTGACGCGGAGAATAGCGGCCTGTATGGCATCCATCCTGCTGTTGATGCCAATCTCGTCGTGAAGGTAGCTCGACGACGAACCGTGGACGCGGAGTTTCGCCACCCTGTCGGCCAAAGTGTCAGAGGCGCTGGATACCATGCCGGCGTCGCCGAACGCGCCAAGGTTTTTCGTCGGAAAGAACGAGAAACAGCCCAAATCACCCCAGACGCCCGCGCGCGCGATCGCGCCGCCGCGCGTCCTATGGGCCCCGAACGCCTGCGCGCAGTCCTCCACGACCGCTATGTTCCGTGAGGCCATAAATTCCGTTATATCCTCGAGCGAACACATCTGCCCGAACAGGTGCACCGGTATGAAAGCCTTGGCGCGTTCGGTCACGGCTTCGCGCACGCGGTCCATGGAGATGTTGTACGAGCCGGGCTCGACATCCGCGAACACGATTCTGGCGCCGAGCCGCGAGATGCAGCTCGCCGTGGCGAAAAAGCTGAACGGCGTGGTGATCACCTCGTCACCAGGTTTCACGTCGAGCGCCATGAGGGCGAGCAGCAGCGCGTCTGTGCCGGAAGCCGCCGATACGGCGCGGTGAGCTTCGAGATAACCCGCGGCCTCGTTCTCGAACGCGGTTACCTCGGGCCCCAGAATGAACTGTGTGGACGACAGCACTCTGTCGAGCGCTTCCTTTATCTCACCCTCCACTCGCGCGTAATTGCGCTTCAAGTCGAACGAAGGGATACTTTCCTTGTTGTGCATACTCAACATCTCCTCTTTATTGACTTACAAATTACACACCATCATCAGAAATTTTCACGCGAATGGGCGTGCTTCTGACCTGCCATTCTACTATAATTTTAAAATGAACGCCGAACGTAAAATCATAAAAAAACAATCACCTTGATTTGTGTTATAGTACAGCGGACTGACAGAGGCAAGTGGCTGAAGAAAGCTCGAACGGCTCAAATAATACAATATAGAAGGTGGTAAACAAATGAGTGATTTTTTGGAACTGGCGGCGCGCCGCCAAAGTTGCAGAAGTTTTTCGGGCGCCAGGGTAGAGAGGGATAAACTCACCAAGTGCGTCGAGGCGGGCCGGCTTGCGCCTTCCGGCTGCAACGGACAACCCTGGAGCTTCGTGGTGGTCGATGACCCGGGCAAGGTAGCGGGAATCGCCAAATGCGGGCAGGTTTTCGGCAACAACGCCTTCACCGACAAGGCAGGCGCCTTCATAGTGGTGCTGGAGGAACACGCGGAACTCATGCCGGCGCTGCGCGAAATGCTGGACAGCCAATTTTTCGCGAAGGGCGACATAGGCGGCGCAGTGGTGAACATATGTCTGGAAGCGGCAGACCTGGGGCTCGGAACCTGCATCATCGGCCTGTACAACAGGGAAAAAATCGCGAAACTCCTGGACTTGCCGCGCGAACAGCGCTTCGGTGCTCTCATAGCCGTCGGCTGTCCTGCCGACGGCACGATACGCCCCAAGGTGAGAAAACCTCTTGAGGAGACAGTGCGTTACGTGTAAATTTACAGTTGTTTTGGTGCGCGTGGATATTATGTTGCGGCAGCGCGAAAAGATGAAGAATTGGTAAATTTGCCTCATACAAACAGCAGCAGGGACAGGGCCATCACGATCATGCCGGCTATCAGGCCGTAGAGGCAGAGGTGATGTTCGCCGTATTCCTCGGCGGACGGCAGCAGTTCGTCGAACGAGATGAACACCATGATACCGGCCACCGACGCGAAAAGCAGGCCGAATACCGCTTGGGAGAAAAAGGGCATCAGCATGACGTATCCCGCGAGCGCTCCCGCCGGTTCCGACAGGCCCGACAGGAAGGAATAGACGAAAGCCTTTTTCCTGCTGCCGGTCGAATAAAAGATGGGAATGGATACGGCTATTCCCTCGGGGATATTGTGAATGGCAATCGCCGCGGCCACGGCCATGCCGAGGTTCGGTTCGGCGATAGCGGCCGTGAAGGTGGCGAGTCCCTCCGGAAAGTTATGGATGGCTATGGCGAGTGCGGTGAATATGCCCGTCCGCTTCAGCTTCGATATATCCTGCCCGTGATGTTTTTCGGCATGCTCCGCGGGGGAGAGCGACATTTCCTCGACGGTATGCGCTTCGTGAGGATTTTCGGCCGCCGGGATGCACCTGTCGATAAGCGCGATGAGCGCCATTCCAGCGAAAAACGCCGCGACCGTCCCCCACGCGCCCGGCGCGTTTCCCCATTGTGACGTGAGCGCCGCCCGTGCCTTGGTCATTATCTCGGCGAACGAGACGTAGATCATCACGCCGGCCGAAAAGCCCATGCTCACCGACAAAAAGCGCGTGTTGGTCCGTTTTGCCAGGAGGGCCAAAACCGAGCCGATGCCCGTCGAAAGCCCGGCAAAAAGCGTGAGCCCAAACGCGAACAATATCGAACCGCTTTCCATCTGAACATCGCCCCCTTATCGGCGCCGTGCGTTTACTGGATGAACGGATCGAGAGAGGATTCTTCCCTCTCGTCCTCCTCGAAGGTGGCTTGTCCAAGTTCGTTGATGCGGATTTCGCCCGTTTCGCCGTATTGGTGCAGTTGATCCAGCGTCTCGACGACCGCGCGAATGCGCGTCCGCAAAAGGTAACCGCGCTTTTCCGCGGAAGCCAGCAGATGCTCTAAATCGAGCGATGGATGCCAGTCGTAGGCCAGCCCATGGTACCGCTGGATCCCGGCCAGAATTTCGAGGGTTTCGTCTCTGTTCAGAGGCGCGAGCTGTGTGGCGGATATTATGCCCGACAGCGTGGATTCTATCTCCGTTTTGACTTCAGGGGGCAGCAGGGCTTCCTCGATATTGGCGTGTTCGTGTTTGGCCTCAATGACGTCGGGACCGTAGGACGCATTGAAAGCAAACAGGCTATATGTCGATTCCATGTGCTCCGCCTTCGACAGCAGGGCGATATTGTAATAAGCCGACAGGCGCGCCTTTTTGCTCAAGCGCCCGATGAGTTCCGTTTCATCGAAAAGCAGGGCCCAGCCGTTATATCCCAGAGCGATGAACAGCCGCGCCAAAAAGGCGAAATAATCCATGACATGTTTCGATTTTACGAAAGAAGTGTTGAATACGGCGGCCTGATTGTAGATTCTCCGGTAAATCTGGCGGATGGCGGCGTTCGTCATGAAATTGCCGCTTATGTCTCCCAGCAGCGTATATTTTTCCTCGTCGTTCTGCGTGCCGAGATACGATTTGAGCACGAAGTACAGCCGGTTCGTTTCCATACCGGTAAGGCAGAATTCCAGCAATGACGACGCAACTGGGCCGCCGTAGGCGAACCGCTCGAACAGCATATCGATCCCCGGTTGAATCTGACCGGGCAGATAAGTGCCCTGCACCACTTTTGGGTACAGCGTATGAAGATTGGACAGCGGCGTTTCCTTGCTGAGCGTGATCCTGCTCACCACTATATTCTGAGTCCAGGCGATGCCGGCCACGGTGTTCAGCAGATGCGTCTTGCCCTCGCCGTATTTTCCGGATATTATCCGTCCTGCCGAGTGATGTTCATCGGTCAGGTTTTCGAGCGCGTCCCGGAGTTCCCGCAGAATTTTGGGACGCGCGGAGGAAAAACACTCGCCAACCTCGCGGCAGGATATTCCCGAACGCAGCGCTTCGATTATCTTTCTCGCGTAAAAATCTCCCATTTCAAGCGCCCCCCAACGTCATCCGGTTGATCATCCGCGGCGTGGAGCGACACGGGGAATCGTCGCCCTCCTTCAGCGTCATGGCGGCTACCTCGTCGGGATTGACCGGCGCGGACTCCATTCCGGCCTCGGCCATGGCGTCCGAGAGGCGGCGCGACATCTCCGACAATACTTGCGGCGTGTACTGCTGGTGCGCCATTTTGTCGAGGTCTATGATGTCGGAAAACCGGTTGAACCCGCGGCTTTCGATCTCGTTCTGAATGCGCATCCAAAGGGCTTGATACGACTTGAGCCCGGCGATTTCATCCTCGATGAGGCCGCGGTTGAACGCGAAGACGAACATTGTATGGCTCAGGGTGTCGATTTCGTCGATCAGCTCGCGGATGCTCTCGTATGCGTCCTCCCTTCTCATTTTAGTATACCGTATATTCGCGAGCGACGACGAGCCGGCGAGAATTTCCATATCGTCTATCCCCACCACAAGGCCGCTGAACCCGGCCATACGAATTATCTCGACCAGCGAGCGCAGCATGTGGCGTGCGTTGTATTTGGTTATCCTTGACGGCGTCATCCCCAGTTTGCGCAACGGAGCCAGCCGCACGCCTTTTGCCCCGGACAGCCACGACATGAGCGATTCCCGCGAGGCCGGTTCCAGTGACGGATGCCCCAGAATGCCTCCGGTCATCAGTCCGGCACAGATCGCGAAGTTCTTGTCGATCCGCGGGTTTTTGAAGAACATCGCGTTTAGCTGGGAACGCAACTCGCGCCGCGTCACCGGATCGAATAAATCCCGGCTCGCCAGATAGTCGGCGAAACTCATTCCCTCGGGAATCTCATCAGGACGATACCCCATCTCGGCGATAGCGTTGTCGGCGCAACGTCTCAGGCACAGCCCAAAATCGACGGCCGCGAGCGCTCCCGCGTAAATCTCCTTAAAATCGTGAATCCACGACCTCCGTGCCGACAGTGCGACCGTCCTGTATCCGCGGTCTGTGGCTTCCGCCAGAAAGAGACCGAGACAGTGACTCTTGCCGCTTCCGGGGCTTCCGGTCAGGAACTTGATCTTGCTGCCGCCGAGCGATATATACGCGTCAAGGTATTGCTCCAGCCAGAAATCGGTGATGAAATCCACTCCCACCGACAAAAAACGCAGCAATTCATCGGACTCGGGCGGTTGCCCTTCCTTGATACGCTCGAAATCGACGGGGCTCCATCTCATGGCAATGCCCTTCTATTCGCGATAAAAGCGTATAGTGGCGAGAAACTGCTCGTTTCCCGACGCGTCCACTATACGAATGGCTTTGCTGTTAAATCTACTGGGACCGAACTGGAAACGCCGCCCGTCCGACGATTCGTTTGACTCCGCGGTATAAAGCCGTGCCAGATCGAAAGCGTATGCCTGCGCGTCGTACTCCCTGCGAAAACGGCGCATCGGTGTCAGATATTTGTACAGTTTTGTCAGGTAAATATCGGCGTCCGGCGCCACCGGTTTCCCCTTCGAATCCGCCAGCAGCGCTAGATCATACGCCGAGGCCAGTTCAGACGCGTATTGAGCCGGATTGAAAGCCGCGGCGAGCAATCGTGCGCGGCCCTTGGCCAGTTCCGCGGCCACGGCGCGCGGGCGCAGTCCGATTGCCTTGCGTCCGTTGACCAGCACATCCTCGTTTTGCGGATCTATTTTCAAACGGTACGGAAAAATTTCGTACGAAGTGCCCTCTCCTTTGATATTGATGCCGTTCTCCCCGCATAAAGTCACCAATTGCCTCGCGAAATCGCCCGACTCCAGATAAGCGCCCATATCGACGCCCGCGATTTTCTCCGATATTTCCGATAGCAGGCGAACGCACTCTTCGGCGCCGGACGCCGCGGACGCGAGATCTCTCGCGGTCGGTTTGAGGTCGCCGTTTTCGACATTTTTACAAATGCGCTTCAGTATCCTCTGTTGTGCCGACAACTGCTCCCTCAGAGCATTTGCTATTGTCCCGTACTCTCCGTAAAAATCCTCGTAGTCCATTTAATCCCTCTTCCTTCAGGATAACTTTGCCCAAATGATATAATTCGGAACGCGACAAATTTACTCTATCGAACGGATAGTTGTCAATGATTGGGGATTATCGAGCGCACCCGTATATTTGATTTGTATACTTTTGTAATCCTTGCGCCGCGGCTCGTTCCATGGTATTATTCAAAAAACTTTTTCTTGCGGAGGCGGTTGTCGTGTCTAAATTTGAATTTGTAAGCTGCCGGTTAGCGATACAAGTTTGTATAGGGCATTTCCCGGACGGACGCGAGCGGCACCGCACGTTCAGCGTAAAAAACATCAGGCCGGACGCGGACGACGACGCCCTGATCGCCGTGGTTCGCGCCATTGGGTCGCTCCTCGCTTATCCCGTCACGCATGCGCGGCTCATCGTAAAAAGCAGGCGCGTGCTGTTCGACGCGAAACCCGGTACGGACCGCGGCGAGGGCGGCGGGGCGCAAACGCAAAGCGTTTTCGCGAAATCGGCGGCATACTTTGTATCCACGCGCCCGAGCAAGACGAAGCAGAAAGTGTCTGGTCGCTTTCGCTCGTTGAGGGGTTTGAAAGCATTTGCCGCAATAAGCAGTTATTTTTCTACCTTGAAAAAATCTTCCCGCAACCTGCTTGAATCCGCTGTATCCTTACTCCAACTCCGCCTCACTGTACTGTAACCTGTAACCACGGACGAGCAGGTTTTTTGCAATACAATCGCGGCTATGGCATAATATTTTATATTATACATAGCGAGGTATATCTATGGGGCGGCTCGAATATACGTTCAAGAACGACACGCTGTTTAAAATGCTTTTCGTGAAATATCCCGGCTTGCTGAAACGGCTCGTCGCGAAACTGCTAGATATTCGGTACGAGAGCATCGAACAGTTTGTGATAACGAATCCTGAAATGCCGCCGGAAGCGCTTGGGGATAAATTCTGCCGGCTCGATATCAACATGATGGTCGACGGTCAGCGCGTAGATTTGGAAATACAAGTCAGGGACGAGCACGATTTTCCGGAACGCACGCTCTTTCATGGGGCGCGCGAATATTCGACCGCACTCGGCGAGGGAAAGCCATACATCGAACTTCCGCGTGTGATAATAGTCAGCATTGTATCTTTCAAGCTGTTTGACTGCGTAGAATATCGTTCGGAGTTTCAGATGCTCGAGGTAACGCGCCACACACGTCTGACGGACAGGATGACTTTGATCTTTTTCGAGCTTCCGAAGTTGCCGAAAGAAGTGGGTGTGGATGATGAATCGCGTCTTTGGTTAAAATTGTTCGATGCGGAAACGGAAGAAGAGCTCAGGCAAATCGAAGCATTGGGGGTGCCGATAATGAACCAGGCGATCGAAGCATACAGAAGCATCACTGTGACGGAAGAATTTCGGACATTGGAACGAATGCGGACCGACGCTCGCCACAACGAAGCGGCTGCGTTGCAAAATGCCCGACGTGAAGGCCAGCGCGAGGAACGCGAAAAATGGCAGGAAGTTATCGTGGGCAAAGACGCCGAGATAGCGCGGTTGCGTGAGTTACTCGGCGGCAGGGACAAATAAGCACCGCAAATAAGCACAAGACTAAGGTAAGCAGGTTACGGGAAGGTTTTTTAATCGTATGACTTCAGCCTTATTCAGCTCTTTATTTTTGTCTGTCCACGGTCTGCTCACTGTACAGTAACCAAAGAGGAGCTAATAAAATCTCACGTTGACTTTTCTTGTTTCAATGTATAAACTTTAAGTACACACATAATAGAAGACGAGGAGGCGCCTATGACAAATATTATGACAACGAAAGTATTCACTAACGGAAACTCACAAGCTGTACGGATTCCGAGGCAGTTGCGTATGGAAGATGGGGAAGTTTACATCGCCAAGGAAGAAGATAAAATCGTAATTTTCCAGAAACCAAAGAAATTCGCTTCTTTTGAGGATGTCCAAGCGTTTTTCGATTCCATTCATTGTCCCGATTTCGAGTTTGAACGTGATATGTCATTGTCACGTTCTGTCGATTTATAAATACTTAGCGATGATTTTCACGCCAAATTTGGCGCGAAAATTTGAAGGCTACGTTTCCAGTTTATCTGAGATAGGAAGACAGGCATGCCCGATACTTATATGCTCGATACGGATATTTGCGGCTACGCCATCAGGGAAAAACCGACATCGGTAGTGTGCGCATTTTGGAAATATAGAGATGACAAAATTTGCATCAGCTCCGTAACCTATGCGGAATTAATGTATGGAGCCATACGTTCTGGTTCCGCAAAAATCACCGCTTCGATTGAACGTTTTGTGAATTATGTCGGGATTGTCGATTTTGATGATGCGGCGGGTAAAGAGTACGCGCAAATTAGGTATGCCTTGGAAACTTGCGGGACTCCCCTTGCGATCGCCGATCTTTTGATTGCCTCTTGCGCTAAAGCCAAAGGCGCCGTTTTAGTGACAAACAATACAAAGCACTTTGGAAGAATCCCGAATCTAAAAATTGAAAACTGGACTCATTAGAACTTACATACCCCTGGTAAATGCTGCGGTTATATGATCAATCCAATTTTTCTGTTGATTGCGAAATAGATAGAATGAAAGCACTCCTATAAAAGAACAAATCATCATGACGGGAGCGAATACAAAATGAAAAATCTCAAAAGCCCTGAAGAACACAGAACCTTTCGCGGGCGGATAAAAAATGAAAACGCCAGGGTAATAACCTACGGCATGTTGGATAGTACGTATAGATTGCACATGAAAAGCTTTCTCCCCGGCAGCAGCATTATCGCGAACTTTGACAGCGATCCCGAAAAATGGGGGAAGGAACTGGAGACGGGCGTCATTACTCTGCCGATTCGAGATCTTATCGCGTCTTACGAAAAAGCGGACGGTCTCGTCGTGGTATCGAGCCGTTTGGCCGAAATCGGCGAGTATCTCGATTCTCTCGGGTTGTCATATTATTATGGCCGAATGATGGACGACGTGGTGATGAACGATGAAGGGAAATTGCCGGTTGAATATTCCAGGCAGGCGTTACGAAACAAAAAAGTTATAGAAGATAACCGGCAGAAAATCGAACAGGTTAAAAAACTGCTCTCTGACCCCATTTCAGTGCGGTGTTACGATTCGCTGCTTGACGCGAGAGCCTCGGACAACAAAATAGAGCGTTTCGCCCTTGTCAGTCCAGTCAATACCGGACATCAATATTTTCCGGAAGATATACCCGGATTTTCGATTTTTAAGGATGGAATATTTATTGATGGCGGCGCGTATGACGGAGATACGATCGCTCAATACATACAGGCGTGCGGAGGCAAATACGCGCAAATTTACGCCTTCGAACCTGATCCCGGCAATTTTAAAAAACTGAGACAGTTTGCCGGCCGTCATCAAAATATTATATGTTTCGAGAAAGGTTTATTCAGCCGCGAAGCTGTAGTGGAATTTTCGGGCCAGAGGAATCAGGGCGGTTTCTTGTTGGAATCAGGCAAAACGGCCGTTCTGTCCCCAAACAAAGAAAATACGGTAACCACTTGTGCGCTCGACGCGATATTACAGGGCGAGATGTCCCGCATTGCAGCCGCGTCTGAAATATTTATAAAAATGGATATAGAGGGCAGCGAGCTGGAGGCGCTCAAAGGAAGCGCTGACACTATCGCTGCCCGCAAGCCAAAACT
>JAISXR010000050.1 GCA_031270375.1 Synergistaceae bacterium | reverse complement strand
CCCACTCGGATCCGCAGGTTGAATCTGCAAAATTTCTGTATACAGAGTGAATGCAACAGACGAGCTCTTTTTCATCTTTCACCCGGCGGGTGCGAATTTCCGGCTGGCAGGTGCCGACTGAAGCCTGATTTTCAGAAATTCCAGACCCGCAATCCGCGGATTTGGGCTATGAGAATGCAAATTTGGTGAGCGCCGCAGGCCCGCACGATATATAATAGACACTTAGCGGGGATTTTTGTGCCAAATTCGGCACGAAAATTTGCAGGCTGCTTTTCCAGTTGATCTGGGATAGGAAAAGCCGATCGGTCGTTTTGTTTAATTCATGGAGGGGGCAGCTACAATGGAACTTGTTCAGATTTCGCGCGACGCACACGTGGCAACTTTGACGATGAACAGGCCGGAGGCCTTGAATGCCTTGAACAGCGCGGCGCTGGACGCTTTGGAATCGGCAGTCGTCTCGGCGAACGCGGACGACAGCGTTTACGTCATCGTGATTACCGGGGCGGGACGGTCTTTCGTCGCGGGCGCCGATATCGGCGAGATGAAGGATTATAACGCGGTGCAGGGGCAGTCTTTCGGTGCGCGCGGCAGCGGCGCTTTTCTCGCCATTGAGCGCGGCGCAAAGCCTGTCATAGCAGCCGTGAACGGCTTTGCCCTGGGCGGCGGCTGTGAGCTGGCAATGGCGTGCGACATAAGGATAGCCAGCGAAAAAGCAAAGTTCGGACAGCCCGAAGTGGGCCTCGGGATTACGCCGGGCTTTGGCGGGACGCAGCGCCTGCCGAGGCTCGTAGGGCTCTCGAACGCCATGGAACTGATGTTCACCGGCAAAATGATCGACGCGGCCGAGGCGCTTCGTATAGGCTTGGTGAGCGCCGTCTACCCGCCAGAGGAACTGATGCCCAAAACCGCGGAGCTCGCCGCGGCGATAGCGCGCCAGCCGCAGATAGCGGTGCGTCAGATAAAACAGTGCGTCAGGAAAGGCATGCAGGCGGATATCGACACCGCTCTCGCCTTCGAGGCCGGCGCTTTCGGGCTCTGTTTCTCGACCGAGGATCAGTATGATTCCATGACGGCTTTCACCGAGAAACGCAAGATCGAGGTTTTTAAGAACAGATGAGAACGCCGCGTGAATGATCTGAATGATCGTTTGCGGCGCGATCGCCCGGACGCGCAATGCGCGCCCCTACAAAGGTAAACAAGAGGAGTGGTCCGCTGAATGTCCAACCTGTGGGGAGGAAGATTCGAGCACGACATGGCCGACGTGGTGGCGGAATTCAACGCGTCGATAGGTTTCGACAAGCGCCTTTACGACTGTGATATCGACGGAAGCATAGCGCACGCGGCAATGCTCGGAGAGACTGGTATAATCACGCCCGGCGAGGCCGACAGGATAATCGGGGCTCTCGAAGAGATCAGGCGCGATATCGCGGACGGCCATATAACCTTCAGCGTCAGGCAGGAGGATATTCATATGGCCGTCGAGGAGGAGCTGACAGCCCGCATAGGCGAAACGGGAAAGAAACTCCACACGGCGCGCAGCCGAAACGATCAGGTGCAGGTCGATGTGAGGCTTTTTTTCATGCGGGAGACGAAGGCGATACTCGAAGAGCTGATACGGCTCCAATCCGCGCTCCTCGAAAAAGCGAGCGAGAACAGGGAGGAGCTGATAGTCGGCTTCACTCACATGCAGCACGCCCAGCCGGTCACCGTCGGATTCCATCTCATGGCTTACTTCCAGATGTTCCGGCGTGACATAGAGAGGCTCATCGACACTCGCCGGCGCGCCGACAAAAATCCCCTCGGCTCCGGGGCGTTAAGCGGGACTGCGTACCCGATAGACAGGGACATGACGACCAGGCTCCTCGGCTTCGGCGCGCCAACCGAAAACGCGATGGACGCGGTGAGCGACCGCGATTACATAATAGAATTCCTCGCGGCGGCGGCGATCTCGATGATGCACGTGTCGCGCGTCGCCGAGGAATTCGTCTACTGGAATTCGTCTGAGTTCAAATTCATCGCGATAGACGACGCATTCTGCACCGGGAGCAGTATGATGCCGCAGAAAAAAAACCCCGACATCGCCGAATTGTTGCGCGGCAAGACGGGAAGGGTGTATGGCGGTCTCGTGGCGCTGCTGACGGTGATGAAGGGGACGCCGATGTCGTTCAACAAAGATTTTCAGGAGGACAAGGAGCCGCTGTTCGACGCCGTCGACACTTGGAAGGCCTCTATCAAGATATTGCGCGAGATGATAATGAAAACCCGATACAGGCGCGGCGAGATAGACAAACATCTGGCGACCGGCTTCATGAGTGCCACCGACTTCGCCGACGCGCTGACGAGGCAGGGGATCCCATTCAGGGAGTCGCACAACATAGTGGGGCGCGTCGTCAAACTCTGCGAGAGCCGCGGATGCGACTTCAAAGACCTGAAAAAAGATGACCTGCTCGCGATAGACCCGCGCTTCGAGCGGATGTCGATACCCGACCTCTCGATGCGCGGCCTGGTGAACGCCCGCACGAGTTTCGGCGGAACCGCTCCCTCCGAGGTGGAACGCCAGATAAAAACCGGCCGGGTTTGGTTGGAGGGGATAAAACGCGGTCAAGAGGCGTAAGATTTCGCGGCAAACAAAATTTTTTTCTATAATGTATTATGTGTGCCTGGGCGAGGAGATTAGGCATTCTCTGAAATCCCTCGGCGAAGGAGATTAAGGAGAGTGATTTTTATCGGACGAAGCTGATAGTTGTCGTCCTTTCATGATAGAATGACTTCGGCGGGCTTTCGGCGGTAGCAGGGAGCCGGTGAGTAGGGTTCTCCCTCTGAGGGAGGTGATTCGATGTCGGAAGACAGAGATAACCTCTCTAGCGACGAAAAAGAGGAACGAGGCCCAATCCTCGCCACGATGACAGACCTCGCTCCTCTGGTTGCTGTGATCCTCCAGCTTATTGAGTTAATACTCAAATTACTTGGAGTGATCCAGTAGATCGCTTGAGAGTATTGTAACACGCGGTCGATCTACCGCCAAGCGCGACCGGATAAAATTTTTTACAGGTATTTTATATTTTATTATGGAGACAAACCCAGGCATCGAAAAAAAATTGCGGTTGTTCGCGCGGCTGCTGGCGGAAGCCAATGAACGGGTGAGGCTTGTGGGCCCCTCGGACGAAAACGTCATTTACGAGGAACATATAAAAGACGCGCTCGCGGCGTCGCGTTTGCTCGGCGCGTTTCCGCCCGGCAGCAGGTTCGCCGACATCGGTACGGGAGGCGGCATCCCCGGAACCGTCTGGTGCGTAAGCAGACCCAATATGGAGGGCGTCATGGCGGACAGCGTCGGGAAAAAAATTAGGATAGCCCGCGAGATATCCGAGGCGCTTGGTTTGAGTAACGCGACGTTCATCAACGCCAGATCAGAAGAGCTGGCGTCACGCGAGAGGGAGGCTTTCGACGCCGCTTCCGCCCGAGCCGTCGCGGATTCCCGCGTGACGGCGGAATATCTCGCCCCCCTCGTCAAGGTCGGAGGTATTCTCATTGTCTTCAAGGGCGCGAAAGTTCACGAGGAAATCGGCCTGCCCGCGCCGCTATGGCGAAAACTGGGGCTTGGCGCGCCGTCGCTCGTGCCATACAGCATGTCAGGCAAGAAATTATACCTGCTCACGTGGGAGAAAATCGCGCCCTGCCCCGTCCGCTTCCCGCGCAAACCCGGAGAGGCGAAACGCGATCCGTGGTGGGCGAAACAATAGTGTCCTCGTAAGCGGAGACGAAAACGAGGCCCTCGTCATCGGCATATTTCAACGCGGCGCGTTCCGTAAGGTATATTTGTTGTCTCAATATATTCACCGGCTTCGCATCCACGCTCGAATAACGTTACATAACGTTACGAATGAGAAACGTTTCTGCTATAATAACTTGACTTTTTATATAGGGGCGAGTTCGGTGGCAGACAAGACAATCCTTCCCGCTGTATTGGTCAATTCTTACGTGGGCGCCTTAATAAGCGTCAGTGATGGCGTGGGCATGATCGCGAGCTTCGTCAAGCCTGAGATGGCGAAGGGCGTTAAAGCCCCCGGCAGCAGAGCGGCCGCGTTCATCGGAATCGTCGGCGGGCCGAGCCATTGCACTGTGGCGTTGATGGCGGATATATCCGCATTCGACGCTTACGTGAACGCTTTCACCGGCGGAATGATAAAAGCCGATCCCGACGACAGCATGTCCATGAGCGTGCTGGGAGAGATGACCAACATGGTCAGCGGCAGGGCGCTCATTTTCGCCGAAATGCCCGGTCTCGACATTACGCCTCCTCAATTGTTCTCCGGCGACAATATAAAACTCTCCCCCACCGTGAAAGCGAACGTGAAAAGTTTCACCCTGCCGTTCGACGTGGGCGACGGCAGAATATATCTGGTGATATCCGTCTACTGACACAGCACTTCACTGACTGGACCGTTTTCCGGCAATCAATCTCAGAACGGGTTCGAATTCGGGCGTATCGAAAAAAAATTGAGTGCACGGCGGCGCCAGCTCGCGCGCCTCTTTGATGCGTCCCTCGCCCAAAAGGCGGCGCACGCGCGAAGCGCTGACAGGCTCACCCCGGATTTCGAGACGCTTCAGCTCCGTGACCTCTATGCCGCGCGGGGGAAGGATACGCTTCATCGTACTGTTATATACGCGCGTGACGCCAGAGAAGGGCTCTTCGCCGACGAAGCGCCGCGTCACCCGCAAAACCGGGGCAATTCTGGAGGCGAAAATCTCGAGGTCGAGTTCCGCGTGGGCGGAGGCTAAATCTTCCTCACGCGTGAAATACGAGGGAAAAGTCGCTCCCGATACCGCGTAATCGCCCCCGCTCGCGACAACCACGTTGCCGATGTCCGATACGCCTTCGCTGACGAGACGAAAACGGACATCGAACGGGAATTCCGACACATCCTCTTTAACCACCAGC
>JAISXR010000025.1 GCA_031270375.1 Synergistaceae bacterium | reverse complement strand
GGGCTCTCCAGAGCGTTGGGAAACCTGCCCGAGTATTCAGCGTCAGAGATCGAGGCGATGGCGTCAAGGGAAAAATTTCTCGAGACGGCGGTTGCCGTGCGCGCGCTCGAAAAACGCGCATCGGACGTCAAAGCCTCCCTGTCTCGTGTCACGGGCTTGATCGCGTTGCTCGCGCCGCTGTCGTCCATACCGTATTCGCTTGATTTTTACAGCCGCGGAACCGAATCCGTCCAGGGGAATTTATTTTCCGTCCCGGCCGCTCTGGTCGACGAGTTCAAATCGCGCCTCTCCTCCCTTGGCGAAGACGCCGAAATTTACGTGTCCTCCGGTTCCGGCGGGGCGAAGGATGCCGCCAGGATTGTATCGGTGATATACGCCCGCTCCGCCGCGGAAAAATTCTCGCTCGCCGCGACGGGGATACAGGTCTCGCGGATCGAGGTTCCGCCTCAGATGGCGGCGCTGCCCCGCGACGAAATATCCCGCCTCGAAGGAGAGCTTTCGGGATTGAGGGCCGAGGAGACCGCGGTAGCCTCCGAGATCAGAAATATCGCGGGGGACGCCTGGAAGCTGTGCGAGGTATGCTCCGACAAATGGAGCGTGGAACGCGTCAAGCTCGAAGCCATTCTCGAAGGAGAACATACGGAGCAGATAATAGTCGAATCGTTCTGGATTCCCGAGGAAAAACTGGCCGATTTCAAATCGGCCGTCTCGCCGTGGGAAGCGCTCATCGACATCGTCGTATCCGAACCCGAGGAGGGCGACGAGCCGCCGGTGCTGCTGAAGAACAAAAAATTTTTCTCGCCTGTGGAACCTCTTGTCGCCATGTTCGGCCTGCCAGGTTACCGGGGACTCGATCCCACGTCGGTGGTCGCCCCGTTTTTTTACGTATTTTTCGGAATATGTTTCGGGGACGCCGCTTATGGGGCGATCGTGGCGTCGGCGCTGATATTCGTGCTGCTGCGGAACCGCGTGGCGGGTACGGTGCGAAAATTCATGATGGTGCTCATAATAAGCAATATATGCGCGGTGATATTCGGGGCGCTGACGTTTTCCTGGTTCGGCGACAGCATAACCAGCTTCTCTTTCCTGCGTTTCCTCGCGCCGCTCGAAAAAATAAAGATCCTCGACCCGATGAACGATCCCATGACGATGCTCTTCGTCTCTCTGGCGTTCGGTTTCGTGCAGATATTTATCGGGCTCGCGATAGCGATGTACGACAACATACGCAAGGGCGACATGTTCGCCGCGTTCGCCGATCAGGGGGGATGGATGATATTCCTCTGCTCCCTCGTGCTGATGGGACTCGCCTCCGCCGGAGCCGTGCCCCTTCCGTCCGGATTCTTCAAGGCGGCGGCCGTGATCGGCGCCCTGATCCTCGTCGCCACGCAGGGCAGGGAGAAGAAAAACGTCCTGGGCAAGTTATTCTCGGGCGTGCTGAGCCTTTACAACGTGACTGGATATCTTGGCGACCTCTTGAGCTACAGCCGTCTTTTGGCGCTCGGGCTCAGTTCCGCCGCCGTCGGAACGGTCATCAACCTTTTGTCCAATCTCGTCTCAGGCGTGCCTTACGTGGGGGTGCTGCTCGGGATATTGATTTTCGTTCTGGGACATTCCTTCGGAATCGCTGTAAATGTGCTGGGCGCGTTCGTGCACTCGCTGAGGCTCCAGTACGTGGAATTTTTCGGAAAATTCTACTCCGCGTCAGGGGAGGAATTCGCGCCTCTTGAGGTAAAGACCCAATATGTCCGCCTGGCCGGCGAATAAACGCGTTCAGACTGTTAAATTTTATATATTTCAATAACTCAAGGAGGTTATATTTTATGGAAAGCATCATTTCGACGATGGCGGAACAACTGGGGCCGGCGTTTGTCGTGCTGGGAGCGGCGCTCGCCGCGGGATTTGCCGGGTCCGGCTCGGCATGGGGCATAGGCATAGCCAACGAGGCCGCGGCCGGGATCATGACGGAGGATCCGAAAAAATTCGTCTCCGCCCTGATATTGCTGGCGCTTCCCGGAACGCAGGGCATCTATGGATTTTTGATCGCCATTTTCGCTCTGCTCAAGGCCGGCATCATCGGTTCGCCCGCTGCCGTGACCGTATGGCAGGGATTTGCCATTGGGGCCGCCTGTCTGCCGATAGCCATAGCCGGTTTCTATTCGGCGATATGGCAGGGAAAGTCGTCGGCCGCGTCGATTCTTCTCATATCGAAACGTCCCGAACAGATGGGCAAGGCGATAATACTTCCCGCCATGTGCGAAACTTACGCGGTGCTGGGGCTCCTCGTGAGCCTTCTCATGCTGAACGGAATAAAGATCGGCTAGCCGGACAGGGGGGAAAACCATGTCTTTGGCGCAAATAACGGAAAAGATTGAGCGCGAGGCCCGCGAAGAAGCGGAGAATATACTGTCCCGCGCGCGCGAAGGGGTATCCGGCGTTAAACAGGACATCGACGCCGAGGTCAGCCGCCTGGACAAGTCCGCCCGCGAGCGCTTCGAAAAAGAGCGCCCGGAGATATTCAGACGCCGCGAGATAGTGGCGAAGCTCGACGTCGGCAAAATACGCCTCGGCGTGCAGCGTATGCTGATAAGCGAGGTCTACGCCGAGGGGCTCGGGCGTCTCGGATGTCTCGACAAAAAAGCGTACACGGCCTTCTGCGAAAAATTGCTGAAAAAAGCCGCGGAGTCCGGCGACGAGGTGATAGAGTTCTCGAACGGCGAAAAATATATGGACGCCGCTTGGCTCGACGCTTTCAACAGCAAAAACGGCACGAGGATAAAGCTCTCGGAAAAGCGCGGGGATTTTTCGGGCGGTTTCGTACTGCACAAGGGCCGGATAGCCGTGAACTGCACATGGGAGATGCTGATTCAAGCGGCATCGGAGCGTATGGAGAGCGAAGTCGTGCGCCGGCTCTTCTCCGAGTGAGAGGGGTGGAGTGATGCCGCGAAACGATGCTTACGGCTACGCGGTGGCGCGTATTCGTGCGCTCGAAGCGGGGCTGTTCGACGCTCCCCGGCTGCAGAGGATGATCGACGCCGATGGGCTTGACGCCGCGTTAAAAATATTGGCGGAGTCGGACTACGCGCGCTGGATGACCGAGGGCGCGCGGTACGATTCGGCCCTCGAGGCCGAACTCCGCGCCACGTTCGACGAATTCGCCGCGTTCGTTCCCGACAGGGAACTCATTGACGTTTTCAGGATTCCGTATGATTTCCATAACGTGAAAGTATTGTTGAAGGGCGCTTTCAAGGCGAGGGCGGGCGGAAAGAAACGTTACGACCTGCTGACCCGTCTCGGCTCCGTGCCGGCCGATGACCTCGTCTCGCGGGTGGAGTCGGAAGAGTATGGGCTTCTGCCGTGGGGGCTGTCGGTGCTGCTGCCGTCCTGCGCGTCCATGTGGGAGCAGAGCGCCGATATAGTGGAAATAGAGCGCGTGCTCGACGGGGGAATGTTCGATGCGATAGTCTCCCTTGCATCCTCTCTGGGTTTTCCCGGAGTGATATCCTGGGCCAGGGCGCGGATCGACTCCGAGAACATACGGAATCTGCTGCGCATGAAACGTTTCGGTTTCGACTCGTCCACAGCCGCGTCATTTCTGCACGGCGGCGGGACTGTGGCCGTCTCCGCGCTCCTTCCCCTGATGTCCGACCAGTTCGACGCGTGGGGCAGGAGCCTCGCCTACTCGGACGTGGGCATGGCGATATCCGCCACCGAGGGAAGCGGCGATTTCGACGAGTTGATGCCGGCTCTCGAACGCGCGCTTGACGACTTTTGCTCCGCCGCCGTCGCTAACGCGCGGTACAGCGCGTCGGCTCCCGAGAACGTCACGGCGTTCCTTTGGGGCAAGGAGATGGAAATTAAAAACATCAGGACAATACTGGTGTCGAAGGCCGTACATGCGGCAAAAACAGACCGCGAAGGCGTGAAGGGGATGATGAGACGTGGCTACTTCGGTTAAAAACGAAGGCCCGATGGTGGCCCTCGGCGGTTACGATCTCGTGATGCCTTTTCAAGCCGTCGGAATGGAGACGGCTGTCGTAGATAACGATAACAGGGACTCGGTGCCTCGCGTGGTGGAGCGTTACGCCCGTGACGGGTACGCGATCCTCTTTATAGAGGAATCGCTGTACGCCGAGTTCAAAAACGACCTGGAAACCGTCAACGAGAACGAACCGCTCTGCGTGATTCCGATACCTGGCCAGTCCGGGTCGCTCGGCATAGGGCTCGACGCCATCCGCGGCAGCGCCGAAAGAGCGGTCGGCATGGATATCTTCGGCGAGAAATAAACAGGATATAGCGCGATGGAGGCGATATGAGTGGCCACTGATAAAGTTTTGAGGGGAACCATAGCCAAGATTTCCGGCCCTCTTGTTGTTGCGAAGGGGATGTTGGGCGCGAGCATGTTCGACGTTGTGAGGGTCGGCAGGGCCGGCTTGGTCGGCGAGATAATAGAGCTTCGCGGAGATACGGTTTCGGTTCAGGTTTACGAGGAGACTTCGGGTCTGATGCCCGGCGAGGAGGTCGTTGACACTAACGAGTCGCTGAGCGTGGAACTCGGCCCCGGGCTGATAGAACAATTTTATGACGGCATACAGCGCCCGCTGCAGGATATCGAAAAAGCGGCGGCGAGCCCGTATATAACGCGAGGAATCTCCGTTCCCGCGATAAGCCGCGAGAAAAAATGGAATTTCGTGCCCAAAGCGGATGCCGGCGACGAAGTCGAGGCCGGAGATATTTTGGGCACCGTAAAGGAGACCGTCCTGGTGGAACACCGCATAATGGTTCCCCCGGGGCTGAAGGGCAAAATCGCGGAGATACGGTCCGGCGATTTCACGGTCGAGGAGACCGTCGCGGTGATCGAGGACGAGCGCGGCGCGCGGCGCGAGATAGCGATGCTGTCACGCTGGCCGGTGCGCAAACCGCGTCCCGTGGCGAAGCGCCTCGCCCCCGAGGTGCCGCTCTCCACCGGGCAGAGGATAGTCGATATGTTCTTTCCGATAGCGCGCGGAGGCACGGCCTGCGTTCCGGGGCCGTTCGGGTCGGGCAAGACGGTGATCCAGCACCAACTCGCCAAGTGGGCCGACGCCGAGATAGTGGTTTACATAGGGTGCGGCGAGCGCGGCAACGAGATGACCGACGTCCTTTTGGAGTTTCCCGAGCTGGAAGACCCGCGTTCGGGCCAGCCTTTGATGAAGAGGACACTGCTCATCGCGAACACGTCCAACATGCCGGTTGCGGCCCGCGAAGCGTCCATTTACACCGGCATAACGATAGCCGAGTATTTTCGCGACATGGGTTACTCGGTCGCCCTCATGGCCGACTCGACGAGCCGTTGGGCAGAAGCGTTGCGCGAAATGTCGGGACGCCTGGAGGAAATGCCCGGCGAGGAAGGATACCCGGCGTACCTCGGCACGCGGATGGCGTCGTTCTACGAGAGGGCTGGGCGCGCGATATGTCTCGGGAAAGACGGGCGCGAGGGCGCGGTGTCTGTGATCGGCGCGGTGTCACCCCCAGGCGGTGACCTCTCGGAGCCCGTGACGCAGAACACCCTGCGCGTGGCGAAGGTGTTCTGGAGCCTCGACGCGCAACTGGCCTATCAGCGCCATTTCCCCGCGATAAACTGGCTCAACAGCTATTCGCTATACACGGCGACCCTCGGCGAATACTGGGACGACAAATACGACGGCGAGTGGAACGACATGCGGATTCAGGCGATGTCGATCCTTGAGGAGGAAGACCAGCTCAAGGAGATAGTCCGGCTCGTCGGGATAGACGCCCTTTCCCGCGAGGAACGCATGACGATGGAGACCGCGAAATCGCTTCGCGAGGACTTTTTGCATCAAAACTCGTTCCACGAGATAGACACCTACGCCTCCATGGACAAGCAGGTGAAGATGCTCCGCAACATACTTACCTTCAACAGGCTCGGTATGCAGGCTCTGTCGAGGGGCGCCCTCCTGCGCGAGGTCATAAACATGCCCGTCCGCGAGGAAATCGCGCGCATGAGATATACGGAGGAGACGAAACTCGAAGCGCTCGACGCGACCGAGGAGAGAATCAAGGAAGACCTGGGCAGACTAGCGGCATCCGGAGGTGAGGAAGATGTTGCCTAAAGAGTACAGTACTATATCCAACCTCTCGGGGCCGCTGATGGTCGTCGAGAAAATAAACGACGTCAGATACGACGAATTGGCCGAGATAAGGCTCTCGAACGGGGAGCGCAGGCGCGGCAGGGTCCTCGAAATCACGGAGGACAGGGCGCTCGTCCAAGTCTACGAGGGCAGCACCGGAATAGACGCCGACACCACGAAGATACGTTTTCTCGGCGACGTGCTCATGCTCCCGGTGGGCAAAAGCATGTTGGGCCGCATATTCAACGGGCGCGGCGCGCCGATCGACGGAGGGGCCGACATCATCCCAGAGACCGCGCTCGACGTCAACGGCAACCCGATGAACCCGTACTCGCGCGACTATCCGTCTGAATTCATCCAGACCGGCATATCGACCATCGACGGCATGAACCCGCTCGTCCGCGGCCAGAAACTGCCGATATTCTCGGGAAGCGGCATGCCGCACAACAGGATGGCGGCCCAGATAGCGCGCCAGGCGCGGGTCATCAGCGGGCACGCGGCTTTTGCCGTCGTCTTCGCGGCGATGGGCATCACGTTCGAGGAAGCGTCGTTCTTCATGGAGGACTTCCGCAAGACGGGCGCTCTCGAACGCACGGTCATGTTCGTGAATCTGGCCGACGACCCCGCCATAGAGCGAATCGCGACCCCGCGTCTCGCTCTTACCTGTGCCGAATATCTCGCTTTCGAGCACGACATGCACGTTTTGGTCATCCTGACCGACCTCACCAATTACTGCGAGGCGCTTCGCGAAATTTCGGCGGCGAGGAAGGAAGTCCCAGGACGCCGCGGCTATCCCGGTTATCTCTACACTGACCTCGCCACGATGTACGAGCGTGCCGGGCGCCTGCGCGGAAAGCCCGGCTCGATAACCCAGTTCCCGATACTCACCATGCCCGAGGACGACAAGACGCACCCGATCCCCGACCTCACCGGCTACATCACCGAGGGGCAGATCATTCTGGGCCGCAGCCTTCACCGCAAGGGAATTTACCCGCCGGTGGACGTCATGCCGTCGCTGTCGCGCCTCAAGGACAAGGGCATCGGCAACGGCAAGACGCGCGAGGACCACGCCGACCTGATGAACCAGCTTTTCGCCGCCTACTCGCAAGGCAAGGAGGCGAAGGAGCTGGCGGTGATACTCGGCGACGGCGCTCTCTCCGACGAGGACAAGGCTTTCGCCAAATTCGCCGACATGTTCGAGGACACCTACGTGAGGCAGGGCGAATACGAGAACCGGACGATAGAGGAGACGCTCCAGCTCGGCTGGGAACTCCTGACTATAGTTCCCAAGAAGGAACTGAAGCGCATAAGGGACGCTTACATAGAAAAATATCTCGACCCCCTGCTTGCCGTGAAGGAAAGCAAGGCATCTTGAGGAGGGCGCCGGCGTGGCTAAAGCTCTCAATGTAAACCCGAACAGAATGGAATTATCGCGCCTCAAGAAGCGCGTGTTGACCGCGCGTCGCGGCCATAAACTCCTGAAGGACAAACAGGACGCCCTGATCAAGGAGTTCATGCGGAAGGCGCGCGACGTCAAACGTCTCCGCGAGGAAGTGGAGGGGGAATTGGCCGCCTGCTTTCAGAGTTTTCAGTTGGCGCGCGCCCAAACGCTCCCCTCGATGATGGAACAGGCGCTTCTGATGGCGGGCGGCGGGACCGGCGTCGCCACGGCCTACAGAAACGTGATGAGCGTCAACGTTCCCCAATTCACGCTGAAGGAGCGTCCCATAAAGCTGAGTTACGGTCTGGGATCGTCTCCGGGAAGCCTCGACGTCGCGCTGGAACGCTTTTCCAGAGTGATAAAACGGCTGGTGGAACTCGCCGCCGAGGAAAAGGGACTCAAGCTGATGTCGCTCGAAATAGAGCGCACCAGACGCCGTGTGAACGCGCTCGAACACGTCATGATACCGAGCTTCACCGAAGCCATCAGGAACATCTCGATGAAACTGGAGGAAAACGAACGCTCCACGCTGAGCCGCCTCATGGTGGTGAAAGAAATAGTACGCTCTCACTGAAAAAAAAGAGGTAAATTCCCGAGAAAAAAGGATTTGTCCGATTGGTTGTATTGAAGGGCGATCCTGTGATATAATTTCTAATCGTTCGGGCCTATAGCTCAATTGGTTAGAGCCACCGGCTCATAACCGGAAGGTTCCAGGTTCGATTCCTGGTAGGCCCACCAGAATAAAATGCAAAAAGATGCCTCGAAGTGCTAACGCCAACGCTTCGAGGCATCTTTTTTGTGCTTTGAAATGACAGAAAATGATATAATATGCCAAGAAAATGGTACACATACCGGTAATCACGAAAATTTATGTGTACCGCTTTTATGGAGGTTATATCTATATCATGCTGACCGACTCTAAGGTAAAAACTCTGAAGCCGGCTGACATCCGCAAGCGATACGCCGATGCCGACGGTCTGTATTTAGAGGTGTTTACCAACGGGACAAAGATATGGGAGTACCGGTACACATTGAACGGTAAACGCAAGATGATGTCTATAGGGGAGTATCCCATGGTGGGCATAAGAGAGGCGCGCGAGTTGAGAGACCAAGCGCGGCGCCGCCTGTTCGACGGTGAACCGGCAAAAGAAAGCCCAGCGGAAAGCGCGCACGTGTTTCAAGCGGTCGCGGAACAATGGCGCGAAAACAACAATATCCGCTGGACCGAGAAAACAAGAGACATTACGCGCCGCAGGCTCGAAATGTATATCCTGCCGTTTTTAGGCGATCGGGAACTAGCGGAAATAAAACCGGCTGAAATATTGTCTTTGGCCCGGAGGCTGGAGGCCAAAGACGAGCCAGAGACGGCCCATAGGATAGTTCAGCTTTGCGGGCAGATTTTTCAGTACGCGGTTGCGTGCGGGTACTGCGAATTCGATCCTACGCAGTCTATCAGACGGGCGCTCGTCCCGGTGAAAGTCAAGCACTTCGCGAGCCTTACGGCCCCTCCC
>JAISXR010000227.1 GCA_031270375.1 Synergistaceae bacterium | reverse complement strand
ACCGTTCTTTGAATCAGATGACCCCGCAATTATGTATCCACCGTCCGACGTCTGTTGTATTGAATAGGCTCCTTCGCTAAGGTTTCCGCCAAACGATTTCTCCCACTCAATTTTCGGCGGTTGGGCGGCGGCGTTTCGGGCGATGAACAAGACGGCCAGCATAAAGACGACCGTCAGCGCCATGCGCGCTTTCTTTTTCCCCTGTCCCGAGCGATGCGTCCGCGTGTCTTGGTTTACCGTGTTGTCCCTGTTCGTGAAAAACATGAATATTCCCTCCTCCTGTAAATATCGCCGCATCTCCAAGTGGACGCGGCGAAACACATCTCATTACTCGGACGAACTGTCTTCCGTCCGCCCGTCCCATGCGGTTTCGCTTCGCTCGGCGCGCTCCGCCTCGCACGTCAGCCAGAGCGCGTACAGTTTCTTGATGCTTCTGGCACGCATTGCCGCGACGCGCTTTTTATTCGATACGTCCGTATATATACACAACACCCCCTTCATAATGCCGCCGCGTCCGCTATCACTTTCGGCCGCGACGGCTCAATCGTGTTATTTCTGTCCTGAGATTGCCGGAACACCTGTTATACCAACAGGTGTTCCGGCAACTGACATTGAGAGTCGTGTCAGACTGAAATAGACTGATGAAAGGATTTGACTTTTGTAGAAGCTTAATAGTAAGGCTTTGCTGTCAATATTGACAGTCAGCGGAATGTGAGATATACTTCAAGACACCTGTTGGTATAATATGTGTCATGGACAATCCCGATGTATTTTTAAAACGATACGATTCGCTCACTCCCGATATCTCTCGCGCCGTTTCGGCACAATGCACAAACACAGGGTGAAAATATAAAGAAATAAGGGGTGCGGGAAGCTTGCTACCTGCACGATTCGGCGATCATAGGCCCGATGCGTCTACGGGGAGCCCGAGGATTTTTGCCTGTGGTTGTGGCAGGTTGTGGCAAACTTGCGATACTTGCTTCATCGCGTCTTCTACCGTATAATATGCTTTAAGAAAGAGGCCCGCCGGAGAGCGGGCGGGCTTCGGAATTGCTTGGCTGATTTGGCCGAGTGATTGACACACTCGGCCAATGCATCTAATCAGCTGAGTGTGACGTTACATGAGCAGGCGGAGGATATCCGCCAGGGCTTCGAGGAGTCTTGCGAGGGCTCCGAGAAGCACGGAAAGAGTCAGCCAGATAATGAGCTGGCTCTTTACTTTCTCCCCCATGCAGGTCACCTCCTTTCCTGGAGGTGTCCCCATTGCCAAACAGCGCCGCGGAATATCTGTCCGCGTCTCTCCGGTGGGTATTGTACTATATCCTCGCGTAATCTCAACACATCGAGGCCTGCCTCAAACCACAAACAAAACCTTGAAGTTCCCCGTAGACACATCGAGCCTATGAGCGCCTCAAACCCCGCAAGGGGGACTTGCTCCCTGCCTGCCCTGTTCCCCTCGGTGGGGGTTCAGGCAGCGCCCGAGAATTTTATCCCGCGCTTCGTGGGATGATATAATCCTGACGGCGCGAATAATACGGACGCGGAGGAAAATGGCTTGGCATCGTCTGATTCCACGCAAAAAGAATTTCCCGCACAGATACGCAACACATCCTCGGACTTGCCGCCGCGGGAGGGCCGAGGCGGCGGAACGTTTCGGTCCTGGCCGGTTTTGGAGCAACTGCCGACGAGGGGGGCCGAGGCGGATATTTACGTCGTGGGCACGGCCCGGGAGAAGCGCGTCCTCAAGCTGTACCGCAGCCAAATAGAGCCGAATGCCGAGGTACTGAGCCGGATAGCCGAAGTGAGCCGCGCAAACCGCAGCTGTTTCGTGGAATTCTACGAGACCGGTTACGACGAGGAAACGGGGCGTTGGTACGAGCTTCAGGAATTCATAGCCCACGGCTCGCTGGCAAACGTTCCTCCGTCGATGAAGAACACCGTTCAATTCGCCGACATGTCGATCCCGGAACTCGCGGAGGCGATCTTCTGCCTGCACGAAAACGGAATCATCCACTGCGACATAAAACCGGCCAACATACTGGTCAGGTCGCTCGAACCGCTGGAACTCGTGCTGGCTGATTTCGGGATATCCTCGCTCATGGCCACGGACGCCTCGCGAAAAATGACGGGGCTGAAGGGCACGCCGATGTACTGGGCGCCCGAATCGTTCAGCCGCGAGATAGGGCGTCCGTGCGACTGGTGGGGCATGGGCATGGTGACACTGGAGCTGCTCGCCGGCGAACACCCTTTCGACGGACTCTCCGACTCGCAGATAATACACAGGTTGACGCTCGGCAACGTGACGGTGCCCGACACGATCGACCCTGATCACGCGCTCCTGATAAAAGGGCTTCTCACCCGGGACGATTCGCTGCGATGGGGAAAGGGCGAGATCGACAGATGGCTGTCGGGCGAGCGGGATATCCCGGTATTTTACGAGACGCGGGCCGAGGAACGCGTATACGGAGAGGCGTCTCTGTGTTTCGAGGGAACCGACTGTCCCGACGCGGAGGCGATTGCGCGCGCTTACGCGGCGAGCGAGACACCGTGGTCGGCGCCGCGAGACCATATACGCCTCATCCGTTCCTGGCTCGAAAGCAATCTCAAGTTCGACGAGGCTGCGTACATGGCCCAGTTGGCCGCTTCGCCGGACCCCGAGATCGAGCTTTTCCGCTACGTCCACTCGAACGCGCGTCTGCCCTTTTCGCTGATGGGATACGTTGTGACCGCCGAATTGCTCGCGGAATGCGCGCGAAAACATCTGGAACACAGGGGCACGCTAGGCGAGCACCGCATAACCGAGATAATCGCCGGCGGGACTGTGGAAGAATATTACGAGATTTACAGATCATATTCGGGCGAATCGGACGTTCACGGCCTGATTTATCTTCTCTCCCGCAAGACGGCCGAGGCTCAGGCCGAATACCTCGACGCCATACTGAATCCGTCGGATTATCTTTGGCCCGAAAACACCTCTGACGCGTCGCGCGAGGAATTGACCGAGGTCATGCGGCTCATGTTCGGAACGCCGCTCAAACGCGGTTTTTTCGAGAGCCTGTCGGATAAATATGCCATTCCCAACGAAATAATATCCATGCTTGAGAGTGCCCCCGAGATGTACGCCGAAGGGGCCTCGGCTCTCAAATCGTGGGCGGAGCTCGATTTACTGCTGCCGCTTGGTTCCGAACACGGCGAGGTTTACGAGAACATGAGCGCCGCCGAATATGAGAGGACAGGGCGAATCATACGTCTGGGGCATACGTCGGCGACCCTCGCGCAATCGGAAACCATAGCCGAGGCGCTTGATTTTCTCTCCGGCACGGAACCTGTTTTGGACGCGTATTACGTAAAGAAAACCGCCGAAGCGGTGAGGATGCTGCCACACCGCAAGGTGACGCCGCGCGACACCGCATTTCTCGTAGAAATGACCGCCCTGCTCGAAGACAGGGAAGGCGTATCAAAGGACAGGTGGGTAAAACGCGCCCTCCCGCCCGCTTTCGCCAGTGTTGTTTTCTGGTTTGTCCATTTTCTTCTCGGAAACCGGGCAGATTTATTTTTTAGAGGGACTCTTTTATTATCTTTCGCTGCCATCCTCATTTTCAATTTCGTGTTCCTCCGAAAAACCGGGACGTTAAGAGAGACGGGCGGATACAGAACAGAAAGCATGATGTGGAGTTTCTCGGCATTCATGGTCATCGGGGCGTTTTTTATGTACGGCACGGTAATGAGTGCCCACCCTCATCTGCTTTCTTTCGCGACAGGCGCTGTCCCGGCGCTCGTTTCCGGTTTCGCGTGGGAATTCTGGAAAATATCGAAGAACAACGCGGCCATTCTCGAGGCCTGCGACGAATATTCGAACCGCTAAGACGCCGCGGCGTCAGCCAATTTCCGTATTACTGACATTTCAGGCAAGGGACGCCGCGGCGTGTACGTCGTTCTTCCGTTACGTAACGCTCATTTGAGCGCGTTGAACACGAATGTCGGAGCCGTTTTCGGCGACCTGCCCTTTTTCACGAGATGATAATCCGCGTAAGTGAGCGGACGGCTCTCTTTGAAAGTGAGGGTCGACGCGAGTTCCCCGATGAATATCGTGTGAGTATGCACGTCGACGCTGCCGGTCACTTTGGCGTCGAAAGACGATATGCACCACGATTTCACCATTGGCACGCCCAACTCTCCCGTCACGATGTCGACCCCAGCGAACTTGTCGATGTCACGTCCGCTTTTGAAACCGAACTGGCCGATAAATGTCATGGGCACGTCGATATCGAGAACCGACACGGCGAACAGACCCGATTCGACTATGCGCTCATGTGTGAGGTTCTGTTTGTTGATGCAGATCGCCGCGGTCTCGGGAACGGCCGTGACCTGCATGACCGCGTTCGCTATCTGCCCGTTCGCCGCGGATGTGACAACATACATGCCGTAGCTCATGCTGAACAACGCTTTAGGATCCACTGCGCCCATATATTTTCACCCCCGATAATGGCAAAAGTATACCATATCCCAAAACATCCCAAAACAGTTTCTATGGGGTGTGCGACAAATTTATGTGTAAAGAAATCGTAGGGGACGCCGCCCTCGGCGTCCCCTAGTGCGCCCAGCATGGGCGGTAACTTGGAGGTGAAAGTTCTCTACAGGCTTGGTAGTAGGAACTGTTAGTCAAAGGCAAGGGTGTCCATCGCGAGGTGGAATCGGGTGAAGAAACTAAGCGACCCACACAGCTCGTTCCTCGCTGGTTGTCTGCTTATGAAGGAAGCCGGAGGCAAAGTCCCGAACCGACGAACAGAAAGTGCATATAAGGCCGTATGAAGCGGACGAGCTTGCTAGGCAAAGCGAAGCCCACTGGAAGCGACGGGCAAACTGTCCGCCGCTTCCGCTTTATCTCTCGCAATACCAGAGGGGACCGCTGGCGCTCACCCGCGCTTGCGGCTCTTCGACAAAATCTCGAACATCTCTTCTATTGCCGCCACGCGCGGATTGTTTCTGTAGTCGCTCAGCACCTGCCCGCAGTCCGCTATCGCCCTGATATCCGAATCGGCGATGCCCAGATCGTCCAAGCCCACCCACAACCCTATGCGTTTCAGGAACGAGTCGATCTCCTCGCAGCACTGTTCGGCGGCGGCTTCGTCGCCCGCTTTCTCCAATTCGCGGTTGAAAACGCGCCCGATCGCGGCAAACTTTCCAACCGCCGACTTGTACGTGAACCTCGTAAATTCGGGATAGACGACGGCGAGCGCCTCTCCGTGGGTTACGTGCGGGCAATGGCCGCCTATCTGCATTCCCAGGCCGTGGGGCAGCGTTACCCCGGCCGACGCGATTGAAAGCCCGCCCAGCGTGTCCGCCCATGCCATCTCCGACCTCGCCTCGATGTCCTCGCCGTCCGCGATGGCTTTCGAGAGATATTCGGCTATTATCTTCAGCGCCTCCAAAGCCATGACCTCGACGAAAGCGTTCGAACCCGCTGAAATATAAGCCTCGAAATTGTGACAGAAGGCGTCAAATCCAGTCTGCGCGGTGACGCCGGGAGGCATTGACAGGGTCGTCTCCGGGTCCACTATCGCGACGCGGGGAAATATATTTTTATGCCATATAGCCGACTTGTCCTTGTCCAGGGTTTTGGTTATCACCGAACAGGGGGTGGTCTGGCTTCCGGTTCCGGCGGTCGTGCCGACGGTTATTATCGGGAGCGTACGTTCCGTGGGGCCGCTCGTGTAGTGCAGATAATCCCACGCCGTTCCGGGGTGAGTGGCCTCCACCGCTATGGCCTTTGCGGCGTCCATGGACGACCCGCCGCCTATGCCTATGACGACTTCCGCGCTGAATTCTTTGGCCAGTTCCGCGCCTTTGGTGATGACGTCGGTCGTGGGATTCGGAATGACCCCGTTGAAATGGGCCGTTTCTGTTCCCGCATCGCCCAATTTGGACGCGACGCGCTCCACTAAGGAAGCGACGGACTTCGAACTCGAGCCCGAGACCAAAAGCGCGCGATGCCCGTAACGCGCCGCGTAAGAATCAATTTCGTCCACGCGCCTACAACCGAAAACAATCTCCGTCGGGGCGAAGTAATTGAAACTTTTCACATCACTACGTCTCCTTTTCAAACATCACAGCAAAAAACCAAAATAGAGCGGGGTTGGATGAAACAAGATTCCATTCCCGCTCTTCAGAGCGAAATTAAATTATTTAATGACCGGAGGAGTCATAAGGGCCTCGATGAGAGGATCGCCCTTAAAGAGGATATTGACGCCGGTATCGAGATTGGCGGTGGGCACGTTGCCGAATCCGGGGAAATTCGGGTTCGCGAACTGGGTGGGATGCGCCGCCGCGTAGAGTGTCCAGAAGGACATCGCGCCCATCAGGTATGGATTCTGCGCGACTGACGCGAACAGTTCGTCGTTTTCCACCATTTCGAGAATCGGAACGTCGAGCGCGAACGCCATTACGTTGACCTGATTATCTCCCTTGTCGCGGCCGACGTTGATGGTGGCTTTCACAGCGCCCGTGCCGGGATTGCCGTGAGCGCAGAATATCGAGTTTATCTCCGGGTTCGCCTGCAGCATCGCGGTAATGACGGTCTCCGCTTTATTGATGTCGCCCTCGTCGTTGACCTGAGTGACTATCGAGGCTCCCGGAGCGACTTCCTTCAAACCGGCTTCGAATCCCGCGATACGACCATTGATCGAGTCGAGGCCGGGAATCATGGAAATACCGACCCTCGCTTTGTCGCCCATTTTGATACCGAGAGCTTTGCCCGCCTGATAACCGGCGTTAAAATGGTCGGTGCCGACGAACAGCATCCTGTTGCTCTTCGGAGAATCGGAGTCGAACGTGAGCGTCGGTATCTTCGCGGCTATTGCCGCGTTGATGGATGCGACGAGGGTATCGGCATCGCCCGCCGTCACCGCTATTCCTTTGACCTGTTTCGCTATCAGCTGTTCCACCGCTTTGGCCTCGCCGGAAGCGTCCCAGTCGGCGGGACCCTGGAGTTCCGTCTTAGCGCCGACCACCGCGGCGGCGTCCTGGAACCCAGCGTAACACCAGTTAAAAAACTCGCTTCCCTTGAGAAAAACCACCATTCCGTAAACTTCTTCGTCAGCCGCGCTAGAAACGGACACGAACCCGGCCATCAACGCGACGGCGATAAAAAGTACGCTCAAAAATTTCTTCACCTGTATCTCCTCCTTCAATTCTTTTATATTGCCTGTTGCACCGCGAGCGCTTGGGAATCTACGAGCACACAACACCCCCCCCCTGCAAAAACACTCTCCTTTCCTGTGTTTTCCGCAGATCCCCATTACGTTTATTTTTATCTGGCCTATCTATTTTTCCGCGTTCAGCAGTTTTTCATACTTGACCTTCAGCAGCCGCCGTTCGTTCTGCGTCGTGGCGTAGTAGCTTATCAATATGGCCGCGATCAACATCGAGCCGTTCACGACGTCGAACCAGAACGTGTTCGCTCCGGACATCACAAAAGCGTTATTGATGACAGCCAGAAATATGACGCCTATGACCGTGGAGCCAATTCTGCCGCTTCCTCCGTACAAAGACGCGCCTCCTATGGCCACCGCCGAAATCGCCTTTACCTCGGAGCCGTTGCCGTGAACCCAATGCGCAGCGCCGTATTTTGAAGCGGCCAGTATTCCGGCGGACGCCGCCAGAATCGAGCAGAGCATATAAAAGAATATTTTTACCTTGTCCACATCTATGCCCGAAAGCGTCGCGGCTTTTTCGTTGTTGCCTATGAAGTAAATTTGCCTGAAATACCTGTGATTATTCAGGAACAAGCCGAGTATAAGCGCTAGAATCGCGAAATATATCACGGGAATGTTGATTCCGAATATCTTGCCCTGCCCCAGCGTCAGGAATCCGTCGGAGAAGCCGGCAATCGCCTTTCCGTTTGTTATCGCGAGGTTGGTGCCCCTCAGAATGAGCATGGTCGCCATGGTGATTATCATAGGGTGAATGTCGAGCAGTTTTATCATCACGCCATTTGCGGCGCCCACGGCGGCGCCGGCAATGAGCGTGAGTATCACCGCGGGCAAGACCGGCATTCCCGCCTGCGTCATCAGTTTCGCGCATATTATCTCGGCGAATGGGAGCATCGAGCAGACGGAAAGGTCGATTCCCCCAGTGATGATGACGAAGGTCATGCCAATAGCTATGATACCCTCGAAAATGAACGCCATAGCTATGGATTCCACGTTGAGAGGCGTCAGGAAAAGCGGAAACATAAAATGCATGACGGACGTAAGCACGACTATCATTCCTATGATCGCTATGTTCTGCGAACTGATTCTCAATCTTCCCATACTACCTCACCGCCCGCTCCATGATATCGTTCTGGGACACCTGTCCCCGGCTGTTGTCGAGGATGTCGACCAGCCTGCCCTCGCGGAATACGGCGAGCGTATCGCTCATGCCCATTATTTCCGGCATCTCGGAGGAAATGACTATGAGCGCCATGCCGCCGTCGGCAAGTTCGCGCAATTTTTGGTGGATGAGGGCTTTCGCGCCGACATCGACGCCTCGGGTCGGTTCATCTACTATCAACACCCTGGGATGCGGCAATATCCACTTCCCCAGAAGAAGTTTCTGCTGATTGCCTCCGGACAGAAATACCGCCTTAGTCCCGACGCTTTCTGTTTTTATGGTGAGGTCGCGCGCAACCTCGCCCGCAATCTCATCCGCGCGTCTCATATCTATGAATCCGGATTTTCGGGTAAATTTTTCGGGCGACGACGAAACGATATTGCTCGTCACCGAATAATCGAGAAAGAGTCCCAACTGTTTTCTGTCTTCCGTAAGATACGCCACTCCGTTCCGCAGCGCGCTCTCGGGATTTTTAAGGGACGTTTTCACACCATCAATATATATATCGCCCGCCGTCCGTTCGTCAGCGCCCACAACCGCGCGGGCGACCTCGCTGCGGCCGGCTCCGATAAGTCCGTAAAAACCCAATATCTCTCCCTTCCGTACGCTGAAACTGACATCGTGGAAATATCCGAATCTGGTCAGGCCCTTGCACTCCAAAACCACGTCCCCGATATTTTCTGAGCGCACCGGATAAATATTGCTGATCTCGCGCCCCACCATCGCGTTTATTATGTCGCCGACGCTGGTATCGGCAATTTCCTTCGTGAACACCAGATTTCCATCGCGGAGAACGCTCACCCTGTCGGCAATTTCCATTACCTCGCCGATTTTATGGGAAACATATACGATAGCGACATTACGTTTCCTGAGTTCGCGAATGAGTGCGAAAAGACGTTCGATCTCCTTCTCCGAAAGCGAGGATGTCGGCTCGTCCATCAGTATAACGCGCGCGTTGAGAGATATCGCTTTAGCTATCTCAACGACCTGTTGCATACCGACGCTCAGAGTCCCGACCAAGTCTCCGGGATTTATCTCTATTCCGATTTTGTCGAAAATCTCGCGGGAACGCTGGTCAATCACTCCCCACCTTATAAAACCTATCTTGTTCACTATCTCTCTTCCGGTGAATATATTTTCGGCCACCGAGAGGTTTTGGGCCAGGCTGAGTTCCTGATGGACTATACTGATGCCCTTTTCCATCGCTTGAATTGGAGTCGCGCAGTGAATGGGAACTCCGCCCGCCAGTATTTCGCCGCTATCGGCCTGGTATATTCCGCCGATGATTTTGATGAGGGTGGATTTGCCCGCGCCGTTTTCGCCGATGAGGGCGTGCGTCTCGCCCTCGCGTATGTCAAGGTTCACATCCTTTAAGACGCTGTTGGAGGCGAAACTTTTTGAAATATTTTTCAACTCCAGAAAATTCGCCATGGCGTCAAATCCCCCTGCTTCTTCTGTTGGCAACAGCGTCGAAAGCCAACGCGGCGATGAGGACGAAGCCCGTGGCCGCCTGCTGCCAATTGGGATTGCCTCCCAGCATTACGAAGCCGTTGGTTATGAAAGCCAGCATCAACACGCCCAAAAGCGAGCCGAGAAGACTTCCTCTTCCTCCGGACATGCTGGCCCCACCGACGACCGACACCGCGATCGCGTTCATTTCGTAGGAGATGCCGTAGTTAGCGTAGCCTATACGGTTGTTCGCAGTCATAAAGACCGCCGCGAGAAAGGCGAACATCGCGCAGATCATGAACGACAGAACGGTCATCCTCGAAACGTTCATGCCGGACAGCCTTGCCGCCTTTGGGTTTGCTCCTATCAAAAAAGCCCTGTTGAGCGGGTTCCAGTTTTTGAGAAAGAAAGCGAAAATGAAAATCAACGTCACCGATATCAAAAGAATGAGCGAAAAACCATACCTGCCGGCCACCATTATTTCATAGCGCCCGAAGACAAGAAACGCTTTGCTCGCCCTGGGAAAGGATATATACTGTCCCTGCGTCGCGACGGTCGCGATGCCGCGGCAGATTAGCTGCGCCCCAAGCGTGACGAGAAACGGGGCCAGAGAAAAGCGGTTGACCAGAACCCCGTTGAAGAATCCCACGGCGACAGCCACCGCGAATCCCATGCCCAAAGCGGCCGCGAGCGGATAGCCGGAACGCAGCGACAGCGCTATAACCACCGATTCCAGCGCCACCTGCGCGCCGACGGAAAGGTCGATCCCGCCCAGTATCAATACGAAAGTCATCCCGCTCGCCAGGAGCAAATCGTAAGTCATCAACGAGATAACAGCCTTTATGTTGGTCCAGTTCAAGAATTTCCCTCCGGCCGTAAAAGACAGGAAGCCAAATATCATTACATTGATGAACACAAGGAGGACAATTCTGCTCTTGAAAACGTTTTGTACTTTATCAACCATAAAAACTTGCCTCCTGCCCGAACTCACAGGCACCGCATATCTCATTCGCGTTATTTCGAGAGGAAAATACTTAGTTATGATAAATTAGTATAATACACGATTAACATGATTGTCAATACGGCATGAAAGAACATCATTAAGATTGAAATTTCATCAACAAAACGTTATTTGTTTGGATAAAATAAAATAACACATTATTTTTTTAACATTGACCCAACTAAACCCCAAATGTATAATCTTACGGTCGGTTGCAAAATTTCCATTCCGCTTCGCAGGGGTGAGGTTTTCGGGCATGGACAAATCCAGCATCAACGTGTTGAACAAAAGAAACGTGCTGAACTATATTCGCCGAAACGGCGCGTCCGGCAGGGCGGAGATAGCCCGTAATCTTGGACTCAGCGTTCCCACCGTTATGAACATCTCGCAGGCGTTCATCGATCTGGGGACGATACGCGAAGTCGGGCTCGGCGAGTCGAGCGGCGGCAAGCCGCCGATGCTGTTCGACATGATACCGGACGCCTATTGCAGTGTCGGCGTGGATATCGGCGCGACCAAAATAACAGCGATAGTCGCCGACTGCAACGCCACCGTCATATACAAAAAAATTTACGCGTCCAAAAGAGGCCTCTCCAAAAGCGTCATACTCGAATACGTCACCGACATAATAAACGAGACGATAAATAATTCCCCGGCGGACGAGAAAAAAATAATGGGCATCGGCATCGGCATGCCCGGGCTCATCGACGCGCGCAGCGGCGAGGTGCTTTTCTCTCCCGACTTCGGCCTCGAAAATATGCACATCATCGCCGCCATAGAGCGCCGTTTTGGGAAAAAGACCATGATAGAAAACGTGACCCAGGCGATCGCGGTGGGTGAAAAATACTACGGTATATGCAAGGATACGGAAAATTTTCTCTGCGTGGGCCTCGGCTACGGCATAGGATCCGCCATCGTGACAAACGGGCGGCTTTACAAAGGGCACCGCGGATTTGCCGGGGAACTGGGCCATATCGTGATGGACAGAAACGGCCCCAGGTGCGACTGCGGCGGCTACGGATGCCTCGAGGCCATTTCGTCGGGAAACGCGATCGCGAAATGCGCGAAGGAGCGCGCCGGAAGGGGTGAACGAACCTCGATCCTGGAACTGGCCGGGAACGTCGACGATATCGAGGCCAAAACCGTCTTCGACGCCGCCAAAGCGGGCGACGCCGTGGCGGTCTCGATAGTCGAAAACGCCATCGAATATCTAGGCATAGCGATCGCGGGCATGATCACCATGCTCGACCTGGAATTCATAGTCATGTCGGGCGGTATAACGCACGCCGGCAAATTTCTCACAGACCGGCTCGAAAATTATGTCGAGCGCCATAAAATGCGATACAGCGGACAAGACGCCAAAATAGTGATATCCAAGTTTGGCTCCGACGCCGCAGCGATAGGCGCCGCGTCGCTGATACTGAACCGCTGGGTCGAGTGCGGGGGGAATCCCAAAGCGCTTTAGAACCTTAATTTGGGTTGCGGGCGTTGCCGGCGCATCGGTTCCGTAGGGGCGAATAATGATTCGCCCCTACCGTGCTTGTGTGCCCGGCATGTGCGATAACTTGGAGGTGAAAGTCCTCTACAGGCTTGG
>JAISXR010000214.1 GCA_031270375.1 Synergistaceae bacterium | reverse complement strand
CCGTAACCCTGCTCGCTCGTGAGCAGCATCGCTGTGAGCGAGGCGAAAGCCCCGGATATCACGAACGCCGCGGCGATATAGCCGCCCACGTTGACTCCGCTTAAATACGCGGATTTCATATTCGCGCCGACCGCGTAAAATTTTCGGCCGATCGCGGTCTTCTCGAGGACGAGATAGCTGGAGACGACCACTATCAGCATTATGAAAATGGGCAGCGGCGCGCCGGCGATTCTGGTGGACGTCATCATCAGGTCATTTTCGCCCAAAAGATAGATGTACGCGCCGTCGTGAAAGAAATAAGCGGCTCCGAATCCTATGGAACCCACCGCTATCGACGTTATGACGTCGGGAAATTTAAACCGGCTGACGGCGAATCCGGTGAACCATCCCCAAAGCCCTCCCAGCAAAAGGCCAAGGGCCACCGCTGCCGGCGTCGGAATCCGGTGATCAGCTATCAAAAACGCCATGAACATGCCGCAGCAACAGGCGTTCAGGTGGAACGACATATCGCATTTCCCGGCGATTATGACGAACGTCAGTCCGACTGCCGCGATGGAGATCATCGAAATTTTATTGAGCATGGCGTAGACGTTGTTCATCGACAGGAATGCGGAATTCAAAGATTGAAACGCGGCCACAATTATCACGAGCAGCGCCAAAAACAATATTACGGGCAGGGAATCGCCGATCGGAAAACCCGGTTTATCTTTCATCTGAGCCACCCTTCGCTTCTTCGCCGCCGATGACGGCATGAACCAGCATCTCCTTCAAGCCGGTTTTCTCGGCCTCGCGTTCCATGGTGACGGCGCCCTTGTACATGACGAGAACCCTGTCCGAGATGCCCAGCACTTCATCGGGGTCTGAGGATATCACGATGACCAGCGAATTTTTCGCGAGTTCGCGGATGATTTTGTAGATGCTTTCTTTTGCGCCCACGTCCACTCCGACGGTCGGCTCGCAGAAAATATACACGTCGGCGTCCGTAAAGAGGCCCTTGCCGACGACCACCTTCTGTTGGTTGCCTCCCGAAAGCTCGTTGGCGTGTTTAGCGAGCGAGGGGGTGACGATTGCGAGGCGCCCGGCGAGGTTTCCGGTTTCTTTCGACTCCAGCCGCGTATCGACGAAAAGACCTTTGACGAGTTTTTTAATCTTCGCGATGCTGATGTTGAAGGATATCGACAAACCGGGAAGCTGGCCCTCGGTTTTTCTGTTTCCGGGAACCAGAAAGACGCCGTTTTCGATGGCGAATTCAGGGCTTTTCATGTCGAGCATCCTGCCGGACTTTAAAATTTCGCCGCGCGACATCTTCATCGCCCCGAACAGCACTTTGGACAGCTCGTCTATGCCGGAGCCCACGAGGCCGAATATGCCGAAAACCTCTCCTCTGCGGGCCTGAAAAGATATGTTCCGCAATTTGTTTTCCACGCAGATATCCCTCGCCTCGAATTCCACGCCGCCGAGGTATTCCTTTGTCCTCGGCGGATACAACTGCTCCAGCTTCTCGCCGATCATGAGTTCGGCGATGTATTTAGGGTCGACTTTGTTGTTCGAAATATCTTCATCCGCGATATTTCTCCCGTTACGGAATATGGAGAAGCTGTCGCAGATTTCCTCCACTTCGTCCAGATGATGGGTGATGTATATGATGGAAACCCCTCTCGATTTGAGCGTCCTTATCAAATCAAAGAGAACATCCTTTTCTTTTTCGGTGAGCACCGATGTCGGTTCGTCCAAAACCAGAATTTTGCAGTCCTTCGAAAGGGCCCGAAGCACCGCTATGATTTCGCGCTCCACGGCGCTCAGAAGGTATACCGGTTTGTCGATGTTGACTTCGAGAGGATATTTTTTAAGGAGTTCGAGGGCTTGGGATTTCAGTTTTTTCCGGCTTATGGGAGAAAAAAGATTTTTGCTTTCGTTCTCGTTTCCCAAATAGATATTTTCGTAACCGGTGATGCTGTCGACCATTTGCGCGTCCTGATACAGGCAGGAAATACCCAGTTTCAGCGCGTCATCGGCACTGTTTATCTCGACCTGTTTGCCTCCGAGGATGATCGTTCCGCTGTCTTTTCTGTAAACTCCCGATAAAATTTTTATCAGCGTCGATTTTCCGGCCCCGTTGATGCCCAGAAGTGCGCGAACCTCCCCCTGTTTAAGGTAAAAACTTACGTCGTCAAGAGCTTTCAGCCCCACGAATTGTTTGCTGATACCGCGCATCTCGAGACAATAATCCATCGTTTACGCCCCCAAAACTATCAACACGAATAATTAAGGACAAGTTCGAGACTTGTCCTTATTATCGTATCGATTGCCTTTGCTCTGTTATGTCCTAGATGGACGGGATCCAGCGCGTCTTGCAGCCGTTTGCCTCGAGCGCCTGGTTCAGTTTGTCGATGTTGCCCGGTACGTCGTAATCGGCAAGGGCTTCTTTTACCGTGATATCTCCCACCTTGTAGTCGGCGATGCTGTCAAGTTCCCTGATCATCTCGCTGGTGACGAGATATCCGGGCACCATGTTGAGATAGGGGACGGACTTCGTATCCTTCTGCGAGTATTCGACAAGTGTGCGGGGCATGGTGTAAATATTCTCCCCCGCGGTAGCTATGAACTGGCTGGGATACTGCCGCATGTAGTTCCAGCAGTCTTCGCCGCCGTCGGTGCCGACGAACAGTATCTTCTCGTTGATGCCCTTCGAGGCCACGAGACCGGCTTCGGCCGCGCCGTCCCACGCGCACCATATCCCGCGAAGTTCTTTGTTCGGGTCTTGATTCAGGATGGTCTGCACGCCCTGAGAGATGGTGACGGTGCCGGTGGGGTCGTTGGTAAATTCGGCGACGAGCTTGATTTTCTTGTATTTCTCCAACGCCAGAACATCGAGCATACCAAGGTCTCTCTGATGCCAGCTTACGTTTTCCGCGAGCCACACGGCGCCTATTTTGATCTCTTCCTGGTCTCCGTAGCGCTTCAGCAGCTCGTCGGCCAGATATGTCATGGTAGCGACGCCACAGGCGTAGTTATCGAACATCACCGTGGTCACGACTTCGGCTCCGGCCACGTAGCCGTCGGACATGTAAACCTTGATGCCTCTGGCGCACGCTTCCTTCACGGCTTCGGCGATGCCGCTGGGATCGGACGGAGTGATGAAAAGAGCGGCCGGTTTCTTCGAGATGAAAGCCCGGATTTGATCGCTCTGCTTGACGGGGTCGTAGTCGGACGTCGCGATTTCAAAATTCGTGATCCCAAATTTCTTGAAACTTTCCTCAAAACCCGTTTTCTGACGCTGCCCGGAAGTGTTAGCGTACCACCCCAGCGAAACGGCGTAATAATCGTCCGCCGCGCCGGCGGGCGCCGGCAGAATTCCGAACGCGCCGACTATCAAAGACAAACAAAGAACCGCGAGAACAAATTTCCTCATGCTGCATCCTCCTCGATGTGTATTGTATTTAATGCGTCTTTTATGAAAATATAATGATGTTTTCCCATAAAAGACAAACATCCATCATAGACTCCCGCCAGAAGGAGTCGATTAACTATTTGAACGCGTAGTTTGACAGTTCGCAGAAAGTTTTCAATGACAATTCGTCATTAACAATTTTACTATAACACATTGATGATAATTGTCAATATGGCAATACCGTGATAATCACGATCGCTATAATACGGCGTCAACGCGCTGTACGGCGGAAAATTCCGGCGGATATTTCGGATCAGCAAGATAATATCCTTTGAGGTTCGACAATATTCACGCAGCGAACGCGGATGAATAATTGATTGCTTTTGGCATGAAGAAAGACCGGGAGGATATGAAAGACCCTTCGGCTTTTGCCATGAATCTTCGTATCCCCTGAGCCTGTCGTTTACTGGCGGCGGGTGCGTTTCTCCTTATGTTATGGCCGCGATAAAACTCGCGGATACAGCGCGCGCCGCGGGCATCAAGAGTCAGGCAAATTTCGACCTCACAAACCTGAGCGCTTCCGCTATGTCTTCATCCATCTTTTTTTCGTCCGCGCCGCCCGAGAGATCGTGCCATACCTTTATATCGCTTCCCACGGTACCGCCCATTTTTACGAAAGGCTCCATGACGACCCCGCCGCCGTAATTGATATCACGGAGAGCGTAGCCCATTTCTTCCCAGGGCATGTGTCCCTTGCCGGGAACCTTCCTGTTACATTCCCCGATATGAAAATGTCCGAGGTATTTGCCGGCCGTTCTTATGGCGTCTCCGAGGAAATCCTCCTCTATGTTCATGTGGAAACAGTCGAGCATCACTTTTACGTTCGGGTGGCCGATGTCTTTGACGAGTTGCACTGCTTCCTCGCTGGTATTGATGAGAAAGTGTTCGAAACGGTTCACCGTCTCGAGAACCAGCAGGACTCCGTTTTCCCTGGCGAAATCGGCTATGCTCAGCATGCTCTCGATCGCGCGGGCGCGCACGCTCGGTTTGTCCACCGGCTTGCCGTAATCTACCGGCCAATACGCGTATATGATGCCGCCAAGCACCGTGGCGTCGATTTTGCTCATGGCCGTAAGTATTCGTCTCAGCAGGTCCAGACCGTTATCCCTCACGCTTTTGTCGGCCGACGAAACGTCGAACGCGGCAGGCAATCCGATACATCCCGTGAGCGATATTCCTGCGTCCCGAGCCGCCGACTTGACGCGCGAAAGTTCGGAGTCACTCAAACCGACCAGCGCGCCGGCCCCCAGTTCAAGTATGTCGAAACCGAGCCTGGCCACTTTGTCGCAATAGTAAGGGTAATCGGCGTCCCATTCTTGTTCCCAATAAGCGAAATACGTCCCGAATTTCATATCGTTCCCCCCGTTTCTGGTTTTTACCGAACCTTATTTCCGCGGCAATCACCGTCCTAAGGCTCGATTGTAACATATTTCACCGCGTGCGGATGCGCGATTTCAGAAACTGCGAGCAACTGCGAGGGGCATCTCGTCCCGCGCGAACCAGATGTTTTTTGAGTGAAATATCTTGGTAAAATAGGTTGGTGTCGTGAAAATAGATTTACGGGAAGAGAGGGAGCGCTTTGGAAAACCAAAACGTCGAGCGGCCTGACTTCGCGGCGACGAGCGTGAACTATAATATCGAAGAACTGGTGCGTTTTGCGGAAGTCGTATTCAAGGAGTCGCGATGAAGATGGCGTTAAAAGAAAGAACATCTCAACAAACATTCGGGGTCCCGGGAAGCAGGTGGTGGAAGTTTGACTTCCACACGCACACGCCCGCGTCGAGCGATTACAGAGAAAAGGACGTGACCGAAGATTATTGGCTGAATGCGGCGATGACAGCCGGGCTTGATTGCGTGGCCGTAACAGACCATAACTCCGGCGAGTGGATTGATCGGTTGAAGGCGAGAAACGCCGGACTCCGTACACAAACCCCACAGCCTGGGTGGTATAGGGAATTGCATATTTTCCCAGGCGTCGAAATCACCGTGGGCGACAGCGCAAGCCGTATACATCTGCTTGCGATTTTTGATGTCGATTGCGACAGTCAAGTAATAACCGCTGTCCTCGGTGCTTGTGGAATTACAAGCGGTTTTGGAGATGCGCGGGATACCGCAACCACAAGGAGTTTCTTCGATATTGTCAAAGCGATAAAAGAGAACGGCGGGATTCCGATTCCCGCGCGCATTGACGGAATGAACGGTCTGTTATACAACGCGACTTCACCAAACCCAGAATTGGAAAAGAGCATACTAGAAGTTCATGTGGCTGAATTTTGCGATTTGAACCATTTCGACGATGCAGATGCGCAATTGAGAAAAGCCATAAAGAGACTCGCCAAAATTGGCGGTTCTGACGCGCATACTCCGGATGAACTCGGCGCTCGTTTCAGTTGGATAAAAATGAGCGGCCCTTCAATTAAAGGCTTGCAACTTGCTTTACCTGACCACGAATATTGCGTGAAAAACCAAACGGAAAACCCGAATCACGATCCTGATATTTATATGACCAGACTCACCATTGAAAACATGAGCGTGTGCGGTCGCATTCCCGGTAAACCATTCGTGACCGATTTCAACTCGCATTTCAATTCTCTGATCGGCGGACGCGGCGCCGGTAAATCTACGCTGGTTGAATCTATCCGCCTTGCGGCACGGCGCGATCAGTCGTTGCCTGACGGCTCGCGTATCAAAGAGAACATTGGACGCTTTGTTCGGCCGTCAAACGACAAAGGCGTGATGCTGGACGACACAGAAATTCTGTTAGAGCTCAGGCGGCGCGGCGCGACGTATCAATTGCGCTGGCGAAAAGATGGAAACGATTCCGCGCTCGATGAAAAACAAAATGACACTTGGGTTCCGGTTGAAGCAGGAAACCTTCACGAACGTTTTCCTCTCAAAATTTATAGCCAGAAACAAATTGAAGAACTCGCTTCCAACCCGCGTGGGTTACTTGACGTCATCGACCTTGCGCCAGATGTCGATCGGGACGAATGGCAAACTCGTTGGGATAGCGCCGTGAGCCAGTTTTTACAGTTGAAAGAGCGTGAACGTGATTTGTCACGCCGTCTCGCGGACGAACGGCCTCTCAGCGTCAAACTCGCCGATGTAGAACATGACTTGAAACAATACGAGGAAAAGGGGCACGGCGCAATTTTGAAGAATTACCAAACGCGGATGCAGCAATGGAACGGGTTGCCGCGCAAAGAAGATTTCGACGTGATTTCACGTCAGATATCCGACTTGATTCCCGCATTGTCACTCCCCGATTTTCCAATGCATCTCTTTGATGCCAAAGACGACGCGCGCGATGAAATTCAATTGATTCACGAGCAAACCGTCCGCGAATTGCAAATTGTCGCTGAACAAATACAAAAACTATCCGCCGATGTGATGTCTATTAGTCAGCGATGGGAAGACGCGAACAGTAACAGCAAGTTTGCGATGGCATATCGGCAGAGCGTTGAGGATTACGATGCTCTCGTCGAGGAATATGCCAAGAAACAAAGTCAGTTGGATATTGCCACATACGGCGGATGGGTAAGCCAACGCAATCAATTGCAACAGCAATTGCGCGAGTTGGCTTCCGTCAAGAAAGACCTGGGAACTACGCAAACGCAAATCGCTGTGCTATGCGGGCGATTCAAAACATTGCGCGAGGAATTGCTCGATAAACGCGTCAGGTTCATCAAGTCCGTTATTGGCTATAATCCGTATGTGCGCATGGAATTTGTCCCGTTTGGCGATGTCAGCACACTCGAAAGAGATTACCGTGATTTGCTCGAACTCGGAGAAGGCAAATTCGGCAGTTCTGTGTACGAACCGGAAAACGAACGCGGAATTCTTTGTACTCTTATTCAATGGGAGCGACCTGGGGCAAACGAACAGGATATTCCAAACTTGCTTATGGAGATAAAAAAGCACACATTAAATATAGCCAATGGCATCTCTCATGGAGCTGATACCCGATTCGATTTACGGCTCAACAAGCTTCTGAATGAAAAACCTCAGTTATTGGATCGTTTTGAAATTTGGTTTCCTGAAGACTTGTTGCGCGTCAAGTATTCTCCGGCAGCGGTCAATTCCCATTTCAACGATTTGGAAAAAGGCTCCGCGGGTCAAAAGGCAGCAGCCATTCTCGCGTTTCTGTTAAGTTATGGCGATGAACCGCTGGTCATCGATCAACCCGAGGACGACTTGGACAACGCTTTGATTTACGATTTGATCGTGAAACAGATTCACGAAAATAAAAACCGCCGCCAGCTGATCATCGCGACGCACAACCCGAATATCGTCGTCAATGGCGACGCGGAACTTGTACATGTCCTGAAATTTGTCGGCGGCCAAATTCAACTTGAATGCAAGGGCGGTTTGGAGGAAGTCCCTATCCGCGAATCTATTTGCACAATTATGGAAGGCGGACGTGAGGCGTTTGACAACCGTTACAAACGCATCACCTTGGGAATCTGAACATGTTTGACACAACCGACGAACTTCTGCGGCAAATCCGTTTGGGGGAAGACTCTTCCCTCAAGCTGAAAGACTTGCGATACAAAGGAAACCATGTCGCGGAACCGCGCCGCGACGACATTGCCGATGAATTTGCCGCAATGGCAAATTCCGTTGCGGGCGTCTTTGTGTTCGGCGTTGACGATAAAACCAAAACGATTGTCGGTATTCCCGATGATAAATTGGAAGCGGTTGAAACATGGATACGCGAGATTTGCAACGACTCGATCAAGCCGCCGCTCTTTTGCCGCATCCGCAAAATTCCGTTAATAGATGGCAACAACGAAGAACGAGTGATTTTGCGCGTCGATATCCCGCGAAGCATTTTCGTTCACAAGAGCCCGCACGGTTATTTCAACCGTATAGGCAGTTCCAAGCGGGAAATGGAACCGGACGTGCTGGCGAGGCTTTTTCAACAACGAAGCCAGGTGCGTTTGATTCGTTTTGACGAGCAGGTTGTTGCTGCCACGTCGAAAAACACGCTCGACAGGAACCTGTGGGAGAAGTTCAAAACCACGCTTTCTCCATCCGGCGATGAAGAATTTTTGATCAAACTAAAACTGCTCTCCCCAAACGAGGATGGCGAAGTTTTCCCCACTGTCAGCGGAATCTTGATGGCTTCTGAAAAACCGCATGACTTCCTCGCGAACGCCTTTATACAAGCTGTCGCGTACCGCGGGACCGAGCGCAACGCCGCGTATCAATTGGACGCCAAGGATATTGTCGGGCCTTTGGACGCGCAAATCGCCGCAGCGTATCGATTTGTCGAAAAGAATATGCGGGTTTACGCGGTTAAAAAACCCGCTCGCAGAGAAATCCCCCAGTTTTCTATGAACGCGGTATTCGAGGCATTGGTGAATGCTGTAGCACACCGCGATTATTCCATCCAAAGTTCAAAAACCCGCGTACATCTGTTCGCTGATCGTTTGGAAATTTTCTCGCCCGGCATGATAACGAACACAATGACGCTCGATAGTCTGCCTTTGCGTCAATCTGCCCGTAACGAGCTGCTCACCAGTTTGCTTGCGCGTTGTCCATTGAATATCGAAAGTTATACTGGCAACCGCGACTTCATAATGGACAAGCGCGGCGAAGGCGTTCCGATTATCTTGGCTGAAAGCGAAAAATTATCTGGGCGCCGTCCGGAATATCGTTTGATTGATGACGCTGAGCTGATGTTGACGATCTACGCGGCAAATCCCGAACAGGAATAAAAATAAAATGGCTGCGGAATATACCAAAAAACTCATTGAAGTCGCCCTCCCTTTGGAAGCAATCAACGTTGCTTGTTCTTACGAAAAAATGCCAGGAATAGGACCTCATCCGCGTGGTATTCATCTGTGGTGGGCACGGCGTCCGCTTACGGCGGCGCGGGCAGTTATCTGGTCGTCGCTTGTGGACGATCCGTCGTCCCACCCCGAAGAATTCCCGACCGAAGATGCGCAATCCCAGGAGCGAGAGCGTCTTTTCGGCATACTCGAACGGCTTGTGAAATGGGAGAACTCGAACAATAAAGAAGTCTTGGACGAGGCGAAAGCCGAAATAATGAAATCCACAAACGGAAACCCACCTGCTCTACTCGACCCGTTTGCGGGCGGCGGCTCGATACCGCTTGAGGCGCAGAGGCTCGGACTGGAAGCACATGCGTCTGACCTGAACCCAGTCGCAGTGATGATAAACAAGGCGATGATCGAGATACCGCCGAAGTTCGCTGGGCAGTCTCCGGTAAATCCAGACTCGCGCTCGCGGATCGCTCGCGAGGACGAATGGGTAGGGGCGCGCGGACTCGCCGAGGACGTGAGGTATTACGGCGAGTGGATGAAGAAGAAAGCCTTTGAGAAAATAGGGCATCTGTACCCGAAAGTAAAAGACGAACACGGAAAAGAGCATACCGTCATCGCGTGGATTTGGGCGCGGACGGTGAAGTGTCCAAACCCGGCGTGCGGGTGCGAGATGCCGCTGGCGAGCAGTCTTGTCTTATCGAAGAAGAAAGGCAAAGAAGCGTATATTCAGCCTGTTATTGATGGCAAGACGATACGTTATGAAGTGAATTACGGTAAAAACGTGCCCGAAGCGCCGAAAACCGGACGCGGCCAGTTTAAGTGTATCGTTTGTGGCGAAGCTGTTAAATCGGAACACATTCATACGGAATTTCAGGAGAAGCGACAAGGCGCACAGCTTATGGCGATTGTCGCGGAAGGAAGCGGCGGGCGTTTGTATATTTCGCCGAATGACGAGCATATGCAGATTGCCGATTGTGACGAACCTGAATGGAAGCCCGAAGCGGAAATGAATCAGGACTGCGCTGACCTTATTAGCGGTCGTGGCTATGGTTTTACTCATTGGCACGAACTTTTCACTCCGCGTCAGCTCACGGCCCTCACCACGCTCAGCGACCTCGTGCATGAGGCGCAGAGGATGGCCGAGGCGGCCGCCATTGCCGCCGGCATGAAAAACGACCCGACGCCATTGGCCGACGGCGGCACTGGCGCGGTCGCCTATGGGCAGGCGGTAGGGGTGTATTTGGGTTTTGCGGTGGATAGGCTTGCTGATTTTTCAACCTCAGTTTCTCGTTGGGCTGTTACAAACGAGAAAGCTATGAATCTTTTCAGCAAACAGGCAATACCTATGACATGGGACTATCCTGAAGTTAATGTCCTTGCTGACTCAGTTGGCGGTTTTGTAACTATCACTGATTTTATTGCCAAATGCATAGGGACTTTGCCTGTTAACAAGAGAGGTGTTGCCAATCAACAGAACGCTCAGACCGACAACGGTCTTCGCAACATAATGGTTTCGACAGACCCGCCGTACTACGACAATATCGGATATGCAGATTTATCCGATTTCTTCTATATCTGGTTACGGAACAATCTCAAGAGTGCATTTCCTGTTTTGTTCCGAACAATGCTTGTCCCCAAGACAGAGGAACTCGTGGCAATAGCATACCGTTTTGACGGTAGGCGAGATGAGGCATATAGGTTTTTTGAGGACGGAATGATGAAAACATTCTCTCAAATAAACTCCTATGTCCGTGAGGATATCCCGACTACCGTATATTACGCTTACAAGCAGAGCGAAAAAGACGATAATGATAATATGACTTCGACTGGTTGGGAAACAATGTTATCGGCAATTATTCAGTCGAGATTTACGATAACAGGCACTTGGCCTATACGATCGGAGCAAGCCTATCGGACGATAAGCATGAACACCAACGCCCTCGCCTCCTCCATCGTCCTCGTCTGCCGCAAGCGTCTCGCTGATGCGCCGATATGCACCCGCCGCGATTTTATCAACGCATTGAAGCGGGAACTCAAACCGGCTCTGCAAAAACTTCAGGCAAGCAACATCGCGCCGGTGGACTTGGCGCAGAGCGCAATCGGTCCCGGCATGGGCGTGTATTCGCGATTCTCTAAGGTTCTGGAAGCGGACGGAACGCCGATGAGCGTCCGTTCGGCTCTCCAAATCATCAATCAGGAACTAGACCATTATTTTACGGAGCAGGACGGCGAACTCGACCGCGACAGCCGTTTCTGCGTCGACCTGTATACCCAATATGCGTTCAACGAGATGGCGTTCGGTGACGCGGACGTGCTGGCGCGGGCAAAGAATACGTCGGTAGAGGGACTCGCGGCCCGCGGCGTCCTATACGCACAGAAAGGCGTCGTGCGGCTGCTGACCAGAGAGGAAATCACTGACAAGATTAACATCCATGAGCCAATCATCTGGCTGCTTACACAGCAGCTTACCCGCGCTCTTGAAAAAGACGGCGTAGTCGGCGCGGCGAAGATAGTATCAAACATATTTACATCCGAGCCGGAACACGCCAAGGCTTTGGCGTATCGCCTTTACACTATTGCCGAACGTAAGGGTTTGGCTGCTGAGGCGTATGCATATAACTCGCTGGTTATCGCGTGGCCGGATGTGCAGTCGAAAACGGCGGAATTGGCAAAACAAGAGGCCAGTAGCAAGCAAACGATGCTGTTCGATGAATAATCGACGGGAGGCAGACAGTTATGGCGATTGATCGTGTGGAAATAAAGGATTTTCTCGTATTTAAGGGTGAATTCGTGTGCGACTTCTGCCCTGGAGTGAACGTGTTGATTGGCGCAAACGCGACGGGAAAAACGACGCTGTTGAAAGAAATGTATCGCGCGACAGAAACTTTTATTGGTGATAAGACAAACGGTCTTGCGGATGATGTCGTTATTACTTATCCAAAGGGAAATAAAACAATCATCATACCAAAAGAATCGGCACAGGTAATATTTGGCGTGCCGCAAAGAAATGATTTCAAAGTGATAAGCACAGGTGTCGAAGAACGCGTTTTCATTCCCGAGAAGGACATTCTCGAACACGCGAAAGGACTGTTGACTTTCATCGAGCAAAAGCAGACGGGGTTCGGTCAGATTTATAAAGATGTGCTGATTAATGCACTTGACATACCTACTCAAGTACAATCTGAAATACAACAAAAAGTCAGTAAAATTATAATCGATACTATCGGCGGCGTCGTCCGTTGGGACAAAAGCGAAGGATCTTTCTACACGCTGAGGACGGACGGAGTCCGTATCCCATTTGCAAATGAGGCGAGCGGTTACAAAAAACTCGGATTTCTTGGATTATTGGTTACGAGCGGACAATTGAAAAAAGGCTCGATCCTTTTTTGGGATGAACCGGAGAACAGCCTTAACCCCGAACTCATGCCTACGCTCGTTGAAATTCTCCTTAAACTTCAAAGCAATGGCGTACAGATTTTCATAGCGACACACAACAGCAATCTCGCGCAGCTTTTCGATATCAAGTGGACAGATAGAGATTCACTGCAGTTCTGCAATCTCTCGAAAAATGATGACGGCACGATCCGATGCGACAACGCGGCAAGCTACTCGAAACTATATATGGACGCAACCGAGGAAATCTTAACCCTTGGCCCGGGAATTGTCCGCGTATTTTCTTTCGCCTATTTGCTTATGGGGATCAATATTGTCACAAGTTATTACCTTCAGGCATTGAAACAATCAATCAATGCCCTCATCGTTTCATTATCGAGGGGCTTTGTCATCTGCTTAATTCTAATGACTCTGCTTCCGGCTATAGTCGGATTTAACGCCATTTGGCTGACTATGCCGCTTACGGAATTATTGACATTATTTGTCGCGCTTAAATTGTTGCGGAAAAATGAGGCGGAACGCTTATTGGCTGTTTTGAAAACGCCGGCGGAGGATGGAAACCGAAAGTGTACGTCTTGAAGCTGTTAAAGTCACTGTGCTGCTTCTTTATTTTATCAGAATGGATTAAACAACATTTCCATAAAGATTTAAAATGCTCTATGCAGAATTAATCTTCAAAATTATATTCCAACAGATACATTGACCATAAATAGTATATGCGCGTTTCAGCGTTTTTGAAATCTTCGCCGGTCAGTTTTGTTATCCGCCTTAAACGATCGATAAGGACGCTTCGGCTGATGCCTAGTTTTTTGGCGGTGAGTGTATAGTTGCTTTCATTTCTCAGAAAAACCGATAATGTTGTCACATATTTAACATCCTTTTCTCTGTCGTGATCTATCAGTTTTTGCAATCCGGCTGGAATGAGCCGATCGCACGGAAGCTCGGAAGTACAGATTTTCTGCATATATGTTAGGGCGTAATCTTCAAACATAAAATAGAAACCCGCCAATTGACCTAGCTTGCTCCCCATACTCAGCGCTATATCGGATTCTTTGGTCGCGAGGGCGATTTCATAAAAATCCGAGAAAGATTTGCTCACGCCTGCGTAAAACATGTTATCCCGCACAAAAGGGGTAAAACGCGAAAGGAATACCTCTTTTGGCCCTCCATGCAACGTAAGATTGACCACGATAACGATTTCCCTTTTATCGTCGAAGACTATACATTTCCCAAACCCTAAGACATTATAGATTAACAGACGGAAGTAATCGATTGAATGTTGAAGCAAATCGGCTTTCATTGGGCTCAATGACAAGCATAAATATTGGTCGCGCATTTCCCAGCCAAAGGAATTAAGATAAGAGGAAACAGCTTGTCTGTTAAACGCTTCACCGTTTTTCAAAGCGATTATAAAATCGCGAAAATCTTTCTCATCCTGACATTCCTGGGGAAGGGCATAATTTTGCAGCGCATACTCTATGATGCCCGTAAAATAGCGGCACAACTCGATAGTGCCCTGCGTGAATGGGTTCATAGTGTCGCCAATCACGATGCGGGCGATGCAGTGCCCTTCGAAAAAAACATTCCGGCTTATGGCATTGTGGTCATATTCCTCGGAGTGGTACGTGAGCAGTCCTTCGCCGTTCAGGATATTTTTGAACGCGGGGTCTTCGAGAAAGTCGCGAATAACCTCCCGTTTCAGGGAATAGGTATTGTTCCGCGAATCATAACTCATCGGCGGCCCTGATTGATCTGATTCCGGCGTAAACGCGAAACACTGGAAGTCGGGGCGCTCGACGACGATCGAGTTTTTGATGAGTTTTTGCCCAATCAAGCAAAGGTTTTCCAGGCTTTCTTTATGGAACAACGCCTGCTGGAGTTCTTTTGTCCAACCCTGTAATTGTATGAATATGCCCTGCACGTATGTGAAGACCTCGATCAAGTCATGGCTGGCGTCAATGACAATATAATCAATGTCGTCCGGGATTGTTTTTTCATCGGGTTCACCGATCAACAACAACGCGTTTGTGCGCTTGATTGCCGACGCCTTTTTCTCATATCCCGAAACGTCTGTCACAAACAGCGTTTTTTCCGCTCGCGCCGCCATATCCATGCTGATCATCGCGTTTTCCAGATGAGAGCGCGGCAAAAACCCGGAAGCGCGGAGATCCGCGTTGTATTCCTTTGGAAGATACTCCATGACGATATCTATGCTCAATAACATATCATCATACCTCATGATCGCCCGGCCTTCATACAAATTGTACAATTCTTTCCCGGTTGACAGCACAGTTTGTAAGCTGTCGCTATAACGCCAATAATGTTAAAGTCGCGTCAGTCTCAACGGAATTGTACAAAAAACTGTCACAAAAGGCAACAAATACGCGAGTGGGAGGTCCGGCTATGCTTTTGCGGGAAAAAACAGTCAGGGAGATAACGTTGTATGTGAACGGAAGGGAATACAACCTTCCCGTGGGGGAGGGGAAGCATTTTGTCCATAGCTCGGAGACGCTTGCATACACATTGCGTGAGCGTCTCGAACTTACGGGCTTGAAGATTGGATGTGACAGGGGCGTCTGCGGCAGTTGCACTGTCGTCATGGATGGCGACGCCGTTTCATCGTGCATGATACTCACTGTGGATTGTGAAGACAGAAATATTACGACAATTGAAGGGCTTACAGACCCTGACACAGGGGATCTCAGCAAACTGCAGCAATCTTTCGTGGAACGCACAGGTTATCAATGTGGTTTCTGCACCCCGGGGATCATCATGGCCGCAAAGGCTTTGCTGGATAAAAACAGTCATCCGACAGAGGAAGAAGTGAGGGAAGCGCTGGCAGGAAACTACTGTCGCTGCGGCACGCACTACACCGCAGTGGAATCGATAATGGCTCATATTCACGAGGGGGAGGACAGCTTGTGAAGTACATAGGAAAGAGCATTCCAAGGAAAGTAGGCCCTGATATTGTCAGTGGGAAGGCTAAATTCACGGCCGACATCAAACTGCCCGGCATGTTGTATGGCAGACTGATGGGCAGCCCTTACGCACATGCCGAGATCATCAGTATTGACGTTAAAAAAGCGGCAATGCTGAAGGGAGTCCATGCGGTGGTCACTTATAAGGATGTCCCGGCGGATTGTTACGTGGGCGACCGCATAAATTTCCCCGAGCACGCAAAACCGCTGGACAAGACTCTGCGCTTTGTCGGGGACTGCGTGGCTTGCGTAGCCGCGGAGAGTGAAGATATCGCCGACGAAGCGATGAGCCTGATCGAGGTCGAATATAAAAAATTGCCAGCGGTGCTCACGATGGAAGATGCGCTTGCGGACGGCGCTCCCCAGATATACGAATCCATCCCAGGCAACGTAGCGCCTTTGATATTTGACGGCATCAATAGACTGAATTTCAGTTCCGGTGATACTGAAAAAGCCCTAAAGGAGGCCGACTACGTTTCTGATACATGGGCCGAGATTCCGAACTTCCAGAACGCGCTGCCGTTCGAAGCCCCCGTATCTATTGCTGAGTATACCCCTGACGGCACGCTTTACATACGTGCCGGCAATGCGTCGCCTTCGCAGACCAAGTCATATATCGTAAACTCACTGAGAATTCCATCCAACAAGGTGCGCGTGGACTCGCCTTTTTGCGGCGGCAGCTTCGGCACAAAGGTTTATGGCGCAAACGTACAGGTGCACCTATTCGCCGCGCTCATGGCAAAAAAAGCTCGGCGTCCAGTTTTGCTTGCCATGACTAAGGAACAGCATCTGACGATTTGCATCAACAGGATGCGCGCTAAATCCCATATCCGGGTTGGCATCAACAGAGACGCCTCGGTTGCCGGTATCCAAATCGAAGAATATGTGGAAGCCGGAACCTTCCTCGGCAGTCAAGCCAACATGATCACAGTCGGAGCGGTAGCTATCCCTTTTATGTCAAAGACGGACAATTTTAAGTTTGATGGGAAGGTAGTCATGACCAACCGCCAGGCGTCCGGCTCTTTTCGCGGATACGGCTATATGGAAATGTCAGACATGCTGAGCCATGCGCTGTTGGAAAGTTTGTGCGCGCTGCGCATTGACCCGGTAGTTTTCTTTGAAAAAAATGCGCTCCGGCATGGAGAGCGTTTTTACAACAACGAGGCGATAGGCGTTGATTGGGTGACCAACAGCAGCCCCGACTGGAGCAAAATGGTCAATGCCGGCGCGGAAGCATTTGACTGGAAGAACAAGTTCAAGGGATGGCGTGTCCCAATATGGGTCAGTGAGGACGGCAAGCGGGTACACGGCGTGGGGGTCGGCATAGCTGGGCAGGCAACGGCCGGAGCATTCTTCTCTAACACGGACGTCACGATCGACGGCTACGGCTATGTCGTTATCAAGACGGAATTGACCGAGCATGGCACGGGCGTCCGCGACGTGCTTTGCAGAATTGCGGCGGAGGCGCTTGACATACCGGTCGAACGCATATCTCTCGGCGACGCGTCCACGGCCAATGCTCCTGTAGATATGGGCAGCTTCGGTTCCCGCAGCACAAACACCGCAGGAAAATCAACGGTTCTCGCCTGCCTGGATCTCAAGAAGAAGATCATCGGCGAAGCGGAAAGGGTATTTGGCGTGTCTGCGGAAGACCTCGATTTCAAGGGCGGCGAGATCGTCAGCAAATCCAACGCGCAGACCTATCCGCTAATTGGGATATTTGGCGCGCCGATGAACTCCTTGACCGGCTTTGGCCATTGGAATGGCCTGCACGGGGTCAGCACCGGCAGTATGCAGTTTGTGATGGTCGAGGTCGATACGGAAACCGGCGGAATTAAAATTATCGAACATCTGAGCGTTACAGACGCTGGCTGCGTTATTAATCCGGCTGCTCTCAAGAATCAAATGGACGGCTTCTACCCAGGCGTCGATGTCGCACTTTACGAGGAGACTGTCTATGATTCACGTACAAACCGTGTTCTCAACAGCAACATGATCGACTATAAGACCAGAACGTTCAATGACGCGTGCGATCACAATGTCCTGTTGCTCGAATCCTTGAAGGACACTGATACAGTATACCCGTACGGAGCGTTCGGCGTCGGCGAGACCGCGTTGTCACCAGGTTCGCAGGCTATGTCCATGGCCGTATACAACGCCTGCGGCGGCATAGAACTTCCCTCGTATCCGTTGCTTCCGGGCAAAATACTTGCCGCGTTGAAAAAGAAGGGAGACAATGCGAATGAAAAGGTTTGAGTATATTCGGGCGGAGAGCGTTTCGGACGCTTCTGGCTTGCTGATACAAGGCAACGCCAGGCTGATGGCTGGCGGCACGGATTTGTTGGGCGCGCTCAAGGATAAAATATATCCGTCCTATCCTGACGCCGTGGTTGGCTTGAAGGCCATTGAGGGTTTGAGCGATATTAAAGAAGAAGATGGCAAATTGAAGATCGGCGCGATGGCGACGCTTTCCCAAATCGCATCATCTTCCCTGCTCAAAAAAAAGTACCCCGCTCTGGCATCCGCAGCGTACAGCGTCGCAACACCCAACCTGCGCAATACAGCGACTCTGGGGGGCAATGTTTGTCAGGATACCCGCTGTTGGTATTATCGCTATCCCGACAGCATCGGCGGCAGGATCAACTGCTTGCGTAAGGGCGGCGAAACCTGCTATGCCATGACGGGCGAAAACAGGTATCATTCCATTTTCGGCGCCGTGAAGCACGGCATCACCCCTTGTTCGGACGGCTGCCCCGCCCTTACGGACATTCCGGGTTACATGTCAAGATTGCGCCAAGGCGATTGGGACGGCGCGGCGCAAATCATCATGCTCGCCAATCCGATGCCTATGATCACATCAAGAATCTGCCCGCACCCATGTCAAGACAAATGTAATCAATGCGAGTACGGCGAAAGCGTAGCGATTAACTGCGTGGAACGTTCCCTGGGCGACTATATTCTGAAAAACGCGGACAAGTTCTACGCAGCGCCGCGACATGAAACCAACAAGAGAATAAGCGTTATCGGGGCCGGCCCGGGCGGCCTGACATTTGCGTATTACATGCGCAAAGAGGGACACTCCGTCACCGTGTACGACCGCATGGAAAAGCCGGGCGGCGTTCTGCGTTACGGTATTCCGCACTATCGTTTGCCCAAGACGATCGTGGACAGTTTCACGGATGCTCTCACGAATATGGGAATAGAATTCAAGATGGGCGTCAATGTCGGCAAAGACATCAGCGTCGAAGAAATCAACGCGAATTCCGACGGCATTTATTTCGGTACTGGCGCGTGGAAACAACCGATTCTCGGCCTCGCCGGGGAATCCCTGACGCAATTCGGCTTGAACTTTCTTGTCGAGGTCAATACATATCTTCAAAAGGCGATTGGAAACAACGTCTTGGTGTGCGGCGGCGGTAGCGTCGCAATGGATGTCGCCCTGACGGCGGTTCGTCTCGGAGCTGGGAACGTCAAGCTGGCCTGCCTGGAACAAAGACATGAAATGCCCGCTACCGCAGAAGAGGTGAGCATGGCGGAGGAAGAGGGCGTAAAAATTTACAACGGGCGGGGGCTAGGTGGAATCATCACGGACGCTGACGGCAAGATTACCGGCCTTGAAGCGGTAAAATGCTTGACGGTACTGGACGAGGAAGGCCGCTTCCGCCCCACTTATGACGAAAACGACAGGATTGTGATCGACGCCGATTACATAATACTTGCGACCGGTCAGCGCGTGGATATCGACTTCCTTGGCGAGAAATTCGGCGGACAACTCAAGTCTCAACGCGGCCTGATCGAAGTCGAGAACATGGAAACCTACAGAACCAAGCTGCCGAGCGTATATGCCGGCGGCGACGCGGTTACCGGCCCCAACATAGCGATTAGAGCAATCCGCGCCGGAAACCTCGCGGCGCGCGGCATGGGACGGGAGTTGGGCTTTCCTGCCATCGCCGCCGGCGTGGGAAATGCCCGCTTCCTGGATTTTGATGCCGAGGCAATCAAGCGAACGAACGGGGCGCGGCAAAAAAAACGCCCAATCGAAGAACGCGTACTGACGGACGAGGACTCGGAGTCTTTGACAGAGCGGCAGGCTGCTGACGAGGCTTATCGTTGTATGAATTGCGGATGCCTGGCGGTCAATCCGAGCGATATGGCCCCTGTACTCATGGCCCTGGAGGCGACAGCCGTGACCAACATGCGCTCTATTCCCGCCGAGACGCTGTTTTCGAAGACAAATGTATCGGATTCGCTCCAGGACGGAGAGATCATACTCGGGTTCGAGCTGCAGTGCGTTGACGATGACGTCACAGCCAGATATGACAAGTTTCGCCTACGCGGATCAATTGATTTTTCAATCGTTGGGCTCGCCACGTCGTATACCGTAAAGGGCGGCCGTATCACCGACGCCCGGATCGTGCTGGGCGCTTGCGCGCCCATTCCATTGCGGGCGCCGGAGGCGGAAAAATACGTGATTGGCAAGACCCCTTGCGATGAGACCGCACAGATGGCCGCCGACATCGCGTTAACCGGGGTGTTGCCATTGGAAAAAAACGCGTATAAGGCGGCGATTGCCAAGACGCTTGTGAAAAGATCCATTGAACGCCTTATTTGTCAGTGAAGCGCTTCACGGCGAACGGCGCGGCACAGGCTCTCCAAAGCGGAACGCAAAGGATTCCGCTTTGGAGAGTTCGGCGAACAACAGTAGATGAGCGCACAATATAGATGAAAGGATTGAGTAATGCCATGAATAACAATCAAGGACGCCTGACACTGGCGGTGATAAGCCTGTTTTTGCTTTTACAGGGCGCCGCCGTAGTTTCCCCCACGCTGCAAAGTATCCAATCAATTTATCCCGACATACCCTATACGACGATCATGAATGTCATCACTCTGCCCTGCCTGTTTATCATCCCGTTTAACCTCTTGGCAGGCGTCGTGGCTGGGAAGAAGGTCGGGTATCGGACGCTGGCGATTGTCTCGATGCTGCTCTTTTTGGCGGCTGGCACGGCGCCGTATTTCAACGGCGGCTTTACGTTCCTCATGGTTTCACGGGCGTTTGTCGGCATTGCGCTGGGATTGATGTATCCTCTGGGCAATTCTCTCATCGTGTTGTTATACGCCGAGGAAAAAAGGGCGGGAGTGATGGGGCTGGGCACGGTCGCGTTGAATCTTGGCCTGATGGTTCTGCAAAACGCGTCCGGCATACTTGCGACGATCAGCGTAAAGTACCTGTGGTTGAGCCATCTGCTGATCGTTCTTCCGCTGTTGGTCGTTCTGCTCTGGCTGCGCGAGCCTGAAACGGATACGGCCGGGGCGAAACAAGGCGCGGGCGGCGTAATTCGGGAAAAAGAAAAGACAAAGATGCCGGCAATGGTTTATATTGTCGCCTTGTTCATTTTTATGTTCATTATATTCTTCATGGCTTATTCGACTGGCGCTTCCGCGGTCATAGTGGGCGAGGGCATGGGGTCTTCCGCTACTGTCGGCTTGGTGATGACTGTCTTCGGCGTCGCTGGAATGTGCATAGGGTTTCTGTACGGAAAAATCTTTCAGTTAGCGAAAGGTTTTACCATCTACATAGGCTTTCTTGTCAGCGCCGCCGCTTTCTTTATTTTTGCCCGCGGTTCAGCCCTGATACATTACTATATAGGCTCGCTCATTCTCGGCGTGGGTTTCAATATCATATACGCCTCTCTCTTTATGGCGCTGAATTCGCTGACGCCGCCCGACAAAATATCGCTGAGTTCGGCGATCTCGATCGCCGCGCTGAATCTCGGTTCGGTTGCCTCGCCATTTTATTTTAAGATATTGGCTCGCGTCACGGGCAATTCCACGATGCGTTTCGCTTTATATGCCAGTATGACGGGATATCTTCTGATGATTGTTTTACATGCTTTCTTCGGGAAGAAAATGGCGAAAAAAAATTAGGCTAAGGAAACATGGAGAAGTGATAACTGATCAAGTATTGCTTGGACTAAGTTTGCAAACAATTTATCTATATATCGGTCATCAATCTCGGAATGTTTTGAGGTATCGGTGAATTGATGCGGGAAAATGTCCATGCGGTCTAAGCAGTTACGCTAGCAAAAGGTGACTCGCCAGCCTTTGAAGAAAGTCTGCTAGATTATGGGAATGACGTTAATAAGCGCGTTACAAAAGAAACTCACTTCACAGGGCTGAATCGGCCGCTATGGGAACGAGGCTAGTAGCCCCATAGCGGCTGTGACGCAGAGCAGTCCGGTTGAAGCTGTTGGAACCACCGGGCTGCTTCTTTATTTTATCAGAACCCAGAGAACCGGTAAAATAGCCCATCGCTCTTATGCTTTTTTCTTGCAACGATGAATTTATTCAAAATTTGTGCTATATTTCCCCTATAAAAGCACTCCACTTGGAGGGTATAATTGATTAAGAGACGGCGGGTGAAAAATTTCGCCCGCCGTTAGTCTAGATTATATCCATCTTCCCTCCCTTCGCGGTAACGAATGCCGCGAAACCTACCTGCAAGCGGGCCGGCCGCACTCGTAAGATTTGTGTAGAAACTGTTGCTTTGTGATGGTACATCTAATGACGGATACTGAACAATATGGCTTCACTGTTACGCAAACAGAGTAACTACATTAGGAGGGTACTGTGATGGAGAACAACCATGAAGCCGTTTCTCGGGGGTTCAGAATTATGCTCGGGGCCTTCGCCCCCTACATCGTCCGGGAACTTAAAAATAATTATAAAGAGAACTGGTGGCAAACTGC
>JAISXR010000175.1 GCA_031270375.1 Synergistaceae bacterium | reverse complement strand
AGGAGGAAAGCCGCCTGTTTCAGCGTGTAACGCTCGAACGGAGAGACGCGCAGCAGGAAATCCCTCTGAAACTCGGTGAGGCCCTTCCATATCGTTGCCCGCATTATCTCGCGCCACGCGCCTTCGTCCTCCAGCGGGGAGAATTTCCCCGTCTGCCTGTAGCGATCCAGCTCCAGGCAGAGGCCCTGGACACATCCGCCCGTGATCTCTCTTGCCGACTCCGCCTGCTTTTTCGTTACGCGGACGCCGCGCGACGCGAAAAAACTTTTCGTTTCCACCGCCGACAGCGCGAGGTCTCTGAAGTCGATCCAAACGACGCCCGCGTGTCCGCGCAGGGCTTTGTCGCCGAACTGGCGGGTTAGAATGACGACGCGGAGAGTTTCCGTCCTGTGCCTGAAAAATTCGCTGAAAACGCGGGCGCCGGCAGCGCGCTCGATGTTGTGGAAGTCGTCCAGGAAAAACCATGTCTCCCGCTCGCACTGAATGTCCTCCAGGGTGAACGCCGCGTCGCCGAACGTGTCGTCGTCGGGCAAGCCAAGCACGGCCAGCCTGCCGCCCGTGGGCGCGTCAATTTTGGAAACAGTATCGCAAAAATGACGCCACAGAAGAGGCCCCGCTTCGTCGATGCAGGTGTGCCAGACCTTACGGACACTTTTCGCGAGGTCGGGCAGACCGGACAGAATTTCGCTCCAGAGATATTCCCCCGCCGTTGTCTTGCCGAAGCCGGACGGCGCTTCGATGATCGCCGTGCGCGCCGCCGAAATATTTTCGAGCAGCGACGTAATACGGGGAGAAAACCAGCGGGTTCCTTTGTCCAGTCTTTTTTGCGTCATTTCCGGGCCTCCTGTCGATGCCTGGAATAATAACAGCAACTCGCGCCACGGCGCAAGGCCGCCCTTCGATAAGGGCAGGGCGGGCTGTAATCGGCGCGGCCCACGAATTATATCGCGTCATAAACGCGTCATAAACTGTTAATATTTTTTGCGTGCCATCCGCGTTGTTGATATAATAATTTAGTCCTGTAAGAGACGATACGATGTCAAAACGACAGAAATCCCAAACACGACATTTCTGAAAGGCGGCTTGTTTATGATTATAATCGGAGAGAAAATCAACGGTTCCATTCCGTCCACGGCGAAGGCGATAGCCGAACGCGACGAGAAGTTCATACGAAATCTCGCGCGCCGTCAGGCGGATTGCGGCGCGGACTACCTCGACGTGAACGCGGGCGCCTCGCCCGATATGGAACGCGAAACACTGCGCTGGCTCATTGGTATCGTGCAGGACGAGGTGGATACTCCGATCTGCATCGACTCGTCCAGCCCCGAATCCATACTCGACGCGATACCCCTCGCGAAAAAAGAGGGCATGATAAACTCCGTGAGCGACGAGGCGCGCAAATGCGAGCGACTGTTTCCCGGCGTCGCGAAAACGGGCTGGAAGATAATAGCGCTCACCTGTGACGACAACGGCATACCCACCGACCCCGGCGTGAAACGCAAGATCGCCGGAACGATAATCGAAAAAGCAGCGGCCGAGGGCATCGAACGTGACAGGCTCTATATCGACACACTGGTGAACACCATAGCCACAACGCCGCGCGCGCAGTTGTCGTTCAGCGAGGCGGTGCGCGGGATAAATGAGGATTGGCCCGGCGTCCACTTCACCTCGGGGCTGTCGAACATCAGCTTCGGGATGCCGTTCCGCAAGGCCATAAACATGAGTTTCCTCGTGCTTGCCATGAACGCGGGGATGGACAGCGCGATAATGGATCCCACCAATTCCGACATGCTCGCGGCCCTCTACGCCACGCGTCTGATGCTGGACGACGACGAGTATTGCGCCGACTACCTGACGACGTACCGCGACGGGCTCTTCGGGGCAAAGAAAGGCTGACAGGCGTTTGAAAAAAGTTCTGGTGGTCGGGGGAGGACTCGCCGGATGCGTCGCGGCGATACGAATGGCCGAAGGGGGCGCGCGTATTCTGATAGCGGAACGCGAACCGGTTATCGTACGACGCGGAACTCGACACGTCCGGCGGACGCCGTTACGTAACGGGCATATTCAGCGTGGAGGAGACCAAAGAAAAGCGTTTGTCATAGCCAGGAACATGATGGCTGATGGCGAACCTATCGAAAAGATCACGGGATATACCGGCTTGACCCGTGAAGAAGTGGAAATGCCGCGGGAATATTAGGGCGGAATGCGGCGGGACGGAAGCATCTTTGACGATCCTTCGCCGGCGCGTGGGTTTGAAGCCGTTCTCGGCATAGACGCGGGAGGGACTTTCACCGATTTCGCGTATATGAGGCGCGGCGCGGTTGCGTCGTCGCTCAAGATTCCGACCATGCACGACGACATCCTCTTCACCATAAAAAACGGGATTTCCCTGTTGATGGAAAAAACGGACCTGCGGGAAGCCGGCGCCGTTCACTTGGCCTCGACGCTCGCGACGAATGCCACGGTCGAAGGGAAAATATCCCCGGCCGGCCTGCTTCTTATCGGTTACGCCGCGTCTGACGCCGCCTCCGCGCTCTCGGCCGGCGCACTGGGCACCGGCATTGTCGAGCTGACGCCCGGTGGTCATGACGGCCATGGCGACGAAAAAGAACCGTTCGACGAGACATTGGCGGCATCCGCCGTACGGTCGCTGCTCGCCCGCGGCGCGCGCGGGCTTGCCGTATCGGCGTTTTTTTCGGTACGCAATCCCGCGCACGAACTGCGCGCCCTCGAACTCATAAGGCGAAATCATCCCGGCGTATCCGTTACGTGCGGACATGAACTCGCTTCGGAACTTAACGCTTTCAAACGCGCCGCCACAGCCGCCGTCAACGCCGGACTGATCCCGATCGTCACGGAATTGCTCGAAGCGGTGAAGGTCGCGCTGAGGAGTTTCGGCATTTTCGCGCCTCTATCGGTAGTGAAAGGCGACGGCGCGCTGGTCAGTTCCGAATGGGCCGGCCTCCACCCTGTCGAGACCGTGGTTTCCGGTCCGGCCGCGAGCGCGATTGGCGCCTGCTTTCTGACCGGGATCAAAAAAAATCGAAGGCGCTCGTGGATCGTGGACATCGGCGGCACTACGACCGATATCATCGGGCTGGACGACGACGGGAATCCCGTTGTAAATGCCGAGGGCGCGGACATCGGGGGGCGACGGCTGCTGGTCAGTACCATAGACATACGGACTTTCGGTCTTGGAGGCGACAGCAGGGTATCGCGCCTGAGAGACGGAAGCCTCGCCGTCGGCCCGGGACGCGTGATACCGAATTCCGTCGCCGCTTATCGCGATCCTCGCGTCATAGACCTTCTGAAAGAGATCGACGGCTCCGGTTCGGTTTCCAAAGAGCCGGTGGCGGTTTTTTCCGGAAGACCGGGAATCCCGGAGACGGAAGCCGAGGAGAGGATACTGGGGAAACTGCGCGGCGGCCCATCGACTTTCGACCGTCTCGCGAAGGGCGAATCCAAGGGAATCGCCCCCATGACGGAGAAGATTGTGAGCGCTATGGAAACGCGAGGCCTGGTGCAATTATCTTCGTTCACGCCCACCGACGCTCTGATTGCCTCCGGGGCGCTCGACAAATGGAGCGGGGAGGCGGCCCTGCTCGGAGCCGCGATTTTCGCGCGCCTTGAATCGCGTCCCACGACCATAGAAAACCTGTGCGGCGAAATACGTTCCTTCGTGTCCGGAAAGCTCGCCGGCGAGATATTCAGGAAAAGCCTCGTCGTTCACGGCATTCCGGAGCAAATAGCCGCTTCCGGAGCGATAGACCTGGGCCTGCGCCGCGAAATCGGGGAATCTTCCCCCGCCGTTTCGCTCAGGCTCAACGGCGACGTGATAGGCGCGGGCGCGCCCGCGTGGGCATTTTTGGGTGAAGCCGCCGAAATGCTGGGAGAGAAAGCGTCCCTGCCGGAAAACGCACCAATCGCCGGTGCTGTTGGCGCGGCGATCGGCGCGTTTTTCATGTCGCACACACTTTTGATTACGCCGGCTGCGGAAATCGGAGGATTCAGGGTTCACCTGCCGTCCGGCGTGATGGACTTTGCCGATCTCGGCGACGCTGTATCGGAGAGCGCGCGGTTCATGGTTCCGTGGCTTACCGCGCGCTCTCTCGAAGCGGGAGCCATTTCGCCGCGAATCTCATGGTCCCGCGCGGACGAAACCGCCATGACGAACGGCAGTATGGGACAGGTATATTTGTGGACAAGAATGACGTTCAAGGTGACCGAAAAGAGGAGGTAAATATCATCATGGCGGAGATACTCAAAGGCGCGCCGGTGGCGGCAGCGCTGAACGAAAAACTTCAGGCCGGGGTGAAAACTCTGGAGGCGAACGGCGTCAAACCGGCGCTCGCGATAGTGCGCGTCGGCGAGAAGCCCGACGACATATCCTATGAACGCACAGCGCAAAAGCGCTGCGCCGCTGTCGGCGTCGAGGCCCGCAGTGTGACGCTGCCCGAAGACTGCGGGCAGGAACGCCTCATCGAGACGCTGCGCGGCTTGAACTCCGACAGATCGGTGCATGGGGTGCTGCTGTTCCGCCCGCTGCCGAAATACATGGACGACGACGCGGTCAGAAACGCGCTCGCCCCCGAGAAGGACATCGACGGGATAACCGACGCGTCGCTGGCGGGCGTGTTCGCCGGAATCAAGAGGGGCTATCCGCCCTGCACCGCGCAAGCCTGCATGGAGATACTGGATTTTTACGGCATCGATCCGAAGGGAAAACGCGCGGTGGTGATAGGCCGCAGCCTGGTGGTGGGCAAGCCAGCCGCCATGATGCTCCTGAGCAGACACGCCACGGTGACGGTCTGTCATACGCGCACGGCCGACATGCCTTCAGCGTGCAGGAACGCCGAGATATTGGTGGTGTCCGCGGGACGCCCCGCGATAATCGGCAGGGAATATCTGTCGCCCGGCCAGACGGTGATCGACGTCGGCATAAACGTGCTGGATGACGGAAGCCTCTGCGGCGACGTCAATTTCGCCGACGCCGCTGAGATCACGGCCGCCGTGACCCCCGTCCCCGGGGGCGTCGGCACGGTCACGACCTCGGTGCTGCTTGCCCACGTGGTTGACGCGGCGGGTCCGCGCGGGTAAAAAGCGTGGCCGAGCTTGAGCATAGTAAGGATGTAGATACTCGTCACGTCATGAAGCATGAAAAATGCGAATGTCAGCGACATATTGTTCTATGTAGGGTTTTAAATACCCGTCAGAAATTCTGTGCCGTCTGTTTGGCGGTGGTTTGACGTTGCGGATGGCTGTTGAATACGGCGGGTGGTGTTTTGCCGCCCGCCTTTTTTCGCTTTTCTCAAATGTGCTATTATCTCTACATTACTGGACTGGCGGGTGATTTCGGAGATGGCGGATAATCTGAACAGGGGGCATTGGATAGATGCGG
>JAISXR010000165.1 GCA_031270375.1 Synergistaceae bacterium | reverse complement strand
CCGACGTAGCGTCTAGTCAGCAATTCGTCGATATTTTCGTTCGTGTAGATCATGCCGTCCTGATTTATGGCCCTCGCTCCTTTGGCCAAAATCATCGCGGCGAGCCCATAATCCTGCGTCACCACGATATCTCCGCGCGACGTCAACCCGGCAATGGCGTAGTCGGCGCTGTCCGCTCCCTTGTCCACAGTGATAACCTCGCCGTAGCCGTCGCTCAGCTCGTGCGAGGTGTCTATTACCATTACAAGAGGTATATTCCGACGCTTCGCCATTCGTACGATTATCTCTTTCACTGGACACGCGTCGGCGTCAACCAGAATTTTCATCAAAATCTCCGTATGTCTTTCCGCGTCGTTACGTCAGCGCGTGCCGGAAACTCAGCCGTCAGAAACCGAACGTTTTGGTGACGGTCTTGCCGAACGCGACAAACGCGGCGCCGAAAATGGCGCACAGTATCAGCAACACGTACAGCCATTTTGGAATCGACGAGATAAAATAGACGATAATCCTCAAGACCACAAACACAACCAATATGGCAACAAGCGCCAGAATTACGAAAAAAAGGTAATTATTCATTCTTTAATACCTCCCTTGAGAAATTTCACTCTATTAAATTATTGCCGTATATATTACAAGATTTTTTTTCATCGCTCTATAAGGGCTCGCTGCAACGCAGCCAGCCCGACTCCCGGCTCTATATCATAGCCGCATTTGACGCAAGCCCTTTCGATGGAGGCTATCAGGGATACGATGATATTGTCGTCTATATTTCCCATATGTCCGATCCTGAATCCCTTTCCGGCAAAATCGCCGAGACATCCGGCGATATGCGCGCCCTCCCCGTACACGGCAGCGCGAAAGGCCGCGTCGTCCAATCCGCGGTTATTTGGGTATAGGGATACCGTAACGGTGGGGGAGGCCACTTTTTCGCCGGCGCCTATGGAAAAACCCATCGCGGAAAGCGAGCGGCGAATCGCGGAGGCGTACTCCCTGTGGCGCCTGAAACGGTTCTCTAGGCCCTCTTCTTTTATTATCCTCACGGCTTCGCAGAGCGACCATATCATATTGACGGCGGGCGTTCCCCAGTACTTCATGGGCTCCTTCATGACCGGCACCCATTTTTCGAAGTCGATGTACGTCTCTGTGATCTGCGAAATGGCATGCCGTTTTTCCAAAGCCTTCTCACTCGCCCATAGCAAACCCAGACCGGGAGCGGTGCCGAAACATTTTTGCGAGCAGCTCAGCATCACGTCCACCCCCCAGTCCATGTAGAATTCGACGCCGCCCATGGAGGCGACTCCATCGACGACGACGAGAGTGTCGGGATGCGACGCGCGCATCATTTCCGTGAGTTCCCGCAGCGGAAATTCCACGCCGGTGGAAGTTTCTATATGAGTTACACCAAGGACATCGAATTTTTTTTCGTCCAGTTTCGCCGCGATTTCCGCTATGCTCACGGATTCCCCCCAGCGGGGCGCCCGCAAAACTTCCGTCTCGAAACCCTTTCGCGAGCAGATATCGACGAATCTGTCGCCGAAATAACCGTTCGAGCAGACGAGCACCTTGTCGTTTTTGGCGGCGACGTTGACTATTCCCATTTCCATAGCCATCGTCCCCGAACCCGCGACCACGAACGCTATTCCGTCGCATCTCCAGAGTTTTACCAAGTCGTCGATGAGACGGCCGAAATCCGCGACCAACCTGGGATCGTTGTAAGATATGGTTTCGCGTCCCAGTGCATCCTGTATCGATCGAACCACCGGAGTTGGACCGGGCATCATCACCAGTGGGTTTCTTATATGCATTGCCAAATTTCCTCCCCTGTTCGCGCAAAAAATTCACACATTGCTTCGGAATGATATCTGAAATCGCCGATAAAAACAAGGCGAACATCGCGACGGGTGTACGACAAATTTCGCAAATTTCGCGCAAAATTTCGTGGTGAAAATTTCGTCTTGTCAAAAAATGCCAACCTCGGCGACAACCGCTATTTCGAGATATAATAACCTCTAATCGCCGGTAATAACATCAAACAGCCTTTTTGAAATCAGGCGCCGCGTTCCCTGATGATTCCGGCCGTCGACAACACTATCAGCGCAGTGGAGACGGCCGTGAAAACCGTCACGGTTTCGTCCGCTATCGCCCATCCCAGGGCCACGGCCACAATGGGGTTCACGAACGCGTGCGTGGAAACCTTCGACGCGGGCTGCGTACGCAGCAACAGCATATAGGACGAGTAAGCGATTATCGAGCCGAAGGTTATCAGATACAGGATGGCGAGCCACGATTCGCGCGATATTTCCCCCATATGTCCGAAACCGCCCGTGAAAACGGCGGCAACCGCGAAGAATATTCCGCCGCAGAACATCTGAAGCCCGGACGCCATAGCGGTATTGGAGTGGGAATCGCCCGATTTCGAGGCGAGAAGCGCCCCGTATATCCAGGAGAAACCGCTGAAAATTACCGCGGCCAAGGCAAGGGCGTATTCCGTTAACCGCACGCCGTTTGCCGGCGATGTCCTCTCTCCGACGATGAGCACGGCGACACCCACAACGCCGAGCAATTGATATGAAACGATCCTTCGTCCAGGTTTCGGCCCGTTGAAAAATAGCCAGTCGAAGGCGACTAGCATCGCCGGTTCAAGCGATACCAGGAGGGCTGTTGTTGAACTCGGCAATATCTTTTCCGCCCATGAGATGAGCCCGTAAGAGACGAAGAAAGCGAGCAGCCCGCTTTTAACAGCGACCGATATATTTGGCCGCGTTGGAGGCGAAACACCGGTCAACAGCGCGCAGACCATAAGCAACGCCCCAGCGCATAAAAATCTGACGCCGCTCGCGACGAAGATCGGCGCCGTTTTGATGGATATACTTATCCCGAGATAGGTGGAACCCCATATAAAGTACACGGCAAGGAAACAAAGTGCCGTTAATATTAGCTTAGGCCTTTCGCTCTTTTTCGAGGTGTTCATTTTTTTATGTTGGATGTTATCCCTGCCGTTATTCGGAGCAGCTCGTCAGGTGAGATCGGGAAGAAGTCGTGATCGGTGCCGGCGGCGGACCAGACAGTGCCGTATTTGAACAGGTCTTCGTCCAGAACCGTTTTAGGCTGTTTATCGTAGCCGACCGGAGGGACGCCGCCGGGCTCGAAGCCCGAGAATGTCTTTATGGCTTCAGCCGACGCCATATGAATTTTACAGGCCGAGCCCAGAGCGCGTTTCAGCTTTTTGTCGTGAACCTTGTTCGAGCCGCTCATCAGCGCGAGCGCCCATTCACCGTCGTCCCCGACGAACAGCAGGCTTTTCAGTATGTGCTCCGGCGGCGCGCCTACGGCGCGTGACGCGTCTTCTACGGTGAAAATAGTTTCCTCCGTATGTACTATATTCGAATCGCACCGCGACGACGAAAGAAACTCACGCACTTTTTGCACCGAATCATTTTCCCTTGTCATTTTGCCTCGGCCTCTTTTTTCTCCTCTTTGGGGTAGAGAGTTTTATACGCTTCGATGTTGCGCGTGACAGCCTTGACGTAGCCTCTGGTCTCTCTAAAAGGAATATCCTCTATCCATTCGGCCATGTCGGTTATAGGATTTTTCGCCCACTTATTCACGCGCCCACCGCCCGCGTTATACGCGGCGAAGGCCAGGGGAGCTTCGTCATAACGCGCGAAAAGACCGGCCAGATAGTTCGCTCCGAGCGTTATGTTGTCGTCGGGGTTGAGGTAAGCGTCATCTGCTACGGCCATTTTTTTTGCCTCGCCTTTCGCTGTGCCCGGCATGAGCTGCATCAGGCCGTAAGCTCCGGCGCGGCTCGTCACGTCGGGCTGATACATGCTCTCCTGACGCATCACGCCCCATATTATCTCAGGGGCGACGCCGGTTTTTTCGGACGCCGCGCGTACCGTGTTCTCAAACGCGCGGGGGTAGGCGAGTTTCAATAATTCCGACGCGGCAAACTCGCTTCGCGGCAGCGTACGCTGCATCGTCCCGAACATCCGGGCGGATGCCGCGAATTCTCCGTCCCAAAGAGAGAGACGCGCGGAGCGGTAGAGCGTCTGGACATCGGCGCTCGTCGCGCTGGCGGGTAAAATATTCGTTCCCTCCAGCTTGGCGTAGGAGACGAAGCCCCATTCCGTCAGGTCGCTTGAGGCGACGAATTTTTCGGGGACGGCTTCCTGTCTTATGCCCCCGTCGGGGCTCACGAGGAACGCGTAATATTCTCCGGGCCAGTCGGACAGCAGTTGATTTCTGACGCGCTCGGCCGCCTTGGGGCTGTCGAGTTTTTCGAGCGCGCGCGATTGCCAGTAGAGTAGCCGGGAAGCCAGCTCCGCGTTCGGGATGTCCACCGAGTAGCCGGACGACCACTGGTCGTACGCGGCCCTGTATTTTTTTTCCTTCCACGATGACCACCCGCGCTCCCAGCGTATCGTAGCCGCCCGCACGCTCGACGCGTGGGACGAGAACAGCGCTTCTTCCGCCGTTTT
>JAISXR010000147.1 GCA_031270375.1 Synergistaceae bacterium | reverse complement strand
ATGTTTATCGACGTGCATCCCAAACTTCTGTTGAGGATAAAAAACCCTTCAGCGTATGAAAAATTGTTGGCGTACTGCGGAAGATATTTTGCGCGTTATTTCCGTGAATTTCCCAACGTATACGATGAGTTGTACGACGACATCGAATATTATTCCGATGAATATTTTAGTGAAATAACGTCATTAGATGTTATTGAACGAGACGGCACAGTTGATTTGTGTGATATCACTGGGTTTTACCGTAATGTCGTGGGAAACCGCAGAATAACTACCGATGTCCCCGACAAATACGACAATATAATCTATATGTACGGAGGCTGTTGGGTAGCGGGACTTTTATCAGAGGACAAATACACGATTTCGAACCATTTGCAAAGAGCGCTGAACGATAACACAAACTATTTGGGCAGAGTGTTTAGGGTTGTGAATTGCGGATGCGGAGGGGCGTTAGCGGAAAAATACCATCATTTCAGTGGGGTGACGCAAGAGAATTTTGTCGATGGAGATATCGTTATTTTTATTACTTATGACATGCACGGCTTAAGATTTTTCAACCCGGACAATTCAAGCCGCGTTTTATTTTGCGATATGTCGGTCGCGTTTGACAGACCGCATGAGTTTGGTGAGATATTTTTTGATTGGATACATTGGGGACATAAAGGCTATAAGCTGGTGGCGGATATGATATATAAAATATTGGGCAATTTCATAAACAAGCCGGTTGAAACAGCGGCCAACGAGAAATCCCATACTCCCCCGATTATAAAGGAGTGCGCACGCGCTCTGCCCGAAAGCCAAAGCAAAAATGTACGCGACACCTCGCCGTGCGCGGAACAGCCAACCGAGCTTGGTGATTATCTTTCTTTCCTCGAAACCAAAAAAACCGATGCCGAAGGCACAATCGGCGCTGTCGTGATGAACTGCAACCCGTTCACGCTGGGACATCGTTATCTGATCGAAAGGGCCTCGGCGGAGTGCGGTTTCCTGTATGTGTTTGTCGTGGAGGAGGACAAATCCGAGTATTCGTTCAAGGACCGGATCGCGCTTGTGGAAAAAGGGGTGTCGGATATTCATAACGTGAAGGTTCTGCCGAGCGGCAAATTCATAATATCGACTTTGACGCTGCCGGAATATTTTGAAAAAAGCAAAGAAATCACCATAGACGCGACGTATGACATCGAGACATTCGCCAGACACATAGCTCCCGCGCTGAACATTTCCAAACGTTTCGCGGGGGATGAACCGACCAGCTATATAACCCGGCAGTACAACCAGGCGATGCGCGATATCCTTCCAAATCACGGAATAGAGTTCGTCGTTTTCAAGAGAAAAGAATTCGAGGGAGTTCCTATAAGCGCTTCGACCGTGAGAGAACTTGTTAAAGAAGGTAAATATGAGGATATCAAAAACCTTGTGCCCGCCTTCACGTATGAATTTCTGAGGGAACGGCGATAGATTGGGAACCAAGAGCAAAAAACTAGCATTTTAAAGCATTCAGTGTTTGCGGAATATTGTGAATGTGCGTTAGGTATTGCGGACTATATTGAAATGCTTGAAATGCAAAGTTTTGATAATACCAAGGTATTGGCATATATATTGTATTGTGGGCCGATTGAAATCCTTACGCCAAGGGTTTTCCTTTCATGCGTTGCGTAATTTCTCCAATTCCGCGCAAATGATTCATGTAGATTGCGAAGTTATGATGCTCAATTTCGGTTGCCTTGGCTATAAACGCTAAATGGAAAGTTGATAGTGGGAGCTGCGCCCGCCGCCAACCTTGGCTAGAATACCCCATAAGACGAGCTGGGCAATGTCCCTAGTCGCCGTATCCTGAGAGGTTTTGGTGATCAAGGCGTATTTGGAAGTGGTTAAATGCCCTTTAAAGCCATTAAAAAGCATATCGACAATTTTCTTTTGCCTGGGATTGGGTTGGTATCCAGGAATACTATGCAAAAGCCGGTGTTTGGCAATGACTAGGCGCCAGTTTTGCTCACTTGTTTTAATCGCCTCGGCCAAACAATTAAGCGACCACGTAAGATAAGGGGTAATATCTCTGCCTCCTCGTTGTGTGTGCTCCAGCACTTGATAATACATTTTTTTCTCTTTCTCGATCCGCGCGGAGAGAGAATAAAACCTTTTGGTCGTACCATCGGTTTTGGTCAACTGCATTTCACTGATAATCCGCGCCAAGCGGCCATTGCCGTCCTCAAACGGGTGCAAGGTTACAAACCAAAGATGCGCGACAAGCGCTTTCAATACTGGTTCTAAATTGGCCTCCTGATTAAACCAAATAAGGAATCGGCTCATTTCCCGTTCCAGGTCCTTGGCCGGCGGAGCCTGATAGTGGACTTTTTGACGGCCGAAAGCGCCCGAGACCACCTGCATTTCTCCGCAGCTATCGTCACGGTAACGGCCAACGACAATTTGCCTTAACCCCGAATATCCCGAAGGAAACAAAGCGGCTTGCCAAGCGCAAAGACGCTGCTTGGTCAAAGGGGAGGCGCTGTTATGTATCGCGTCGAGCGTCGCCTCGACAATTCCGTCCACGTTTCTTTCGCTGGTCACGCTCTCATCAAGTTCGATTCCCAACCGATGAGCGACCGAAGAGCGAATCTGGCGTATATCTAAATCCTCTCCCTCAATTTTGGCGGATTTGGCAATTTCGTCGGTCATAGCGCTCAAATGGATTTCGTCCTGGGAAATTAAGCCGAGTAATTCCATTTTCCCCAAAAACAATCCGCGCGCGGCGCTGACTTGCGCGATCAAAGGCAGAATTTTTTCGCTGTCCCAAGTAAAATTGGTCCAGTCTTGCCATTCATAGATATATTTACCCATACCCTAAATTATATCACTAAACTCCGCAATTTTTTTAAATTATATCGCGATGAATTCTAATAATCATTGATAAATACTGGATATTTCTTGCGGAGAATAGGCTGATATTCTCCGCTTTCCCCTGAACGGCACCAGAAGGGAACTATAATATCGGTTGTGATATATAATGCCTTGAGCAGTTTCGTAAACAAACCTGCCGAGATTGTAGAGGACGAGAAACCCAAAACTTCCCCAATTATAAGAGAGAGCGCGCGCGTCTCGCCCGAAAACCAAAACAAAAATGTATAGTTCGGCCGGTCATACCATTATCGCCGCCGAGATCGGCCCCAATCGTAACTGGTACTCTCTCCGTGAAGAATGTTCGGTGATTAGACACAACCTCCCCGAATGGGCCCGCGCAAGTCATCACTCTTTAGCGGAGATTGTCCTTTGAAGTTTTTGATAAGAGCTAAATAAAATCATACGATGAAAAAATCTTCCCGTAATCTGCCTGCCTTTGTCCTGTGATTATTTATCCTCGCCGTCGCCGAGCAACTCGCGAAGTCTCGCTATCTCAGCATCTTTATCCGCAAGAGCGGCATCTTTTTTTTCGACAACTTTCTGCCACTTTTCACTTTCTTCGCGCCGGCCTTCGTTCCTGGCATTATGCAACGCCGCCGCTTCGTTGTGCCGGGCATCTGCTCGCATTCGTTCCAATGTCCGAAATTCTTCCGTCGCCGTAATGCTTCGGTAGGCTCCGATCGCCTGGTTCATGATTGGTACCCCCAATGCTTCGATTTGTCTGAGGTCTTCTTCCGTTTCCGCGTTGAACAATTTTAACCAAAGACGTGATTCATCATCCGCACTCATTTCTTTCGGCAGTTTCGGAAGCTCGAAAAAGATCAAAGCCATCCTGTCCGTCAAACGTGTGTGGCGCGTCACTTCAAGCGCCTGAAACTCCGAACGATATTCCGCGCAGTCAAACAGCTTGAAAGACACAATGCTGACTATTATCACCCGCGGAAGTTCGATGTATGTCTCGCCCTCGCCAAGCGCGGTCGAATATTCTCGCGCCCAATGAAACATCGTACGCTCCGGAAAATCGCGTTCGTCCCTGACTTGTATCTCCAAATCGACTCGCTGACCGTCGACTATCATATTGATGTCGAGCCGGCAGAATTTATCCCCAAGCGCTTCCGGTGGCATCTCGGGGTTTGTTATCACAAACTGCTCGATATTCTCGTACCGAATGTCGAGCAGTTGCGCAACGAGCCGTTTCAACAAGTCGGGATTTTTTACGAAAAGCATTTTAAACAGAGTGTCGTTCTTGAACGTGTATTCGAGCCGCTCCATAGATATGCCTCACTATATATAATATGTAATATTATGCCACAACCGCACTTGTATTGCAAAAAAACCGCCCGCCTCCGTTCGCCTAGGTTTTTTAGCTTTTTAATTTTTTTTATGCGATTGTCCTGCACGAATGTGCTATATTACGTAAGCCATTCTTACAGTCGTTCGTGCGCGGAGGCTTGCGATGTATCCGTCGGTTTGGGGAATAGAGTTCTATTATGTCTTTTGGGGCGCCGCTATCTGCGGAATGATATGGTGGACGGAGCGCCGGGCGGTGCTGAAATACGGTTTTATGTACGATGACGCCCGTTCAGTTCTCGCCTGGACGATGTGCGGGGTCTTTATCGGCGCGAGCGCGGGCGGTTATATCGACAAGACCGCCGCGTCGAGAGAACTGGCGTGTGGATTTTCGGCCCTTTTTAACGCCGGTCTCAGTTCCGGGCCGGCTTTTATCACCGGCGGGCTCTTCGGTCTTTACAAACTGAGGCGTCGAGGCCTTTCAGCCGGACGCTTCGCCGACGCTGGCGCCATTCCGACCGCGTTCATGATTTTCGTCGGCAGGTGGGGTTGTTTTTTGCAGGGGTGTTGCGTGGGGCTTCCCACAAACTCGCGGTTCGGAGTGCGGTTTCCTTTTTCTCCAGGCGTTCCGAGGTGGCCGTCGCAGATATTAGAGTCGGCCGCCGGTCTCGCGATCGGCCTGCTGCTCGCCGCGATAGAAAGATACCGCGCCGTACGCGGCAGAGACACGGGCGGCGCGGTATTGCTGCCGCTGTTTCTTGTCTTATATGGCCTTTACAGGGTGTTCTTCGACTTTTTGCGGCCGGGCAACGGATTTTTAGGTTTTTTTGCGCTGTCGACAGCTCAATATTCGGGGATAATCGCCGCCGTGACCGGAATATGCTGGCTCATCAGGACGCATCGGACATATTCCCCGGCATTGAAGCACACTGACGCATGAAAATCGCCTTTGCGGCATATACTCTTTGTGATAATATTTATCCAGGCAAACTAGCGCTAATTTCACCGAGACACGCACGGCGGGCAGCGAAAATTTTTCACACACGGAGGTTTTTGGAGTTGAAAACACGGAGACGCGGTTTCACGCTCATCGAAATAATGGTCGTCGTGGTGATAATAGGGCTGCTCGCGGCCCTCGTCGGCCCGCGTCTGCTTGGGCAGAGCGAGGCGGCCAAAGTGACGGCGGCTAAAACTCAGATAAAGTATTTCGAACAGGCGTTGCAGCTCTTTCATCTCAACAACGGTTTTTTCCCGGTCACGGAACAGGGGTTGAGAGCGCTCGTGGAAAAACCCACGATCCGGCCGGAACCTATGAACTATCAAAAGGGCGGATACCTCAACGCGAAATCCGTCCCCAAAGACCCGTGGGGCAATGATTTTATCTATATCTGCCCCGGCGAAAGAGGCGACTACGACATCATATCCCTGGGCGCCGACAGCAGAGAGGGCGGCACGGACAACGCCGCCGATATCACGAACTGGGATTGAGCGCGTAAAGCGAAAAATTATAGTATCGCCGTCAATATTCGGATTTCGGGAAAACAAAACGCATCACGCCGGAGGAGGTTGTGCTATGGTAGATCTTTCGAGACTCGACAAATGGGCGCTCGGCAAATGTTTCGACCACAGCGTTTTGCCCAAAAACACCAAAGAGGACGACATACGGAAAGGGTGCAGGGAGGCCGTCGCGTACAACTGCGCCGCTTTTTACTCAGCGTCGCCGTACTGGACGCCGATTGTCGTGGAGGAATTATCCGGCAGCGACGTCATGCCGGCAACGGGCATCGACTTTCCGTTCGGCGCGAGCCCCGGCATACTCAAGGCTCACGAGACCGAGATCGCCGCCGCCGCCGGATGCGGGGCCGTGGATATCGTGATCAACGTCGGCGCTCTGCGTGATAAAAAATATGATGTCGTCCGCCAGGAGCTGAAAGATTTCAAATCGGCGGCGGGTGGCTTAGTCACCAAGTGCATCCTCGATGTCTGCTTCCTCACCGACGAGGAGATAACCGCGGGTTGCCGGATGATAGCCGAGACGGGCATCGACTACGCGAAGACGTCGACCGGCCAGTTCGAGGGGCCCTCCATGGAACAGTTCCTGCTCATGAAGCGCGCGCTTGCCGGCACCGACGTCAAGTTGAAGGTGGCCGGGGTCAAGTTTCCGCGCCCACAGAACGCTTACTCTTTCCTGCTTGCCGGCGCCGACTTGATGGGCACGCGCGCGGCCGCGGCGATAATAGAGGCGTTGGATCAGATGCGCGAGATCGGCCTCGTCCCGCCTTACAAGGGCTGAAACGCGAATACGGGGGAGGTGTTTCGTGTGACGCGATACGTGATGGGAATCGACGTGGGCACCACGGGAACCAAGGCGATGGTGTTCGACATGAGCGGCATCGTCGTGGGCAAGGGGTACAGGGAGTATAAACTCGACGAGCCCAAGCCCAACTGGGTGGAAGTCGGCGCGCGTTTCCTCGTCGATATCACGTTTGAGGCGGTGCGGGACGCGGTGACGGACTCCGGGCTCGACCCGTCGGAGATAGCGTCGGTGGGGTTTTCGGTGAACCGTTCGTCGTTCTGTCTGGTGGACTCGGAACTCAACGTAATCGACGACAAGGTGATAATCTGGCTCGATTCGCGCGCCGAGAGCCTAATGGACGAGATCAACGTGAAGATGTCCCCAAAGCGGCGCGGCGAGATAACCGGTATGCCGGGCTACAACATATTCGCCGTCACCAAATATTACTGGATAAAGAAGAACGAGCCGGAAAAATACGCGCGCGCGAAATATTTCGCCTCGGTCGACAGCCTCATCATGCACGCGTTCGGCTCCGACGGATTCGTAGCGGAAATTTCAAACGCGACGGTCACCGGGCTGATGGACGTCCGTACGCTCGATTGGAACAGAGAACTAGCGGATGCACTGGGTTTCGGTCCGGAAAAATTCCCGCCGCTCTGCAAACCCGCTGAGGTAGTAGGCGTCATAAAGGGCGATGTAGCGAAAAAGACCGGTCTCGCCGTCGGGACGAAGATAGTGGCGGGCTCCGGCGACCAGCAGTTGGCCGCGATGGGAGCCGGCGTCATAAAGGACGGCGCGGTTTCGCTCACCATCGGGACGTTCGGCTTGCTCGCGATCGGCTTGGCGAAGCCCGACTTCGCGGCGCTCGATGGTTTGATGATACCGTCATCGCCGACTCTCGGCGTGTTCGAGGTGGAAGGGCCTCAGGTCTCCGGCGCGACCTGTTATCGCTGGTGCCGCGACACGCTCTGCGCGGAGGATGTCGCGGAGGGCGTGGCCAGAGGCATCGACCCTTACGTGATCATGGACGAAAAATATCTGCAAAAGTCCGCGCCGGGTAGTAACGGCGTAATATTCTACTCGGCGCTGTTCGGCTCGGGCTATCCGACATGGGACACCAACGCGACGGGGATGTTTTTGGGCCTGCGCAGCACCCATACGAAGGCCGACATCGTGCGCGCGGTCATTGAGGGGATTACCCTGGAGGCGCGTCACATACTGGAGTCTGTGCTGGCGGCGGGCGTCGTGATGGACGACACCGTCACCGTCACCGGAGGCGCGTCGAAGTCGAAAACGTGGTGTCAGACGCTTGCCGACGTATTGGCGCGAAAGATACGCACGTTAGTGGTCTCGGACGCCGCGGTTCTGGGCGCGGCCGGACTCGCTGCCGTTGGCGCGGGGTTGATTTCCGGCCCGGACGAATTCGTGAGGAACATGGTCAGGTTCGGCGACAATTACGAACCGATACCGGCGAACGTGGAGATTTACGACAGGGCTTTCGACGCGTACAAGGCGGCCTATTACGGCCTGAAGGATCGGGACGTGTTTACCAAACTGGCCGGCCTGCGCGCGGCGCGTTAGAAAAACGTCAATATATCAATAAATAATAAATACATAAGGAAGAGGTGCGACAGATGAAGTACAGAAAATTCGGAGCGAGCGGCATAGACGTTTCGGTGGTAGGGCTGGGCACGTGGCCGATGGGCAACGACTTTTTCGGCGCGGTCGACGAGCACAGCTGCATCGAGACCATACAGAAGGCGATAGATATCGGAGTGAATTTGATAGACACTTCTCCCGCCTATGGCACGGCCTACGAGGCCGAGGCCGCCGTCGGCAAGGCCTTGAAGGGGCGCCGCGACAAGGCCGTCATATCCACCAAGTTCGGCGTCCACCGGGTGCTCGGCACTGACGGCTACACGATAACAGGCGATTACATCAGGTGTCTCGCTCCTTCGGTCGCGGCGGCCGAGCTGGAAAATTCGCTGAAGCGTCTCGGCACCGACTACATTGATATTTACTTCATCCACTGGCCCGACCTCAACAACGGCAACGACGGCGCGCTGGAGCTGCTTGCCAAATGGAAGAAGGAGGGCAAGATTCGCGCGGGCGCGGTGTCGAACTTCAGCGTCGACCAGATGAAGCGCGCGGTCGAAGTGGCCGGCATAAACGGCATACAGCCCTCTGCCTCGCTCTTCGACCGCTCGAATTTTGAGAACGGGGTCATCCCCTTCGCCAAAGAAAAAGATCTCGGAATAATGACCTACGGTTCGCTGGGCGGCGGCATACTCACCGGCGCGTTCGAGGAGCCCCCGAAGGCCACGGGCAAGGAACTGCGCGCCGGTTTCTACGACTTTTTCGGAGAAGCGAAGTGGGCGAAATGCAACAAGGTCATCGACACGCTGCGCGGAATAGCAGACGCGCGCGGCGTATCGGTGGCTGAGGTCTCCATCAACTGGGTGCTGGCTCAGCCCGGTGTCACAACGGCGCTCATCGGCACCACGAAACCCGCGAACATCGAAAGGAACGCGCGCGCGGCCGATTGGGAACTCACCTCCGAGGAACTGAGCAAGATAGAGGAAAGCTACAAAGCCAACATGGCATAAAACCGCGGGTCAAACCTCGAGGCGCCGCCCCGGGGTTTGACCTGTTTTGACAAGAAACGCAAAAAGTACGATAATTCGGCGTGAAAAGGTAAGCGCCCTCGTAAGGGGGATTCGATTTCGAGGAGGATATGCGCATGGATTTTGAGAACATCGTATTCAAGGCACGCGACAAAATCGCAACCATAACGCTCAATTCTCCCAAAAATTTCAACGCCATTTCGGAAGAACTTTTAATGGATCTCGGGAATGTCCTTGATCTCTGCACCGACGACGAGAGCGTGCGGGTCATCGTGATCCGCGGAGAAGGGCGTGTTTTCTGTTCAGGGGCAGATATCCGTTCGCTCAAAAAGGGCCTGGACGAGAAAGACGCCCAAAAACTGGTCAGGGTAGTTCGGGCGGCAGGGAGTGTCGGCCGCAAGATTCGCTCCATCCGCAAACCGGTAATCGCATCGTTGCACGGCGCGGTGGCCGCCGCTGGATGCAGTATCGCCCTGCTGTGCGATTTCAAGGTCGCCGCCGATGATGTTCTGTTCATAGAAGCGTTTCTGAATATAGGGCTCATTCCCGATATGGGATACACCTATATATTGGGAAGATATTTGGGTTTCGGCCGCCTCACGGAATACCTCATGCTGAGCAAACTCCTCACGGTGGACAAAGCGTACGAAATGGGCCTCGTCAACGTGGTCACTACCAAAGAAAATCTCGAGAGCGAGACGATGGCTCTCGCCAAAAAACTTGTCGCTCTGCCGTATGACGCGGTCGCGCTGACAAAGACCCTGATAAACCAAACCGTATTCCAGGGTTTCGACCAGTGTCTCGACAGGGAGATAAAGTATCAGGATCTGTTGTCGCGTTCCGAGAACTACGCGGAGGGCGTGGACGCTTTTCTGGAGAAACGTCCGGCGATCTTCAACAAACAGGACATACCGAATGCCGGCGGCGGAGTTTCCTCTAATTAATATGATAATATCGTTGTGAATATTCGCGCATTTCGCGCGACTTGTGGAGGCGGTGGCTATGGCCGGTTTTTTCCCTGTTTTGAAGATTGACGATTTCGTCCTGCGCGAACTCGCGGATGATGATATCGAGGCCATCAGCCATATATGGGGAAGCCCAAACGTCACCGAGAAAATGTCGAGCGGTCCTCTCACTCACGAAGATTCGGTGCAGATGCTCTACGTACTCAGGTCTCTATGGGAAAACGACGCCGGAATAAGGTGGGGCGTCGAACGCGAGGGGGTTCTCATAGGCACCTGCGGATTCCAAAATCTCAACAGGGCCGCACGCCGGGGAGAACTGGGGTATGAACTGGATTACGGATGCTGGGGACGCGGCTATATGAGGAAAGCCCTGATGCCGATTCTGGATTACGGGTTCAATATCATGAGGTTCGAGCGGGTGGAGGCGTTCATCAACGTCGATAACGACCGTTCAGCCGGGCTTTTGAAAAAACTGGGATTCACTCTGGAAGGGACGCTCCGGGATTACACGCCATCCCTGAAGGGATTGATCGACCAGAACTGTTTTTCTCTCCTCAAAAAAGAATGGAAAGAAAGATAAAGACATCATACAAGAGCATAAATCTCCCGTAAAGCGCAAAGTAAGTTATCACGTATTCGCGGTCATCTCCATATTGGGATGGTCGTTGGCGTACGTTTACACGCGAATGGCGCTGCGTCATTTTTCGGTCTATTCGCTGGGGTTGCTTCGCTACATCATAGCTTCGGCCATACTTCTCGTCTTGGCCCCAATGTTGGGCGTGCGCCGCCCCGCGTTCAAGGACGCGCCGAAATTCGCGTTCGCCGGCGCGATCGGTTTCTTTTTGTACATGATCGTTTTCAACAAGGGCTCCGCCATGGAGACGGCGGCGACCGCCAGCATCATCCTCGCCACGGCGCCCGTCATCACGTCCTTGATGTCTTGGGCGTTTTTCAGGGAAAAATTGAGCGCCATCCAGTGGGCGGCTATTGCCGTCGAATTTTCGGGGATACTGACGCTTACGCTTTGGAACGGCGTCTTGAGCACGGGAAGGGGCATTCCCTGGCTGATCGCCGCCGCGTGTTTGCTCGGAACGTTCAATCTTCAGCAGAGGAAACTCGTAAAAATCTATTCTGGGTTGCAGGCGTCTATATTCAGCATATTCTTCGGCACGGCGATGCTCGCGGTATTCGCACCCTCGGCTTTCGAGGAGGCGCGCCAGGCCGAACCGGTTTTTTTGTATTACGCCGCCGTCCTGGGAATTTTTTCGAGCGCCCTCGCGTACGTCACCTGGTCCGTCGCCATCGAGCGCGCGCCCGGAGCGTCGCACGTCAGCAACTACATGTTCCTAACACCTTTTGTCGCATCGCTGCTCGGTTTTCTGATCGCCGGGGAAATTCCGGGCATGGGAACGCTGACCGGCGGAGCGATAATATTATTCGGCGTTTTCCTGTTCAATTTCGGCGGCCGATACTTCCCCGGCAAGGATTTTCCGGAGCCTCTCGGCTGACGAAAACAGGAAACGCAGGTTTTCAATGGAGATGACCGTCAATGAAGATAGTCTTTATCGATCAGGATTACCGCGCAAACGTCCGTGACGGAGAGGGCATCGTCGCTCCGCTGATGGAATACGGCGATGTCGTCGGTTACGACGACCGCCCCTGCTCTCAGGAGACGCTGGGCGAGCGGGGACACGGCGCGGAGGTAATATTCTTCAAGATAAATCAGCCGGGCAACGATATAATCGACGGATGGACCTGCCTCAAATTCATGCAGTTCATAGGGATAGGCTACAGCAATTATCTCGACGTGCCGCACTGCAATTCGCGCGGCATAACGGTGCGGGGCATAGGCGAGTACGGCAGCAATTCCGTCGCCGAGTTCGCGCTGGGGTTCATCCTGAACGCCATTCGCGGTATATCGCTTGCCGATAGGCGGATGAAGGATAAAATATGGACGCTCGACGGCATGTTGGGCCGGGAACTGGCATCCTCCACGGTGGGCGTCATAGGAACCGGGGCGGTGGGGGCGCTGGTGGCGCGCAAAGTCTCGCTGCTAGGCGCGGGAGTGATCGCGTGTGACATTTGCAAAAATCGGGAACTGGAGGAAAAATATGGCGTCAGGTATGCCGGTATCGAAACGGTGATGCGCGAGGCCGACGTGGTGTCCGTTCACCTGAAATACACTCCCGAGACCGAGGGGATGATATCGCGCGAACTGCTTGGGCTGATGAAGCGCGGTTCATACTTCATAAACACCTCGCGCGCCCAGATAGTCGACTACGCCGCACTCGAAACCATGCTCGGGGACGGTGGGATCGCCGGCGCCGCGATCGACGTCCACTACGGGGAACCGCCGGCCGACTGGAGCCTGGCCCATCTGGAAAACGTCATAGCGACGCCTCACATGGGGTATTACACGGAGGCCGCAAACACCAACATGCTCAGGCTCTCGGTGGAGTCCGTCCTGGAATATCTCAGGACGCGCGGCTGAGTTCCGCGTCTATCGCCGCGAACAGGCCGTCCTGTGAGGGAACGCCCTCGTGAATTTTTTTTGAGCCAATGACCCAGGTTGGCACGGCGGGTTTTATCCCAAGGCGCACGACATCCCACAGCGAGAAGAATCCCCACGAATTGACCGCGGATATGTCCAACGCCTCGCCGTAACGCTTTTTCGCGGCGTCGATGAATTTTCCCACAGGCGCCCGAAATTCTTCGGGGTTCGAGAACAATTCCTCGCCGTCGGTCGCGCGAAGCGCCGTTATGCCGCAGCATCCCGGCATGAAAAAACGCCCCTGCATGAAAATTTTGAGTTGTACAGCCATAAAAACGCCCCCTATCCCGGTGAAATTATAATCATAAACTCTCCTCACGGCAACAGATGTACACCTTGGCAGAGAGGCAGAGATTCAGGGCTATAGTCGATAGACAAACCGCCCCGTCCATGATAGTATGTTTTTAAATTAAGTCCTTTAATTCGGTCCCGAGAGGCCGAAAAGGCGGGTTGTATGCGTGCGGTTAACTGTGAGCCCTGCCTCCTAAAAGGACGGTGGGGCTTTTTTTTAGCAAAAACCAGGAGGTGGAAGTATTGAGGGAAAAAGCTAGGATAATGGACGCTGCCGCGATGAAAAGGGCCGTCTCGCGGATAGCTCACGAGATCATCGAAAAGAACAAAGGCACGTCGAACGTCGTTATGATCGGGATACAGCGCCGGGGGGTCACGCTCGCAAACCGGCTCGCCGCCCACATCGGCCAGGTGGAGAACGTCACTGTTCCCACCGGCAGGCTCGACATAACGTTCTATCGGGACGACCTGTCGCTTCTTGCGGCGCATCCGGTCATCAACGGCACCGATATCCCTTTCAGCATTACGGACATGGACGTGATACTCGTCGACGACGTCCTTTACACGGGGCGCACCATAAGAGCCGCCATGGAGGCGATAATGGAATTGGGCAGGGCGCGCACCATCCAGCTGGCGGTTCTCATCGACAGGGGACACAGGGATCTGCCGATAAAGAGCGATTATGTCGGCAAAAACGTCCCGACATCGAGAAACGAACACATCGCCGTGCATATAGTACCCTTCGAGCCCGAGGATTGCGTGCTCGTGCTCGATAAGACCGACGAAGGCGGGGAATAAAAATGCTAAAATCAAAAGACCTGCTGGGACTGAGGGACACCACGCCGGAAGAAATACACGAGATACTGAACACCGCGGACCTGATGAAAGTCGTGATAACCTCCAACAACAAAAAAACACCGCATCTCCAGGGAAAATCGATAATCACGATCTTCTACGAAAACAGCACCCGCACGAGAATGTCGTTCGAACTCGCCTGCAAATATATGTCCGGCACGGCTTCGAGCGTCTCGGCGTCGACATCGAGCGTGTCAAAAGGAGAAACGCTCATCGATACGGCGCGGACGCTCGACGTGATGGGCACGGATGTCCTGATAATGAGGCACCCAATGACGGGGGCGCCCCATCTCATGGCGAAAAACGTGCGCGCCGCCGTCATAAACGCGGGCGACGGAATCAACGAACACCCAACGCAGGCGCTACTCGACATGTACACGATAAAGGAGCGTTTCGGCGCGATAAAGGGGCTTCGCGCGGCCATAGTCGGGGATGTACGCCACAGCAGGGTAGCGCGGTCGAACATCTACGGCCTCACGAAAATGGGGGCGTCGGTAATCCTGGCCGGCCCACCGACATTGCTTCCACCCGAACTTGACAAGCTGGGTGTCGAGATAACCGATAGGGTTGACGAGGCGGTAAAAGGGGCGGATGTCGTGATGGGGCTCCGCATTCAGCTCGAACGTCAGAAAAAAGGTCTCTTCCCGACTGTGCGCGAGTATCACAAATTCTTCGGCCTCACCGAGAAGCGCGTCGCCCTGGCAAAACCACACGCACTCGTGATGCATCCAGGACCCGTGAACAGGGGCGTCGAGATATCCACGGAGGCCATGAATCTGCCGGACGCGAAAATCGACGAACAGGTGACGAACGGCGTGGCGGTGCGCATGGCGCTGCTTTTCATGATGACGCGGCAGAAGCCCGAGACTGGAGGGTTTTGAGGATGAGCGGCAAATTTCTCATAAAGGGCGGAGTGGTCGTCACGCCCGGCGGAATGAAGGGACTCGACCTGATGATAGAGGGCGGAAAAATATCGCGGATCGGCGAAAATCTGACGGCGGACGGATTCAAAACGATAGACGCCACGGACATGATAGTGTCCCCGGGCCTGGTCGACATACACTGTCACCTGAGAGAGCCGGGATTCGAGGAAAAAGAGGACATAGCGAGCGGCGTCGCCGCGGCGGCGAAGGGCGGCTTCACGTCGGTATGCTGCATGGCGAACACTTTTCCGGTGAACGACAACGCCGTCGTGACCGAATTCATAAAGAAAAAAGCCTCAGTGGCAGGGCCAGTACGCGTGCATCCCATAGCCGCGATCACGAAAAATTTATCGGGAGAGGAACTCACCGAGGCCGGCGAACTGGCGGAGGCCGGCGCCGCGGCGCTCTCCGACGACGGCAGATGCGTCAGAAACGCGGTACGGATGAGGCTGGCGCTCAGTTACGCGAAACGCTTCGGGCTCAAGGTGATATCGCATCCGGAGGACACCGACCTGACCGACGGCGGCCTGATGAACGAGGGTTACTGGTCGACCGCGCTCGGGCTGCCCGGCATCACCAGAGCGGCGGAGGAAACCATGATAGCGCGCGACTGCATCCTGGCCGAGACAGAAAACACGGGCATCCACATCGCCCATGTCTCCACGAGGGGAGGCGCCGAGATCATCAGGCAGGCGAAACGCCGCGGCGTCGCTGTCACCTGCGAGACCGCGCCCCACTATATCTATGCCACCGACGAATGGGTCAAAGACTACGACACGAATACCAAGGTGAACCCCCCACTGCGCACCGAGGACGACAAGCAAGCCATAATAGAGGCCCTCGCCGACGGTACTGTCGACTGCATTGCCACCGACCACGCTCCCCATCACGTCGACGACAAGAATGTTGAATACGCCCTCGCCGCGAATGGTATCTCAGGTTTCGAGACGGCATTTTCCATCTGCTGGACAGTGCTCGTCAAGGGCGGCATATTCTCCCCCGAGGAACTGTTCCGCAGGATGACCTCGGCTCCGGCGGAAATCCTCGGCCTCGGCGCCGGCAAAATAGAGGAGGGAAACATCGCCGACATCGCGATAATAGCTCCTGACGCCGAATGGACCGTCGACCCGTCGAAATTCGTATCCCGGGGGCACAACTCCCCGTTCGGCGGGCGGACGCTCTCGGGAATGGTTAAATGCACCATCGCGGGCGGAGAGATCGTCCACGGAGGCGAATGGGCGTGCGGATAGACCGTCTGATCGGGAAAATACGAGAGACCGGCAATCCCTCCGCGCTCGGGCTGGACACGAAAATCGACTACGTGCCGGAGGCGCTGGCCCATACTTATACCGGAACCGCCGATGCGATATACGCGTTCAACTCCGCGCTTCTGGAAGCGCTGCCGGACATCGTGCCCTGCGTCAAAGTGCAGGCCGCTTATTACGAGGCGCTGGGGACGGCGGGCATGGAGTGTTTCAGGCGCACCATCGAGCGCGCCAAAATGCTGGGATATGCTGTCATAGCCGACGCTAAGCGCGGCGACATCGGTTCAACCGCCGATGCCTACGCCGCCGCGTATCTCAGGGACGACTCGCCTTTCCCCGCCGATTTTCTGACGGTGAACCCTTATTTCGGCACCGACGGCATGTCGCCGTTCATCGCCGACTGCGCCGTCTCCGGCAAGGGGATATTCGCCCTCGCCAAGACCTCGAACCCGTCGGGGAAAGAATTTCAAGATGTCGTATTACGCGACGGGCGGCCGATGTACGAGTTGGTGGCGGAAAAAATCGCCGAGTGGGGGGAAGGGTTGATCGGGGAAGAGGGTTACAGCTCAGTGGGGGCGGTCGTCGGCGCCACTTATCCCGAACAGGGGGCGGCGCTCAGGCGCAAGATGCCGCGCACGTTTTTTCTTATCCCCGGATACGGTGCGCAGGGAGCTTCCGCGGAACATCTGGCGGCTTGCTTTGATGACCGCGGCGAGGGCGCGGTGGTCGCGGCGTCGAGAAGCATAATATGCGCGCATAAAAAACGTGGTACGGACGATTTCGTTGGAGCGGCCAGGGAAGAGGCCATTCGGATGCGCGAGGAGATTCGCGTCGTGCTGAGGCGCGCATAATGCCGCGCGATTACGCGGCGCGCCTCGTTTCGAACGAGCGGCTGACCGAGGATGTCGCTGATCTCCGTTTCGAACTGGCCGGACAACCCAAAACCGCGGGAACAGAACCTCGGGCTCTGCCCGAACCCGGCAGGGAGCAGGCTCTCCACACCCTCTTTAATCATAATCCTTTAACCCTCCGGCCTGGACAGTTCGCGCATCTCGCGGCTCCCGGGGTTTTTCTGCGGCGGCCGATCAGCATAGCCGGCTTCGACCCGGCCGCAAATCTGGTGAGGTTCATAATCAGGCTCGTTGGCGAGGGGACCCGCAATTTGGCCATGCTGAAACCCGGCGGGACGACAAAAATTCTCCTGCCGCTCGGGAATCCATTTCCGCTCGATTCCTCCGGGGATATATGGCTGGTCGGCGGCGGCTTGGGCGTCGCCCCCCTGCTGTACCTGGCAAAGACATTGAGCGGAACGGTTCGCGGGCTGAGATCTTTTCTGGGATTCGGCGACGAGCGCTCCGTATTCGGCGCCCAAGAAATGAACGAACTGTCCGAAATGACGCTCGACATCGGCGGTTTCATCACGGACAGGGTGACGGGCGCGCTCACCTCCAAACGGCCCGATGTGATTTTTTCGTGCGGGCCGAAGCCGATGATGGGAGCGCTCAAAAAAATTTGCGCCGCGCGCCGCGTCCCTCTGTACGTGTCGCTGGAGGAACGCATGGGGTGCGGCGTCGGCGCGTGCCTCGTGTGTTCCTGTGCCGTACATGGCACGGCCGGGTATAGGCGGGTATGCAGGGACGGCCCGGTTTTCGGCGCGGAAGAGGTCGTGCTTTCGTGATTAACATGCCGGTGGAGCTGTGCGGCGTCAAACTGAAAAATCCGCTGATAGCCGCCAGCGGTACGTTCGGTTTCGGGCGCGAGTACGACGAGTTGTACGATATTTCCGCGTGGGGTGCCGTCTCAGTCAAAGGGCTCACCGACGAGCCGAGGGCGGGCAACCCTCCGCCCAGGATAGCGGAGACCGCATCGGGCATCCTGAACAGCGTCGGACTTCAAAACCCCGGCGTCGGAGCGTTCATTCGGGACGAACTGCCGCGCCTCGTCTCGAGGGGCGTTGCGGTGATAGCGAACGTGGCGGGTTCCACCGCCGAAAGCTATACGGAGGCGGTGCGCAAGCTGTCGGATGCGCCCGTCGCGATAATTGAACTCAATATCTCGTGCCCGAACGTCAGGCAGGGCGGCGCTCAGTTCGGCGCGTCGCCAGAGGAAGCCGCCAGAGTGATATCGGTGGTTCGAAAAGTCTGTTCGCGCCCGCTGATGGTGAAGCTGTCGCCCAACGTCACGGACATAACGGCGATAGCCCGTGCGGCAGAGGACGCTGGTGCGGACGCTGTGAGCCTGATAAACACGGTCACTGGAATGGCGATAGACGCGCGTGCGCGCAGGCCGGTGCTGGCGAATATTACGGGCGGGCTTTCGGGGCCCGCGATAAAACCCATCGCCCTCAGAATGGTATGGCAAACGGCGGCAAGCGTGCGCATTCCGGTGGTCGGCATGGGCGGCATCATGACTGGCACGGACGCCGCCGAGTTCATGATCGCTGGCGCGACGGCGGTCATGGTGGGGACGGCGAATATCGCCGACGTTATGGCGGGCCACCGTATCTTGCGGGAGTTGGGTGAGTTTTTGGACAAAAACGGCATAGAGGACGTGAGCGAACTCACGGGAAGCCTTATTTTAGATTGAGAGGGATATGATTATGGAGGAACCGCTGGAGATATTGAGGAAGCTCGGGGCGCTTCAGACGGGGCATTTCCGGTTGACATCGGGGCGTCACAGCGACAGGTATATGCAGTGCGCCAGACTTTTCGAGCATCCATCCGAGAGCGAAGACCTGTGCAAACGTCTCGCCGGCGCGTTTCAGCTCGGCGGAACGAGCGCGGACACTGTGGCCGGCCCGGCGCTCGGCGGCGTCATCATGGCCTACGAAGTGGCGAGAGCGCTCGGGGCCAGAAACATCTTCACGGAGCGCGAAAACGGCGTCATGACGATGAGACGCGGATTCAAAGTCGAGAGGGGCGAACGCGTCCTCATCGTCGAGGATGTCGTGACCACCGGAGGCTCGGTGAAAGAGGTCGTCGAAATTATCAGGGAAGCCGGCGCGACGGTGGTAGGAATCGGGGCGATAGTCGACCGCTCAAATGGCGGCGTTGATTTCGGCGTGGATTTCAAGGCTCTGGCGTCGCTGGATATCAAATCGTGGGACGAGGCCGGATGTCCGCTCTGCGCACAGGGCATCCCGATGACAAAACCGGGCAGCAGGAAGGTGTAAAAAAACTGTAAAAAAACTGCGATAATAATTCAAGCCAAGAGACGGGCGGGCCATAAGCCCGCCCGCTTGTCTTCTGACGTTTATCGCCGTTGTTATTTACGTTCTTCGGTCTCTTTGTTCCACGGCACCTCGACATAATTCCACGGGGTCACTAGCATACAGTGCAACTGAATTCCATTTTCGCGAAGCGCTTTCAGATGCGCCATATAAGGCAGCACATCCCCTATAACCCACGTATCGGTGATCAGCCACACCCTGCGGCAGATATCGCGGCCGAACAACGCCGCGTGATCCACCAGCATACGGAGGCCTTCGTCGAGGATCATTTGCCCGACGGAGAGAATGAGAGCGTCCTCCTGACGGGGCTCCGTTTTCGAGGGCAGCACGTCGGCGTAAGAATTTGCCCACTCTATCTGCGAGAACAGATATTCCATATCGGCGGAGGCGGTATGTTCGCCCGATGCTATCTCGGTAAGATCGACCGTGTAATCCTCAGAAAGCGAGGATACCAGCCAATTCTGAACTTCCTGAATCACCATCGTCACATAATTAGGGATATGCGAACCCGACATGGCGTCGAGCAGGTCGCCCATCCTCCACGTATCTCGGGAATCACTCAAACATTCCACCTCCCCGCGTTTTTTCGCTCATCAAGAGAATACCACATAATACGCGCTTTTACTCAATCGTGCCGCAAAAAAAAGCGGATTCCGCCATTTGAGCGTTATGACGGGATATAATATATCAATAAAGGTTAAGGAGCGTTAAGATACTAAAAAAATAAATTTTTAAAAATTTTGTAAATGGAGGTAGCATATTGCCGCTCGTCAGGTATCCCGTCAACTTCATTCGTTTCCTCGGAACCGCGGGAACGCGTTTTATAATGTTATCGCAAAGGCGTTCGTCGGGGGGAATATGGTTTTCCTACGGCGGCGCGCGCGGGGTGATTGACCCCGGGCCGGGCAGCCTCGTCCGGATATGCGAGGCACGGCCTTCACTGTCGCCCATAGACATCAACACGATCATTCTCACCCACAGGCATATAGATCACAGCTCCGACGTCAACGCTCTTGTCGAAGGAATGGTCTTGAAATCGCAGACGCCGCGCGGATTCATCCTCTCCACCCGCGACGCGCTGGAGGACGAGGATCGTGTTATCATGAGGTATCTCCTGCCTAGGATAGCCAAAACGGCAATCCATGAGGACGGCAAATTCACGTCGCCGGTCGGCGGAGTGACGATAGAATCTGTCATACATTCCCATCACGGTGTGGAGTGTTATGGGTGCGTTTTCAGGGCGAGCGGGCTGCCCTCATGGGGTGTGATAAGCGACACGGCGCCGTTGCCGGATTTCCCGTCGAGGTATGGGACCTGCGAACTTCTCGTCATCAACACGGCCCTGATGTTTCCCCGCGCGAAGCTCGATCATATGTCGCTGCCGGACGTCGAATCGCTGCTTGCGCGCACCGCCCCGGCGGCAGCGGTCATCACTCACATGGGCGCCGACTTGCTCGATAGGGGCGGGGAATACATATCGCGCCGTCTCGCGGCAAAAGTGATCGCGGCGACGGACGGGATGGTTTTGACGCTCGAAAATCCAATGACAATTCTAAAACCGGAGGGATTTGACGATGACGGAGCGCAAGAATAAAAAAGAAATTCTGGATTTCCACAGAAAAGCCCTCGGCAAAGTGCGGAACATGCCAACGGTCAATATCAGAAACGAGCGTCAGCTCGGGATGGCCTATGTACCGGGAAGCCTCGCGGCATGTGCGGAAATACGGCTCGACGGGCGAAACGCTTTCGAGTACACCGGACGGGGCAACCGTCTGGCCGAGGTGAGCAACGGCAAAAGCGTCTTTGGAATGAACGATATAGGGCCTGACGCCGTGCTGCCGATTTTGGAGGGCAAAGCGCTGATGCTCAAGCTTTTTGGCGACCTCGACGCTGTTCCGATGGCGATTCGCGCGGAAACGCCGGAGGAAATCGTAAATTTCTGCCGGATGGTAGCCCCCACCGTCGGTGGCGTCAATATCGAACACATAGGGAGCCCGGACGCGTATTTCGTCGAAAGGGCACTGTCCGAGGTTCTCGACATCCCCGTGTTTTGCGGCGACCGGCAAGGAACCGCCGTGACGATACTGGCGGCAATCAAAAATTCGGTCAAACTTCTGGGCATAAGTATGGCCGAGGCGAGAATCGTCGTCATCGGGGCGGGCGTTGCTGGCCTCGCCGCCGCGGATTTGCTGCTCAGGGACGGCGCCAGCGATCTGGTGATACTCGACGAGCGTGGAATATTGGGACATGCGCGCGCGGACTTGAATGTATTCCAGTCGGAACTCGCCGCACGCACCAATCCTAGGGAGGTCGAAGGGGGGCTGAACGAGGCCCTGTCGGGCGCGGATATACTCGTTGGGCTCTCGCGCGGAAATATCATCACCAAGGATCACATAAAGCGCATGAACCGCAAGCCCGTCGTTCTGGCCTTATCTCTGCCCGAGCCCGAGATAAGCCGCGAGGACGCGACGCATGCCGGGGCTTTCATCTACGCGTCGGGAAACACCGAGGAATCGAACGCGCTGCTGAACATCCACGCGTTCCCCGGCATAGTCCGCGGGGCCCTGGACGTGAGGGCGAAACGCGTTTCCGACTTGATGCTGCTCGCGGCGTCCGACGCTTTAGCCGCGATTATCGACAGGCGAAACCTGACTCCCGATCACATATACCCGAAATTTTTCGGAAGCGAGACATCTCCCAGAATCGCGGAGGCGGTCGCGCAAGCCGCTACCAACGAGGGCATAGCGTACGTCCCGATGCCTGAGGGCAAAGTGTTCGAAAACACGTGGTACCGGCTATTCGGGGCGATAGAGCACATATAACTCACGGGATGTTTTTTTAAGAGAAATAAAGACGGACGGCGACCAGAACAGTGACGAAAACGTTCATTCGGAGCGAATGGCGTTCCATAAACCATGATTTTTTCCAGTCGAAACCTCCGCGGCTGCGCGAGGACTTTTCCCGCAAATTGTCCGGGCGGGGTATGATGGAAGGGGTGGAGCGCCTGTAATGCTCATACTCCTTGCCGAAGCGTTCGGACAGAAATTTTTCCTCGAACGGTATGATGACGAGGCAGTAGAGCGCGAAGTAAACCACGGCGAAAACCGCGCACCAGACGGGCCCGGACATTAAGGACCATCCGAGGCCCATGATTCCGTTGCCCCCGTAAAGCGGATTGCGCACCCACGCGTAAGGACCGCTCGTCACAAGACTGGGCGCGCCGACTGTGAGCGTCCTGTATTTGGGGATGAAGCCCGCGGCCCAAAATCTCAAGGCCTGCCCCGCCGCGAGAAGCGGGACGGAAGCGGCCGCGCGCGCGGAGGAAAAAGAGACGGGGAAAATCAGTATCGCCGCGGCGAAAATTCCCCACACCAGCCCTCGGTATTTGAAAATCGTTTCCCTCAACTGCCGCCCGCGTCGCCTTTGCTGTCGGTTTCGTCCGTTTCGCGGGCCGGTTCGACGGTCAGCAGCTCGTTGGCGAGTTTCCAGCCAATCCGGCGGACGGCCACCACGGAGCCCAGTATTATCCCCGTGTACTCGGTGAGCGCGCGCCATCCGATGCCCAACATCCCCGCCACGTTCCACGGCACAAACATGCTGAACACCAGCGCGGCGCCCCCTTCAGCCGCGCCGCTGCCTCCCGGCGTCGGGATGAAGTAGAGCAGAAATAGAAACACCGATTGCACCAGCACGCACTGATAATATTTCACCGGAAAGCCGAGCGCCCAAATCATGCAGGGCATCACTGACAATTGCGACAGCAACTGGAAGAACGCCACCACGGCGGCGGCTATGAAGGGCTTTCTCCCCGTGGTCAGGAAAGCCCTCAAGTTTTCGTTGTAAACGTCTATCTCCTTCAAGACGAATTTTAAAAGCTTCTTCTCCCATTTTTCCTTCAGGATTCCGACGCGCCGAAGCAAAGTGATTATGCGGGCCGCGGCGCGTTTGACCCAGACGGGCTTAACTATGCTCACTATCAGAGCGGTCCATATCACCATTATGAATATCACCACGTAGAAGACAAAACCGCGCGCCCCCCAGCCAAACTTGGGCAAGTCACCCTCCACCAGCGCGGTAAACGGTATCATGGCGCCCAGCATCAGCATGACGAGCACGGTCCTGATTATCGTTATGGCCACCGACTGCCCGACGCTTATACCGCTGCGGTACATGATGTACATCTGAAACGGGCCGCCGCCGCTCTGCATCGGAGTGATCGCGGCGCCGAAGTAGTTTATCCACGTGAGTTCGAGCGACAGTTTCCACGAGAGCCTTCCCCCGGCCGCCCTGGTGAGAAGATATATCTTGAGGGCATCCAGCATCCAGACACACGTGACGAACATAAACGCCAGATAAAGCCTGAAACGGTTGGCCTGTTTGAATATCTCCAAAGACGCGCGGTCTATGCTGAAAAACAATATCGCTCCGCATACCGCGAGCGCCAACAGGAGAAAGAACGTGAGACCTTTTTTCAGCGACAAGAACCCGAACCTCTTTTAACGGTGTCGCCGGTTTTATTGCCGGCAACGACGTTACGTAACGCGAAATCGCAAATCAGCGGCATTTTTTCACTTTCGGCTCATTGAAGCGGGCTTTCAAGCTGTGCCGATATGTCCGACCAGTACGACGCGAATCGTTTCATCACCGGGACGAGGCGTTCGCGGATTATGTAAGCCATTCTCATCATTCGCCCGCTCTCCATCACCGATATCATTTCCTCGAGCGTTTCGTTGAGGCGTTTGGAGTCGTAGTTCCAATTGCCGGACGAAAGTCCGTCCGCCGTTATCCCGAGCAGAGCGCTGCTTTTGGAGAACACACCGACGAGCCAGTTGATGCCCTCGACAGCCTGGCTGAAGGGAACCTGAGCGTCCGCAACGCGGCCCTCCTCTATCATGGTCGCGATTCCCTCGAGGCCCTTCAGCAGCGTGGGAATATATCTCCGCCCCTCCTCGACCGATTCCCTGACGAGTTCAATTATCGGTTGGGAGGAGAAACGGATGTCTATGCCGCCGGAGAGCGATAAAAACGCGTTTTCGTCCTCTATCTGAACGTCGTCGACGGTTATCCCTACGATGACACGGTTTTTCGAAACGGCGCTTCTCCGGGCGGCTTCGAGTATCGCTTCTTTGTCAGTCGTCAAATTATCTTCGATTGGAAGCGCCGCACCGTCAAGTGTGACTTTCATCCCATTGCCTCCTGGCGGAACAAATTAACACGCCCCATAATGATACTATAATAACGTGAATAGCGCCACTAAGCGCGAGCGGGGCGCTTGCGGGGCGCAAAAGTAAACACGGCTTAAAACGTGCATGTTTCTCGTGGTGTTCCGCGGCGCCTTTAAAAAATCAAATTCTCATATATCACCTATCGTCGCCACCATCACCGCCTTGATCGTGTGCAGCCTGTTCTCGGCTTCCTCGAACACCAGCGAATTCGTGCTCTCGAAAACGTCCTCGGTGACCTCGTTGCCCTTGAAGGCAGGGAGGCAATGCATGAAAATCGTACCTGGATTGCCGGTGGACTTCATCAGTTCCATGTTCACCTGATACGGGGAAAGGAGTGCCTTCCTCGCCGCCGCCTTGTCCTCCTCGCCCATGGAGTACCATACGTCGGTGTATATGACATCCGCGCCGCGCACGGCTTCGGCTGGGTCGGAGGTAGCGGACACCGAGCCGCCGGAACCCGATTCCGCGATTATCTCATTGCACTCGCGCACGAGATCTTCCCTCGGAAAGAGGGAGCTGTGCCCGCAGGCGACGTAATGAAGCCCCAATTTCGCGCACCCGATCATTAGCGAGTTTCCCATGTTGTTGCGCGTGTCGCCCATGAACACGAGTTTTTTGCCCGCGAGCGTGCCGAATCGTTCGCGTATCGTCAGCATGTCGGCCAATATCTGCGTGGGATGATAATCGTCGGTGAGCCCGTTCCACACGGGAACGCCCGCGTACTTCGCCAGCTCCTCGACGGTTGAATGCTTGAACCCCCTGAACTGTATGCCGTCGAACATGCGGCCCAGGACGCGCGCCGTGTCCTTTGTGTCCTCCTTGCCGCCGAAGTGGATGTCGTTTTTGCCCAAAAACTCGGCGTGCGCCCCTTCGTCGTCGGCAGCCACGGTGAAGGCGCATCTTGTTCGAGTGGAGGATTTTTCAAATAGGAGCGCCACATTTCGCCCCTTTAGCAGAGGGTTCCACAGGCGCGCTCTTTTCTTGGCCTTGAGGTCGGCCGAGAGGTCGAGCAAAAATTCTATCTCGCGTTTTGCGAAATCCCTGAGAGTGAGAAAATTGCGCCCGCGCAGGTTGATTGCCATGTCTAACATCGCCTCCACAAAGGAAATAAATTTGCGCGGCGAAGCCGGTTTGCTTCGACGCGCAAATCATGAAAATTATTCTACTTTATTTTCAACGAATATTCAACGTTTCATTGAAGGCTATGTTCACTCTTTCCTCTGACATATTCGTCTATCGCCACGTTACCCCCCGCCGATCATCACCACGCCGCGCGATTTTTTCGCCGGCGTGTCGTACTCCAGGAAATCGTAGGCGTGCATCAGGTTTATGCGCGTCAGGTATTCGCTCGCCGAGTAGACGTCAAAATTCTGAACATCTCCATCCCCGCAAAAAAAAATTAGCTATATTATCGCCGGGGTGCGTTTGTGATTTTGTATTGACGCATATTTCCAGAATCATTCATCCATCGTAAGATTTCTCGATACTATTTCTATTTGCGGCAGTTCCCTGATCGGCAGTTTTTTTGCCGCAGAAAGCAACGTATCCCTGTCCGCCTGAGAGAGCTGATCCAAATCGCCGCCTTGAAAATAAGTCATTGCCTTCAGACTTTCCGCTGGAGGAAATTGGCGCCCGTATAACGCCGCGGCCCCGGCCAGCCCTTTGTCCAAACTTACCCCGTCGCGCAGCAATGCGGCAATATCTTTATAGTCTTTCGCTTCGACCCGTTTCAACAATGTGGCGAGCTTCATCGCCATGAGATCGCCCAGTGAAGCGACTTGCGAAACACCGTCGTCCGTGAGTATGGGATAACCTATCCGGCCTAAACGTATGCCGCCGAAAAACGAAAATTTAACGTTCGTTTCCGTCAAATAAGAGCGCGTGTTTTCCGAAAATTGTATGCGTTCGGAAGCGTTCAAAAAGGGCATAGCCGTCAGCAGCTCTTTTTCTTTTCCCTCGTCCAACGGAATATGCGAAAAGAAATCAAAGTCAACGGACGAACGATGCCCAATCCGCAGCGCTATAGCCGTTCCCCCGTACAAGACAAACCCTAAATCCTTGCATGGAGCCAGTTTAGGCCACAGCGCCATTTGAGCATGCGGCAAAATATCAAAGCAAGGAGTAAGTTTTGTCATTGAAGAACCCTTTGAGGCATTGGAGGAACATTGCCGGTAAGGCGATTATGCCAGAAGTGCCACGACCGTTCGTTGAATTGCCCGATTTCGGCTTTATCGAGAACATCTTGAAGTTCCCGCGGGGTAAAAAGCTCGACTAACCGGCACATGTCATTCCACGTGCCCAGATTCATAACTTGAGCAAGTATTCTTTGAGGATAAACCATCGAGCCGTCTGTCGTCTCCCACCAGATATAACGCTGCGCCGCCCGACTTAAAAAAGCCAGCTGCGCGCCGTCAAAACGCTGCTGCGTATCGTTCATGAGATACATCATCCTTCGCTGCGGACTATCGCGAAATTTTATCCGCGCCTTTCCCCCTGATGTACTCGTCTATCGCGGCGGCGGCGCTCTTGCCGGCGCCCATCGCCAGTATGACCGTCGCGGCGCCGGTCACAATGTCGCCGCCGGTGAACACGCCGGAAACCGATGTCGCGCCGGTGCGTTCGTCGGCATCTATGTAGCCCCATTTGTTGAGTTTCAGTTCGGGGAACGCGGAGAGAAGTACCCTGTTGGCCTCCTGGCCTATCGCCTCTATGGCGGTGTCGGCTTCGAGGAAAAAATCGCCCCCCTCGACCGGAATCGGCCTGCGGCGGCCCGACTCGTCGGGTTCGCCGAGTTCCATGCGTATGCAATCGACGCCCTTCAGTTTCCCCGCGCCGTCGTCCATGTAAGCCTTGGGATTCGAGAGCCAGTGGAACTCTATGCCCTCTTCCACCGCGTGATGATACTCCTCTATGCGTGCCGGAAGTTCGGTGAGTGAGCGGCGGTACACTATCGCCACCCGCTCCGCCCCGAGGCGTTTTGCCGAGCGCGCGGCGTCCATCGCCACGTTGCCTCCGCCGATCACCACCACGCCGCGCGATTTTTTCGCCGGCGTGTCGTACTCGGGAAATTCGTAGGCGTGCATCAGGTTTATGCTCGTCAGGTATTCGCTCGCCGAGTAGACGCCGTTCAGCGTGGAGCCCGGTATCCCCTGGAAGTGCGGCGCGCCAGCCCCCACCCCGATAAAACACGCGTCATACGCGCTCAGTATCTCTGGCATGGTGATCGTGCGGCCGACTACCACGTTAAGCTCAATTTTGACGCCGAGTTCCGCGATGGATTCTATCTCCCTCGCGACTATCGATTTGGGGAGACGAAACTCGGGTATCCCGTACATCAGCACCCCGCCGGGCGCGTGAAAGGCCTCGAACATCGTGACCTCATGTCCCATTTTCGCGAGATCCCCCGCCACGGTCAGGCTTGCCGAGCCCGAACCTATAACGGCTACCTTGCCGCCGGAGATTTTGGGGACGGCCGCGCCGGCGGCTGGGGTTTTTTCGCGCGCGTAATTCCAGTCGGCGACGAGGCGTTCGAGCTTACCGATCGCGACCGGCTCGAAGTTCTTCGCCTTCCCCAAGCGGCAGAGACCCTCGCACTGCGTCTCCTGCGGGC
>JAISXR010000078.1 GCA_031270375.1 Synergistaceae bacterium | reverse complement strand
ACCATCACCGGGGTCGGCGCTTATCTGAAAAGTGTCAGCGCGGACGTCCGGATCGTGGCTGTGGAACCTGAGAAATCCCCCGTCCTGAGCGGCGGCGCCCCATCGCCTCATCAAATTCAGGGAATCGGCGCGGGCTTCATACCCCCGGTTCTGGATACGGAAATTTACGACGAGATAATCAAGGTCAGCGACCAGGACGCGGCGGAAACGGCGAGGGCGCTGGCGAAAGAAGAGGGGATCCTGCTGGGGTTTTCGTCGGGGGCTGCGGTTTACGCGGCGCGGCTATTGGCGGAGCGGCTGGAAGAACACCAAAAGATAGCGGTCATCGCGCCGGACAATGGGGAGCGCTATTTATCCACGACCTTGTTTGAATAAATACGAGGGGGGAGTTTATGGGAAAAATATTTGACATCAGCACGGTGTTTTCTTCCATACCTAAACTGCTGAGGTTTTTGCCTCAAAGTCTCTTTATCACCGTCGTGTCGATGATCGTTGGATTGATTCTGGGTCTTCTCTTTGCGCTTGTCCGCACAAAGAAGATCCCCGTCCTGGATAAGGTCGTCGTGTTTTTCGTCTCTTTCATCCGCGGAACGCCCTTGATCGTGCAGCTGTATATGACGTATTACGTTATCCCGATGATCTTGAAATATATCAACCTGAAGCGGGGGACCAGTTACAGCATAAAGAATGTACCGGATTTGCTCTTTGTATTCATTACCTTTGGCCTGAATGAGGCGGCGTATAATTCGGAAATTATCCGCTCGGCCCTGCAATCGGTCCAAAAAGGGCAGATCGAAGCGGCGGAATCCCTGGGCATGAATTATTTTCAGGTACTGCGCAGGGTTATTTTACCGCAAGCCGCCGTGGTCGCCATTCCGCCGCTGGGAAACGCCCTGATAGGGCTGCTGAAGGGGACCTCTCTCGCCTTTGTGGCTGGCGTAATAGAGATGACGGCGGCCGGAAAGATCATCTCCGGCAGCAATTTCCGTTTCTTCGAGGTTTATCTGGCTCTGGCGATCATTTACTGGGCGCTTACGATTTTGATAGAACACGCGGTGCGAGTTTTGGAAAAGAGCTCCTCCATTCCGGCGCAGGCGGACGGAAATGTAAAAAGGGGGATGACCTCAGGTTTCTTCCCCGGAAATCCGTCGTGAGACGGCAGAAAGAGCTGCGCAGGGAGGACGTTTATGATAAAAATCAGCAACCTGTCCAAATCGTTTTATAACAACGTGGTTTTGGACGATATTTCTGTCGGCATAGAAAAGGGAGACGTGGTGGCGCTGATTGGTTCTTCCGGCGCCGGAAAATCAACGTTCCTGCGCGCGGTGAACTGTCTGGAGAAGGCGGACCGGGGCAGGATCGACCTGGAAGGTTTTCAGGTCGATTTTTCGAAAATCTCGAAAAAAGAAAAATTGACCCTCCGCAGGGAAACCGCCATGGTCTTTCAGCAGTTCAATCTCTTTCTGCATCGGACCGCTTTGGAAAACATCAAGGAAGGGTTGAAGGTTGTAAAAAAAATGAGCGACGAGGAAGCGGATGTGATTGCCAGGGAAAAATTACATCAGGTAGGTCTGTCCGACCGCGCCGATTATTACCCTCAGCACCTGTCGGGCGGACAGCAGCAGCGCATAGGCATTGCCCGCGCGCTCGCAATGGAGCCTAAACTCCTGCTTTTGGACGAACCGACCTCGGCGCTGGATCCGGAACTTGTCGGGGAAGTGCTCTGCACTATCACGGATATGGCTAAAGCCGGCCAAACCATGCTCCTCGTCTCCCATGAAATGAATTTCGTGTATCAAGTGGCCACCAAGGTTCTTTTCCTGGACCAGGGTAAAATCGTCGAACAGGGAAGCCCAAAAGAGGTTTTTTATAATCCCCGGAGCAATAGAACCAAGGAATTTCTCAGTAATTACTATCGCGCCCAAGCGCCGGAGTTTTTAATTTGAACGCTGACGCCGAGGTATCGAATCAGTTTTTTTGGACTTTCAGGTCCTCTTTTATCCAGGCCGCGACGAGCTTGTCCAGTTTCGCCAAGTCAATGGGCTTGGAGAGATAATCGCTGAAACCGTTCTCCAGAAACATCTCCCGCATTCCTGAAATGGCGCTTGCGGTCAGCGCGATAATGGGGACGGTTTTTCCGCATTCCAGCTTCCGTATCGCCGCCGTGGCCTCCACTCCGTCCATGCCCGGCATCATATGATCCATGAAGACAAAATCATACGAATTACTCTTCACGAGCACAATGGCCTCCTCCCCGGAGATGCATGTATCGATCTTCATCTTGTACGGCTCCAGCAACTTCTTAATAACGGTCAGGTTGACTTTGGAGTCGTCTACAGCCAGGACTCTTGCGTCCGGCGCGATGAATCCGATGTTCCGTTTCCCCGCGTCGTGCCTTGCCGCCTCGACTTCCTTCGCCTGAAGCTCGAAGGACCGCTCGTCCGCAATGATCTGCGGTATGACGGCGGTAAACACGCTACCCTCCCCGTATATACTGCGCACGGTGATCTCGCCGCCCATCATTCGGCACAGATTTTGGGAGATGGAGAGGCCAAGGCCGGTCCCCTCGATGCCCTGGTTTTTTTGTGAGTCAACCTGGCTGAAGCTGTCAAAAAGTTTTCCTATATCCTCAGACCTGATGCCGATCCCCGTATCGGCCACCTCGAAGGAGAGCAGGATTTCGCCCTGTTTCTCGGAGGTACCGGAAACGGTTAGCGTGATAGAGCCCTCGTTCGTGTACTTGACCGCGTTGCTGAGGAGGTTCAGCAGGATCTGCCTGACGCGGACCATGTCCCCGCGCAGCTTGCCGGGCAGCCGCGCGTTGACGTTCGTTATGAATTCGAGCGGCTTTTCCGCCAGTCTGAATCTGATGATATTCTCCACGTCGTGGATCAATGAACTGAACATATAATCAGCGTTTACAAGGTCCATCTTTCCCGCTTCGATCTTCGAAAAGTCCAATATGTCGTTGATGATGGAAAGCAGGCTGATTCCGGCCTGCTTTATATTCCACACGCTATCCGCCGCGTCGCTGGGCAGGTCGCGCTGGAGCAACACCTCGGAAAGACCTATGATGGCGTTCATAGGCGTGCGTATCTCGTGGCTCATCCTGGCCAGGAAAACGCTTTTGGCTCGAGATGCTTCCACAGCCAGACGCGTTTGGCTTTGCAGTTCCGCGGTTCGCTGCCGGACCATCTCCTGCAGGGCTGTTTCATTCTGTCGGTGCCGGGCTATTCTCTTTCTGTGGCTGGATACCTTCCGCATGATAAACACCAGCAGGGTGAGCAAGACAACAACGGACACGCCCGCCAGACGCAGACTCAGCACCTGCCGTCTCTCTCTGCCGCTGACCAAGTGTATCCATCGGGCTTGAATCGCGGATTTTTCGGTAGGAGTGATCGCCGAGAAGACCTTGTTCAGGATGCTCCGCAGCTCCGGCCAGTCATCCCGCACGCCCATATGCCAACCGTTGTTGTTCTCCGAGTCGAAGGTTATGTAGTTTAGGTTGGGCAGGCCGAGGTTTCGGATCGAATACAAGACTGAGGGCAGATAACCGAGCATGACCGTTTCTCTGCCGTCCGCGACCGCCAGAACGGCCTCCTCCTCTGACTCGTACAGGCTGAGCCCGGCATGAAGGTAGGAGAAAGCGAAGTCGGCGTTGGACGTATTCCCCTGCACGGCGAGGGTTTTCCCTCGAAAATCGTAGATGTCCCCGATGTCGCTGTCCTCCCGCACCACAAAAGCCAACTTGTACTCATAGTAGAGCTGAGAGAGAAGGAAGTCTTTTTCTCGTTCCTCCGTCCAGCCCAAGGTGGGGAGCAGATCCAGTTCATATGACTTTACTTTTTTCTGCGCATCGGCGTAAGAAACGCCCACAGCCGGCTCGAAGCGGAGGCCGGTTTTCGCGCTGACCAGCGCCAGGTAATCCGGCGCGATGCCGGTATATTTCCCATGACTGTCCAAAAATTCGAATGGAGCGAACAACGGATCGATGCCCACGCGGATGACGGGGTGTTCCCGGATGAAATTCTTCTCGGCTTCCGTCAGATCCAGAGCAGAGTCTTGCGCGGAGATCCCGGCCCGAGGGACGATCAGCAGAAGCGCGGCGGCGAGAAGACAACACAACAGCCATCCGCCTTTCCTCCAGTTTTCGTATGCCATAACGCATCTTCCTCCACCGAGCGTTATATCATCTGCGGCAACGCACGCCCGCAACGTTCCGTATTTTTGCTTCAACCTCGCTAGTTCATCCATACCCGCATTATACAATAATTTTTAGTTATCTTCAAATAAGTTCGCCGGAACATCTCGCAGCAGATCACTCAGAGCGGAAAGCAGCGTCTCGAAGGTTTCTATAAAAACACCGTTCTTCGCGAGGATTGTCTCGAAATCGCCGGACTTTGCCGCCGATTCCAAAATCTCCGCCTGCCCGGCAATTGCCTCGGCACATATCCCGCCGCTCGCACCCTTGAGCCCATGCACGATTATCGCGTACTCCGCAAGGGCCTCGCTGGAGACCTCGCGCATTTTCTCCAGCGATTCCGGTGTATGGGTCACAAATGAGTTAAGGACTTGCAGATATATTTCCTCGTCCTCATAAAGCTCCAACCCTGCCTTGAGGTTCACGTTTTCCACCCAGCGCCCGTCAAGCGTACTGAAAACGGCGGGATCATCCGGCGCCGTCTGTCCTTTTTGCGGCGGGGTTTTTTCGCTGTGCCTGTCTCGTACCCATCGGTTGAGCGCCGTATCTAGCTGGATAATATCGATAGGTTTGGAAATGAAAGCATCGAAGCCGTGAGAGAGGAACATCGCATCGTTCCCCTTCAGGGCATTTGCCGTCAGGGCTATGATTGGCACGGTCCGGGCATAGTCGGTCCCTATCTCGCCGCGGATAACCCGGGCGGCCTCGATTCCATCCACCTCCGGCATCATGTGATCCATGAAAATGATGTCGTACTTCTCGAAAGCGGGGGCGTCGTCGGGAATCGCGCGAATGACGTCGATTGCCTCCTGCCCGCTCAGAACGCAGTCGATCCTCAGCTTGTAAGGCATCATCAGGCCCTTGGCCACGTCTAAATTCGCCTGAACGTCGTCCACTAGCAGGACCTTGCCGTAAGGCATTTGTGTGCGAACGAGTTTTTTGCCTCTTGCGCTCCGATTGTCCAAAAAATGGAACCGGCGTAATTTTTCCGCCGTCTCGCTGCCTATGGGGGCAGCCTCGACGATCTCCTGCCGGATTTTTACGCGAAAGGTACTGCCCTTTCCATATTCGCTCTCCACCTCGATACCGCCGTCCATCAACTCCGCCAAATTTTTCGTGATGGAAAGCCCAAGCCCTGTTCCTTCTATGTACCGGTTCTCTTGACTGTCCGCCCGATAATATTCGGAATAGAGTTTTTCGATGTTTTCTTTCTTGATCCCCTGCCCCGTGTCGCTCACGGTAAAAATCAGCCATGCGTCGTTGTTATTCCGTTCCCATTCCAGTTCGAGGGCCACTCTGCCCTCTTTCGTGTATTTGAAGGCATTGGAGAGCAAATTGTTCAATACCTGTTTGATCCGCATCTCATCGCCGCAGAGGTGGTTTGGAATAGTTTCGTCCAACAGCAAATCGAACGTGACAGGTTTGGAGCCGATGCGTATGATATTGAGCTGCACTGTATCGCTGATAAGGTTGGATATGTTGTATTTCACCGGAACCAACTCGAAATTCCCCGACTCGATCTTGGAAATGTCCAGAATGTCGTTGACGATGCTGAGCAAATTCGAACCCGAATCGTATATTTTTTCGAGGTTTCCCTGTGTATCTTTTGGGAGATCGTTTCGCATCTCCACTTCGGAGAGTCCAATGATTGCATTCAGGGGAGTTCGGATTTCGTGGCTCATGCGCGCCAGAAAATCGCCCTTCGCTTTGTTCGCGTTTTTCGCGGCCTCAATGGCGCCCTGTAATTCCTTTGTGCGCTCCGACACAAGTTTTTCAAGATTCTTGTTGATCTGTCGGTTCTTTATATAGAAAAGGAAAACCACAAAAAACGCCACCACCAGCAACGCAACGAACAGTACGATGAACGGAAGCGCGTCTCTAATCATTTTGCTTTCATAATTAAAGATCTTCCGCTGCCAGTGCCCGGTGATTTCCTCGACATTCGCATAGCGCAGAGCTTTATTGACAATGGAGCGCAATATCTCTTCGTCTTTGTTAAAACCGAAGAAGGAATCTGACGAATATTTAAAAACGAGATTCGCTTTAAACCCCGGTTTCTCCTGATAGTTCGTCAGGTTTAGCAGCATATTCTGACTCGCCATCAGAAGATCGATTTCCCCTTTTACAAGCGCCGCGAAAGCATCGTCATTGCTATTGTAATATTGTGCCGTTTTCGCTCTGTAAGGAAACCATTCAAGGAAAACATCCGTGTGTGCCGCGCCCTTCAACAATCCAACCTTCGCGAACAAAACCTGATTGATATCGATATCGGGATATTCGGCTTTTGAAAGCATGGCGTAGTTACTCGTACAGTAAGGACGGTCAGCCCAAATAAAACGACCCTCTCTTTGACCGCTCCGAAGCAGCTCGGAGATAATGGAGTATTTGCCGCTTTCAAGTCCGTCAATGAGTTCCGACCACAGAGCGTTCGGCGCGTTTCCAACCTGAAAAGTCAACCCGGTCAGATCCGAAATCTTATGCAGTGTATCGAGTGCCATACCCTGAAATTTATTTTCCTCCTCGTTATAAAAGCTGGTCGGGTAATTATCGACTTCACAAGCCATCAATATCGCGGTCCCCTCGTCACGATGTCCCTGTATATACGCTTTTTCTTCCTCCGTAAGCCGCTTGAGGAGCTTATGCTTTAAATAATCTTTATAGCCCCGCTTATAAAGTTCGGTAAGCTCATAATAGCCTCCGCTTGTCAAATATTTTCGCATGACGTTGATGACCGGCGCCATTTCAGAATTACCAGTCGTCAGAGATATAGGTGAATAGATAAGCGGATAATACTCCTCCGTCTGTATGAAATCATATACGTCAAAAGCGGCCTCCAGTGTGCCTTCCTCGATAAAAGCGTCGATCTCGCCATTCAGCATCATGTTCGGCACTTCGGACTGGTCAGCGATAAAAACAGGTTCAAACGGGATGTTCCACGAATCCTCTACGAGCGAATAGGTTATGCTTCCCTCCATGAAAGCGCACCTTATGGGCCGCGTCTTTGCCGTGACGTTTAAGCTGTCCACGCCCGCATTGGTAAAAATTTTGATAGCCCGTTGAAGTATCGCGTCCGTCATGAGAAATTTTTGCAGCCGTTCGGGCGTGGCGGTAAAATCGCTCACTATATCGATTTCTTTCGACGCGATCTTTTCGGTCATCTCTCCCCAACTAACAGGGGAATAATCAAACTCAAAGCCGAACAGTTCAGACAGCCGGTTGGTGAACAACTCAGCAAAGCCCCCTACTGACCCGTCTTCACGCAAAAAAGCTTCCGTTGACGAGCAGAAACCGTAAACAAGACGGGGCCTTCTCGTCAGCAGGCGTTCAATAGCTTCGACTTCATCCCGCGTTACACTGGGGATATCTTTATATGTGTGATATTTTGGAAGTGCCGTTTCTTTTTCTTTCGGGCTGAAAACCGAGCAGCCCCCAAGAAAGATGATAATCAGCAACGTTAAAAGCTGTAATTTTCTCATTTTGGGCTGCTCCTTTCATAATATAGGAATAAAAAAATCTGCCCCTGGAATACCGAATAGAAGAGAGGGGCTGGCTGGCTGGCTGGCTGGCTGGCTGGCTGGCTGGCTGGCTGGCTGGCTGGCTGGCTGGCTGGCTGGCTGGCTGGCTGGCTGGCTGGCGAATCATAGGGGTGAGTTTAAAAAATACATCAGTAAAAACCACTATTTTCACCCCCGTTATCCGGCGATCAAATATTAAATCCTCAATAACCGGTCTTTTCGTATGCAACGACAAACGCGACATATCCAGCCGTTCTCCGCTATACAATGCCCTCTATAGGATTGTGGGGCTTCGGGAGGCTGATACTAAAATTCATAATTAACACTGAAAGGATTATAAACCTGTGATCTATAGCTGTCTACGGACTTGCAAGTTCAGGTTTTATGCATCTTTTGCGAGATCCGCGTTAAAATTTTGCATTTTTTCGAAGATTGGGATTCACAGCAGATCGTCTTTTAAGAATTTAGCATTATATCCATCATGCGAAAACCAGATGGCGATATCTGATTTCGTAAAGCAGTCGAGTGCCGTTTTCATGCTTTTAACCATAAAAGCTCCTCGTCGAGTGTTCCTTTGAACATAAACGGGACTTGAGTCCCATCAAGCCGGATAGACGAAATGACAGACGTGTGTTCAAATCGCGCGTCCGGCGTGTAGTCGTTGACCCGGGTCGTCAATACTTTTCCGGACAGAAAGTTAAGCAGCCAGATTTGTACTACTACGATACCAATTCTTCAACCACTCCAGCGGGCTAAGATCGCCTAGGCGTTTTTGGGCCCGCCGGGTGTTGTAAAAACCGTTGATGTAGGCGAACATAGCTTGACGGGCCTGCTCTCTGGTCTTGAAATGCGTCCAGTGTACCCGCCTCTTTTTTCAGGTTGGCGAAGAAACTCTCACTCCAGGCGTTGTCTCCGGGTTTGCCTGCACGAGAGAAACTCTGCCTGAACCCGAGGCGCGAGAGAAGCTGTTTTACCGCCTCCGACGTGTACTGACTCCCACAGTCGCTGTGGAATATGCGGCCGGC
>JAISXR010000004.1 GCA_031270375.1 Synergistaceae bacterium | reverse complement strand
AAAGCTATTTCGCCATATCTATATTACTTATTTAGGTAATATAGATATGGCTGTAGAAATCATGATTTATCAAACGGCAACACGAAATTTATATTACTTATTTCGAAAAGTTAGGGTTTCACATACATCGCTTATCGTCCTCCCTTATCCCGCTTTCCCGAGATCGCGCCGCACGGACGCGAGATAATCCACGCCGTGAACGCGGTATATGTAGTTGAACTTGTCGAGTTCGACCACTTCCTTACCTCCCAGCCAAACCTTGATGTACGAACACTCGAATTCATTCGAGCTGTCCGATCCCTTACCGGTGTTCAAGTTCCCGAGGTTCAGCGATTTCGGCACGGTAATGACGGCCACTTTCATCGCCATCGTGGTAATGGCGCCGGCGCGCTCTTCATACTGCTCGATGGAACCACGCATGTCGAGGTACTGCGCCGTCTGTCCTGATAGCCGCGTCGCGTCGGCGGTCATGGTGCGCCAGCTTAACTCCACCGTCATGGAGCCGAAATGCCCCAACACTGGCATATCCACCTCTCCCGCCAACCCCGCCCCGCTTATCGTCTCGGTCATGGCCTCGAAATTCGGCAGCGTTACCTCGGCGATTCCGAGCAAATCATTGCTCCTGCTGTCGTAAATGCTGAAATTGATATTCTGGGTCGATATCATGCCTAACCCCTCCCCTATTCGAATAACGTCGCGATCTGCGAGACATCGTATTCCAAAATGAATTCCAATTCTTTCATCGCGGGCGGCGGCGTGACATGGACGTGAAACCTCACGATGCCCGCCAGCAGGTCAGTCGTCGGGTTATCGGCCTCGGCGAATTCGACATACGCGTGTCCTATCAGGAACTCGCGCGAGGCAAGCCCGTTCAGCCACACGTTTACGCTGTCGATTATCGTCTCAATGTTGCGCTTTAAGAGCGGCATATCGACCTTCTGGTGATACGTAAGGATAATCGTGTTCCCTATCCAGTTGAACATGCGCCGCACTGGGATCATCGAATCCTTAACATCCGTGCTTGCCGGATAAGCTGCCGTCTGAACGCCCCACGCCCGCCAGCCGCCAATGAAATTGACGGCGGTGGTTATCCCCTCGCCGTTGAGGTAGTTTGCTTGCGTGTAAAGGTCGAGACTGATTTCTTTCTCATCGTCCGTGACGCACGAATCCATCTGGAAGTTATGATTCGAGAATGCCGCCACCGGCACTCCGCTGTTTTCGCTGTCCACTTTGCCCATAAGCCCCGCCGCCTGCACAGACATATGGAAAACATCGTCGCCGAGCTTTACTTTCGGCCAGCATACGATCTGTTTATCGTAAACACAGTTGTTCTGGTTCTTCCACTCCGGCGCGTCCGAATAGTCGGTAACGCCCCCCGTCCCGCTCGGGATATCGACGACCGCCATCGCCTTAAAAGCCCCGCTCACCGCGTTTGCCTTCGCGTACATGACGGCGGCGACGGCCGGATTGGAACTGAACTTCGGAACCACTATCTCGCCGATGACGAGCCTGTACTTGGGGAAGATGGAGTTGATGAGTTCCAACCCCTCGTATTTTTTCGACGCGACATTGTAACCGCCGATAATATCGTCAGCGGTAACGGCGGATGGGTCAAGTTTTCGGAACGACGCCCACACGGTCGCGGCTTTCAGGATCGCGCCCCCGTCCAGAACGTTCAACACAGCCTCGCCGTCATTGTTCCAGGCGAGGGAATAATCCGTTCCGGCCGCGAGAGCTTCGCCCCCTTCCGTCGCTTTCACTATGACGGTATCCAGCATCACATCCTCGCCAAGTTTCGCCTGCCCATTCGCGACCTGATATGACGCGAGCGCCGATTCCGCGTAATGAACGGCCGGGTCGAGCACGTTAATGAAGATCGCCGGCTGTACGGCAAAAAGAGCGAACTGCGAATAGATACACTCCGAGAGCGTATACTTGTCCCACCTGGAACTATCGCGGATAAAGCCAAGTTTCCGCACCGGCTCTTCGTACAGATACGCGAGAACGGGATAGTTTACCTTGCGTTCGAGGCCGTCAAGCCCCGTCTCCGAAAGATGCAGCGGAGCGGTGCCCACGAAAACGGGAATCGCCGAATCGCAAGCGACAGGCGAAATCAGCGACGTCGGAACCTCCGAGATATAAACTCCGTGCCTGTAGGCCAATTAAATCTCCTCCCTCGCGGACAGAATCACCTGATTTAGCCTGTTTTCCTCAGAACCCTGAACGGCGATTTTCTTTTTCACGTCTGCCAGTCGGCTCACGGGGACTGTCAATCCGATAATTTCGGGTATTTTCTCCGTTAGCCTCTCAATGTGTCCGGGAAGCCCGCCCCGGAATATCGCCATCGACATCAGATTTCCCTTCGGGATGTTCGGCCCGCAGTAGATAACGGGCTCCGCCCTGACCGCTGGCGGCATCTGTTCTGCCTGTTCACCCTGAACGGACGCGCTCAGGACATTCCCTTCGTTCTGATTTTCCGGCGCGTCGGTTTCGGTCGTTTCCGTTGCGTCCGAAGTGCTTTTCTTGGACATTTTCATACCTCACTTTCTTCAATTCGCGGACAAATCCGTTTCCCGCGTCTGCAATCGCATGTGCCATTCCGTGACCATTTCCCCGAAAAAGAACGGCCTCACCGATTCGTCGTAAAGCTCGTAAGTAATGGGCAGGTCGACTTTGAAACGGTTTTCCAAAACTCTGTTTTTCTCGAACAACTGGCGGCATCTTTCGAGAATATTTACGACCTGTTTTATCCCCTCGACGCACTCGCTCGAATCGTCAAACGCGCCGACAGTCAGCACAACCGTCAGCATATCCCAGAACTCGCCCTCGGAGCCGCCCGACATCTTTACCGGCTTTATAACGACAGCCGGGAAAATCGCCCTCGCCTCAGCCCTCGTGTAGCCGCCTTCCTCGATCGGTATATCGTCGCCGAATTGGCCCTCGTCCAATTCCATCTCGTTGCCTTCCTCGTCCTCCGGCCGCGGTTTCAGGATTTGAGCGCCCGGTTGGGGAAGCGACATCTGAAAAAAATTGATTGCCGACTCCCCGCCATCCGGAGCCGGCAATCTCACCCCGCCGAATTTTTCGCGCAAAAAACGTTCAATAGCGTCGCATGTATCTAATGGCGTCATGACATTCCTCCTTTCGCGCATAAAAAAAACCGCCCCGAAGAGCGGTTTGTGATAGAATATTTTCGACAGACTTCCGGCACAGATGGGAGCCGGTGAGTGAAGGTCTTCCCTCTGAGGGAGGTGATTCGATTGTCGGACGACAACGACCGCCTTCCGGGCGGGCAAGAGCAACAAAAAAGAGGAGCAAGATACAACGCTCGCCAAAGTAGTTAGTCTTGCTCCTCTGTTCGCTGTGATTCTCCAGCTTCTTGAGTTGATACTCAAGCTGCTTGGAATAATCCAGTAAATCCGGAAGGATTGTACCACGGAACCGCCCCACTGTCACGGGTGGTTCTTTCTCCTCTTTCTCCCATTACTTCCCGCCCCCCAACAGATACGTAATCTGATGTCTCAGTTCCTTGTCGAGCCGCTCGCGCGCGCGTTTCTCTATGAAATTGATCACGTCTTTGCTGCCCACCATCTGCGGAACAGACGGCCCGTATTTTTGCTCGATCGGAAGCCTCGGCGCGTTATTGACGCGAGAAAAGACTCCGACGTGTCCGCTTTTCATTTCAGTGATGAATGAATGAGGCATTTCTTTTGCGCTGCCGAATTTGACGCCGGCTATGACAGTCTTTCGGTCCACGACATGAGTTCCTTTCGCGGGTGGTTTTTTGGGTTTGACATTGAACTTGATCAGCGGGATAGGCCTTCCTTCGGATATAACCTGCGCCGTCAGCCTGTCCGATTTGGCGCGAACGATATGTATCGTTTTTCTCACGTCGGAGGGTTTGATGACGTATTCTTCGCATACCTTCTTGACGGTATCTGTCCGCGCGCCCTCGACCGCTCTGTTAATCGCCCTCACCGCCGCTTTTTTTGCTTTTTCGGGGAAACGCCCCAGAGTGTCCCGCATAAACTGGAGTTGTCTTTCATCCAGGGATACGTCAATCGAAATCATCTTACCGCCCCAGCTTTCA
>JAISXR010000002.1 GCA_031270375.1 Synergistaceae bacterium | reverse complement strand
GCGCCGCCGCACGGGGGCATAGCTCTTGGATTGGACAGGCTCGTCATGCTGATATGCGGGGCGAAATCAATCCGCGACGTCATGGCGTTCCCCAAAAACCAGAAAGCACAGTGCCCGCTTTCGGGCGCGCCGTCGAGGGTAAAACAAAACCAGCTCGAAACACTCTTCATCCTGTCGACCGCGCCGGACGAGGAAAAATAAATAATTAAAGATCAAGACCTCGGGCTCCCCGTAGGAGCATCGGGCCTATGGGCGCCCGAACCCCGCAAGGGAGCAAGCTCTCCGTAGAGGCATCGGGCCTATGGGCCTTGACCCTCTTCAAATTTTTATTTCACCCTGAGGGTGAAATAAAAATTTATAAAGGGGGTCAAGGGGGCTTGCCCCCTTGCGGGGTGTGGGGCAGGGCCCCATGGTCTTGATCTTGACGTGAGGCGGCGAATATTTTGGAACGCGCGATGGCGTTCTGTTCTTCCACGGTTTTTTTGATCCTCTCCAGCGGAGACAAGGACAGCCAATAAGCGTCTTTCTCCTGTCGCAGCGTCCGTCTCGGGTCGTCGTCAATCATATTCGCTCTCCCATTTAGTGAAGCGTTCCAGTAGTTTCGTTAATTTTCCGGCCGTGCCATACCTTTTTGTAATGTCCAGAATCTCGGACTTTTTGCTCTCCGGCGAGATATGATACAGCATGACAATATCGGCGATATCCTTGGGTCCCATCGCCTTCATTTTCATAAGTACGAGGTAAGGTATATCGAGCAGTTTAAGGGGCTCCATGCCGGGAATAGTATGTGATCGCTCGATCCCTTCCTTTTCGTAGGCGTAATAAACGCTCAGAAAATCGATGAATTTCTCGCCCGTTTCGCTGGAGACCGCTACCGCGGCGTTTTTCAAATTGTCCTCGGAACCTGGGGATGCCTCATGGTGAGATGTGACAGTCAGTCTTCCGATGTCCTCGAGACCGGGAACGAATCCGTCGCCCTCCGCTGCGAGCCTTTTTACCGCCGCTTGAAATTGTATAAAATTCGGGGTATCGACAAGGAAATCGTAATCGATAGTCCCTCTCCTGACGCCATGAGCGACAACAGCCATTCCTCCAACCAGAGCGGCGTCAAAATCGACATCCTGAGCGCGTATCAGGGCCAGCAGTTTGAGAAGCCGTTCGTCGCTGAACAAAGCATAATCCCTCCTTGTTAAAACCCTTCTAGCGTATTATACGATAACGCGGCGAAATAACTTGTGCGGACGACACCGCTTCGCGTTGAAAAAGTTGCGAACTGTATGATTCGATTATGCGGAAAATTCAGTTGATGGCGCCGGCATGACGCTCCCGCTCCTCTCACGTCGCGAAGCCTATCGTCGCTATCGACGATTTTGGAACTGACAGTTGATCGAAATCACAGGCCTGCAGCGTCCGAACGTCGTCGTCGGTGACCTCGGCGGTATCGGAGGTGACCAGCCTATCGGCCTGGTTCATCCTGGCTTTCTCGAAAATATTGCGGACGAAGCGCCCGTTGCCGAAGTCGTTGGTTTTGACGGCCGACCCGAATATCGGCAGGACGAGGTCACGCACACCGGGAGCGAGCGCCATTTCTTTCTCGCGGGCAAAAAATTCGAGAATTTCGTAAAGCTCGTCAGGCGTATAATCGCCGAACGGCACGTGATACGCGATGCGGCTCCGCAAGCCCGGGTTCGTGGCGAGAAAATGTTCCATCTTGTCGGGGTAGCCGGCAAATATCACGGCCATATCATGCCGGTTGTTCTCCATCTCCCGAACGATCGTGTTTATGGCTTCGTCGCCGAAACTGCCGGAACGGTCGTCCACCAACGCGTAAGCCTCGTCTATGAAGAGGACGGAACCGCGGGCCTCGCGGAATTTTTCCCTGACTATCTTCGCCGTCCAGCCTACATATCTTCCCACGAGATCGCTCCGCCCGACCTCTACGAGGTCTCCGCGCGAGAGCAGGCCGTTCTCCTTCATTATTCTGGCGAAAAGCCGCGCGACGGTGGTCTTGGCGCTGCCGGGATTGCCGGTGAATATCATGTGCATGGCCGCGTCGTCGGCCCGCATCCCCCGATCGCGGAAAACTTTCTGAGCCTTGTAATAATTCACCGCTTTTTTGATTACGTCTTTGGCTTTGGCAAGCCCCGTCATGGAGTCGAGTTCAGAGTAAGCACTCCCTTTAGGTTTCCGCTTTATCGAAAAATAAGCGTCGCGCGTCAGTTCTCCGTACTGCGGATAAACTTTATCCTTCAGCGTCTTCGTGAACCAGAGGTCGAACTTGCGGTCCAGATCGGCGGGAAGACAGCCTTTTTCGGCGTCTTTCACGCCCGCGTAAAGCGACCTGTCCGGGGTGAGGTTGACAGCCTTCGCCGCGCCGCGGAGATATCCTTTCGCCGCTTCCCCGAACAGCGGTTCCTCCTGAATGGGTATGAAAGAGAGACCTTCCAGGTGTTCGAGAAACATTTCCTGCACGGTGTCCGACGAACGCGGCAGACAGAGGACGGTGAGGACTTCGTTTCTGTATTTTTTCGCCGCTTTGCAAATGTCGTCCACATAAGCGATCCCCGGCGTGACCATATCGTCGTCGCCGTCGTCGTCGGAAACGGCGGTTTCCTTCGCGTAGCTGACCGCGACGAGTCCGCCGAAATTGACGCGGTAGAACGGGTCGTAATTCTCGCTGTTTCTGTTCATTCCCGCGCGAAGCTTCAATATGCTGACCCTGCCGTTCTGTAACCGGCCGTTAGCCCGCAACGCGTCGAACAGCGTTTCCACTATCTTCATGCTGAGTTTGGGCGAGTCGCAGCGAACGATATAATGAACAGGATGCCCCTTCGTGACGCGGTACGCCGCGCCCTGATAAATTCTTTCGATTTCGGGGCACAGTGACGTTTCGCAGAAAATCTCGCGCGACGCCTTGCACAGCGATTCCTTCGACGGCCGTTCCGCATGGGATGATGCGTCAAGATATTCGTCGAAGAAAAATCCGCTGCTTCGGTTTCCTATTACGCGTTCGAGGCCGAGCAGTTCGTAAGTCTCGTCGTCGTCCCTCAGATAATCATTGTGATAAGCGCACTGTATCATCTTGCCGGCGTTTTTGATCGAGGTCTCTTCGACTTTGAGTTTGGAATGCCCAATGTCCAGAGCCGCGAGATACTTTTCGGCGAAAGCCTCCGCCGAGGCAATGTCCGACGTCGCAAACCCGAGTTCGGCGGACGCGCCGAGGAGGACAGCGCCCAACACGAGTTTGTCCTTTCTTCTCGATACCAAAAAGGCAAACGATTTTTCCCTGGATTTTTTCCAGAATTGGTCGGTTTGCGCGATCACGCCGCGTTCGAGACGCTCTTCGAGTTTTCTGTTTTCCTCGTTTTTATCGAATTCGTCGTCCTCTCCGGTAATTTCCGGCACGAACATGCGATTGAAAGTTTTTGCGTCCATTTTTGCCGTTATCTCGAAGAATCTCATAAGAAAACCCCCTTCGCATTTATGTTTTCCGCTGTCGCCGGTAAAACGGTTCACGGCGCATGGCCCTTTGTTCCTCGTTATATTATAGGAAGATGTATTGAAAATTGTTTAAAAAAAAATTGCGCGTCAGGGGAATGTGCCGCCCAGTTTCCTCGGCGCGTACAGAAAGGCGTGGTCTGGGCATTGACGTTTCAGTTCAGGAAATTTCCGGTATGGAGTCCGGAAAATGAAAAGTCTTCAGGTCGAAATCCCTGAAGACTGGATATTTCTGGCGTGCCCGGCGGGATTCGAACCCGCGACCTTCGGCTCCGGAGGCCGACACTCTATCCAGCTGAGCTACGGACACGCATTTTGGCTTGGGAAGTGCTTCGTAAGCCGGGTCTTGTCTTGTCCAGTCATTTATCTGCGCGATCGTACCCGGGAGTCAGCGGGCCGCCTCATCCTCCCCTATTCGATCTTGCTCCTGGTGGGGCTTGCCAGGCACGCGCGTCGCCGCGCGTCCGGTGAGCTTTTACCTCGCCTTTTCACCCTTGCCCGGTTTCCCGGGCGGTATATTTTCTGTGGCGCTTTCCTTGGGTTCGCACCCACAGGAGTTTCTCCTGCACCATGCCCTGCGGAGCCCGGACTTTCCTCCATCGGCCAAGCCGACAGCGACTGGATGAAACACTTCCCAACCGATATTCTAGCATAAAAGACGGCCAAGTGCTATGATGCTTATTTGTATGGTGAATTTTGACCTGAAACGAATGGGGTGACCTTTTTGCACGACGCTTCAAAGATACGCAACGTGGCTATAATAGCTCACATAGACCACGGCAAGACCACGCTCATTGACTCGATATTCCGCGCGGCCCGCACCTTCCGCGAGAACGCCAGAATCGAGGAGCGCGTCATGGATGGGCTCTCGCTGGAACGCGAACGCGGGATCACCATCAAGGCGAAGCATTGTTCCGTTTACTGGAACGGATACAAGATAAACATAGTCGACACCCCAGGGCACGCCGACTTCTCCGGCGAGGTCGAACGTGTGCTCTCCATGGTCGACTCCGTACTGCTCCTTGTCGACGCTAACGAAGGCCCGATGCCGCAGACGCGCTACGTGCTGATGCGCGCCCTCAAACTCGGCCTGCGCCCGATAGTGGTGGTGAACAAGGTCGACCGCCCAAACGCGGCTCCGGACACGGCGCTCGACAAGACGTTCGACCTCTTCATCGAACTCGGCGCCACCGACGAACAGTGCGAATTTCCGGTGTTGTACGGTTCCGGGCTCGACGGCTGGATGACCAGACAGATGTCGGAGGAATGCGGCAAGAACGGCGAGATGGACGATCTGTTCAAGACCGTAGTCGATTTCGTGCCCCCGCCGAAGATTCACGAAGGACGCCCCTTTCAGATGCAGGCCAGCACCATCACATGGAGCGACTACCTGGGCCGCATCGCCGGAGGGCGAATCGTGAGCGGGACCTTGAGGCGCGGCGACAGAGTTCTCGTCACCCGCACCCGCAAGCACGGCGAGCACGGCGAGTTCGAGATAATCTCACAGCGTGAGGAAACGGCGGCGCACATATTTCTGACCGAAGGGCTGGAGCGCGCGGAAGTCGAGGAGGCGAGCGCCGGTGAAATAATATGGCTCTCGGGTCCCGACGAGATTACCCTGGGCGATACGCTGTCGTCGTCCGAGCTGGCCGGTTCCCCCATGCCGCCGCTGGATATCGAGGAACCGACCGTGTCGATGAATTTCCTCGTCAATACCGGCCCGTTCGCGGGGGAGGACGGCAACGCCGTGACACTGCGGCAGATAATGAACCGCCTCGAACGCGAGGCCCGCGTCGACCCGGCGCTCCGCGTCGAAGACATAGGGCGTTCGGACGGGGTGAAAGTCTCCGGCAGGGGAGAGCTGCACCTCGGCATACTGATAGAGGAGATGCGGCGCGAGGGGATGGAGTTCTGCATATCGCGCCCCGAGGTGATCACGCAGACCGCCCGCGACGGCACGCTGCTCGAACCTGTCGAGGAACTCGTGATCGACATACCGGAGGAATATCAGGGGGTCGTGATACAGAAGCTGGCCCTCCGCAAGGGCGAGCTGAAAAACATGGAGAACGGCGGGCTGGGCACGCTGAAACTCGAGTTCCGTATACCGACGCGGGGGCTCATAGGCTACAGGGGAGAATTTTTGACCGACACGAGAGGCATGGGGATATTGACGTCGCGAATCGTGGGATACGCGCCCTGGGCCGGCGAGGTGGTCTCGCGTTCGCGCGGCTCCATGGTGAGCATGGATTCCGGCGCGGCGACCAGCTACAGCCTCGAAAACCTTCAGGAACGCGGCACGCTCTTTCTCAAGCCGGGCGACAAGGTCTACCGCGGCATGGTCGTCGGCGAAAGCTCCAAGACGACGCGCGACCTCCCGTGCAACCCGGCCAAACGCAAGCAGCAGACGAACCACCGTTCCGCGACGAAGGACGCCACGATAGTCCTCGACGTGCCGCGCGTGATGACGATAGAGTCATCGCTCGAGTGGATAGAGGACGACGAACTGGTCGAGGTGACGCCGAAATCGGTGCGTGTCCGCAAGACGATCCTCGACCCGACCGAGCGCAAGCGCGCCGAAAACAGGGGAAACGCCGCCGCGTGACCAATTTGGTCCCGGCGGAAAATCTCCCGAATCGAAATCGGCGCGATTCGGGAGATTTTCCTATTGTAGACATAGTCCGTGGTTTGATCAGCCGAAGCCGAATCCGCAACTGCAAAGCTGAACAAGCTTTTGGCCAAAGCTTTGGACTCAAGCATATTAAGGGAACGTAAATTAACTCCTCTTAACCGTTAAACTCGGGACGTACCACAATCCCTCATTATGATATTATATATGCACATTTCCCACGAATGAGCTTTATTGATGGCGCCGCGAATTTATATTGCCGGTAGGATGCGTGGACGGCGGAAGGTGGTCTGAGTGAGGAAGGTTTTGATTTGCGACGACGAATTTCTGATTCGCGCGGGATTGGAAATAACCATGCCTTGGGAGGAGCATGGCCTGTATGTCGTCGGCGCCGCGAAGAACGGCAAGGAAGCTGTTGAAATGTACGACGAGTTCCTGCCGGAAATTGTGATCACGGATATCAAAATGCCCGTAATCGACGGCTTGGAGCTGTTGAAAATTCTCAAAGCGAAACGAAAGGATTTAATCGTAATACTTCTGTCCCACTATGACGATTTCGTTTATGTTAAAGAAGCCCTCAACTGCGGAGCGGCGGATTATATATTGAAGTCCCAGATATCCCCCGACAATTTGATGGATGTTATCGACAATCATATAGCCGAACAGGGCGATCCGATTCAAGAAGATAAAACCGCCCCGCACGAACATGACGCGGCGGTTCGGGAGACAATACGCGGCTTATTTCATGAAAAAGATTCGGACTCGAATATTTTGGAGGCGGCGCTCGCCGGCAAACAGTACGTCGCGGCGGTCGCCGCGTTGTATTACTCCAAAGAACAATCCGACAAGACCGACATAATCTTAAAATCTCTTGGCTCGGTGTTGAAGAACAAACTGAATAAATATCAGCAATTTATTTCTTTTCCCGCGAACAACATAATGTGCGGCGTTTTTTACGACGGCTTATGCGAGAGTCCCATCAATCCAATCGCTATCGCGAAAAACATACAAAATGTCCTTCGCGAATTCTTGAACCTGGAGCTGCTTGTGGGCGTGAGCGACGTTTCTTTTGAGCCCGAACGCCTGAAGCGGACTATCGATGACGCCAGGCGAAGGAACCGGATCGCTTTTTTCAAAGAGGACATGATAGCCGTTTCCGAATCCGATACACCGGCGCCGCTTGAAACGGACGCCGAACTCCCGAATTACGCGCAGTTGCGCAACCTGTTCGAGAAGTGTAATGACGAGGACATACTGAACTCGATTGACCGATATTGCGACGTTTTGTATGTTTCGGGCGATATCGGCAGCGTCCGGAATTTCTACGCCAATTTACGCGCCCTGCTCGATTATCTCAGGATAAAAGAGCGGAAGAATCGCGATAATGAGTTTTCCCGCGCGATGTATGAAATGAGACCCTTTGAGAGCCAATGCGGATTCTTCCGTTTCAGGGAAGAAGTGCTGCTGGCTTGTTCGTCCCTCGTCAGAGGAAAAAGTACGAAAAAACAGGAGTATTCGCCTATAGTCAAAAATTGTCTGAATTATATCCATAAAAATTATCACAACAATATAACCCTTACCGACGTGGCGAATTACGCGAGATCGAGCAGGTCGTATCTGTCATCGCTGTTCAGGCAGGAAACGGGCGTGAAATTCACCGCTTATCTGAATAAATACAGGCTCGAGAAGGCGAAGGAACTCCTGGCCAACAGCGGTTATCTGTTTTATGAGATTTCCGAGATGGTTGGGTTTGACAACGCGTATTACTTCAGCAAAATTTTTAAAGAGACATATGGCGTTTCGTGCAAGGATTATCGCCGTTCCTGTCTGAATGAGCGCGAATCGGAGTGACACGGCGTGGCGCCGCTGAGGTCGATAAAAACCAAAATATTTTTGTCGATTTTCGCCGTGTCATGCGTGGTTTTAGCCATCCTCGCGCTCATTTACGACAATTACATCAATGCCAGCATATCTCGCTACGAACTCGACTACGCGCTGGCGAGCACCGATTACGCGGTTCGCAATGTCGAACAGTTTTTAAAAGCGGTAGAAATCGATGTGGAGTCATTGCAAAAAAACCCGCAAATTCTTCAATGCCTCAAATCATCGGTAAAAACCCCGGAGTCCGGAGACCGGATAAACCAGATTCTGCGAGAGACAACAGAATCGAAAGATTACCTCGATGACGCGTATATACGCGCGGAAAACGGCGCGCTCTACTCCGAGCTTGAGAACGAATTTGATTTGAATTTACTGCGCGAACGCATAGAAACCATTTTGGCCTTCGGCTCCAACAGATTGACCCCGCTTCTTACCGTCACGACCTCCTCCAGAAATAAATCGCTCGTCTTCTACTCGGCGCCGATTTATGATATCGGCGCGCAGGAAAGGCTGGCGACCTTATTTCTCGACATCAACTACGATTACATTGTAGACCTGTTTATCAACTCGTCGTCGCGAAACAGTGAAAAAGCGGTTCTAATCAACGACGCGGGAGAGATAATTTTAGGTTATCCAATTTATACGAGTTTTGAGCCTTTTCTGCGGGACAATCCCGAAATTTTCCAGTCGCCTTACACGCTCGCGGAAAAAGACGTATACAAGCAGAGCAGCATCGTCGTCTCCATGCGGCTGCGGAACAGCAACTGGTATTTGGCGCGAATCCTGTCGAAGGAACGCGTATACAAGGATTCCACCCAGTTGATGATCTTGCTGGCGGCCGTCGCCTTCACGCTGTTTTTCCTGAGCTTGGCGATAGCCTATTTTCTGGCGCACGCGATAACGAAGCCGCTGCGCGAACTGGGCGGAAAAATCAGCCGCGTCGATAAGGGGGATCTGACCGTTGAGGACAGCGAACCGCCCCGCGAAGGGGACGAGCTGAAACAACTCTCTTTCGCTTTCGACAATATGGTCAGGCGTCTCAATAAGTATATGCAAAACGAATTGGATATACAAAAAAAGTCGTCCGAGATGGAATTCGCGATCCTACAAGGTCAAATAAACCCCCATTTTTTGTACAATACGCTGGATTCGGTGAAATGGCTGGCGGCCCTGCAAAACGAGAACAATATCTGCGACATGGTATCGGCGCTTATCAACACGCTGCGGTATAATTTATCCTCCGACCAGCCGTTCGCCCTGCTTAGGCAGGAAATCGAGAACATAAGGAACTACGTGACGATACAGAAATTCCGTTACGGCGACGCTTTTACCGTGAAATATTCTCTCGAACCCGAGAGCTTGAACTGCCCGATCATGCGCTTTACCCTGCAGCCGATCGTGGAAAACGCGATATTCCACGGCATGGAAAACTACAGCGCCAGCGGAGTGATCGAGATCCGCGGCATGACGGACGGCGAATATCTCCTGTTGGAAGTCGCCGATAACGGAAAGGGATTTGAAGCGGAAAATCCGCTGCCCGAGAATTTACGGCGCCGCGCTAAGAACAAATTCAGCGGGATCGGGCTGACAAATATTCGCGACAGGTACGAACTTCATTATCACGAACGCTTTCAAATGAATCTCGCGGCCGACGGAACGCTTGGCGGGGCGAATATCTCCCTGAGAATCCCGATAACATAAGCCCCGCGGCGCGTCAGTCAGGATTGGGTACTCGCCGATTTTCGCGAAAGAAGCGTAACGCAAGGAGCGCGAGACGAGGGAAAAGCGGAAGGGATAGCGGAGGGAATAACAAAAGGGAAAACAGAGGGGGGAAAGAACGTACATTCGCGATAGCAAAAAATGCCATTGCCATGAAAATGCCAATCAGCCAAATTGAGCGATTAACGGGGTTAACCGGAGCGCGGATCGAAGAATTGCAACGGTAGTTGAAACAATCTAATTTCACAAAAAGAGGAAGCCATGGATGGGCTTCCTTATTTTTATAAAAATTTTTTTCAGATTTTATTCGTTATTTGTAAATACGATAGCCGGTTTTCCAAAAAATCGCCATTCATTTTTATAGACCTTATCCCGCATAATAACGTAGTCGTCAGTAAAAAAATTGCGAGGAGGAGAAATATGTTGAGAAGAGATCGCGATGGGCTGTC
>JAISXR010000285.1 GCA_031270375.1 Synergistaceae bacterium | reverse complement strand
GCCATTGATATCCTGAGCGAAAACGAGAACGGTTTTTTCCTCATGGTCGAGGGCGCCTGCATAGACAAACAGCTCCACGCCATGGACTGGGAGCGTTCGGCCTATGACACGATAGAATTTGACAAGGCTATAGCGGCCGCGCGTGAGTTCGCGGCTAACGACGGTTCCACGCTGATAATCGCGACGGCTGACCATTCTCACGGAATCAGCATCACTGGCACGTATCACGAACGGGACGGTAAGACCGGGCGCGAGGCCGTCCGCACTTACGCCGAATCCGTTTTCCCGACGTTCGCCGACGCGGACGGCGACGGTTTCCCGGAAAACCCGGCACCCGACGTGACACTCGCGATAGGATACGCTAATCATCCCGACTACTATGAGGATTTCAAGTTTCACGACAAGCCTGTATCGCCCGCGATCATGTCGGGAGACGTCGCGATCGGGAATACGGTCAGGGCGCAGCGGGGCACCCTCTATATAGGGAATATTCCGGCGAACGAATCGTCAGAGGTCCACGCCGCGGATGACGTGCCGCTGTCGGCGGCGGGGCCGGGCGCGGATTATTTCAGGGGGATCATGGACAACACCGAAGTGTTCTTCGGTATCGTGCGAGCCCTTGGAATCGACCTGACGAAGAAATAGTCGACGCAGTCGATGTTTGAAACGCTCATCACCATGAGAGAGGTCGCGCCTCGGCCTCTCCTCTCCAAATATAAAATCAGGGCGGTTATTCTCCTGATTTTCCTCTCACTCTCCTATTTGTACGCTCCCGCGGCATGGGCCGCGGGAGCCGGGACGCTGCGGTTCAGCGAGATGTACAGTGGCGTCTCGTCCCTTGGGTTAACGCTGTCGGATAAACTGAAATCCCTCGACGGGCAGATCGTGGCAATGGAGGGATTCATGGCGCCGCCTCTCAAACCGACGCTTGATTTTTTCGTGCTGACGCGCGTCCCGATGTCCATCTGCCCATTCTGTTCGAGCGACGCGGATTGGCCCTATGACATCGTCATGGTTCGCCTCGACAAACCCGTGACGACCCTGCCGTTCGACCGGCCGATCCGCGTCGAAGGGCGCCTGGAACTGGGCAGCGAGATCGACCCCGAGACCGGATTTGTCAGCATCGTACGTATACGCGCTACGCGGCTTAGGGAGGCACAAAAATGAACACACAAACTCCACCTTTTCTCGAAATCAGGAACCTGCGTCACAGTTACAGTCAGCCGGTCAAAAGTCGCGTGCAGGCGCTCAGCCTGGATCATATGTCGGCCGCGAAGGGCGAGGCCGTCGCGGTTGTCGGGCCCAGCGGTTCCGGCAAGACCACGCTTCTGCACATCCTGGCGGCGCTGATATGTCCGACCGGCGGGGAGGTTTTGTTCGGCGGGCGGGATATATTCGCGCCTCATCAGTCCGGCGCGCTCTGGCGCGCCGAGTCTGTCGGTTACATCTTTCAGGAGATGAACCTGATGCCCGGCTTCAGCGCGCTGGAGAATATCCTGCTGGCTGCGGAAATTTCAAACGTCCCCGGCTTCGTCGCGAGGGAAAGGGCGAATTCTCTTCTCCAGCGCCTCGATCTGTGGAACCAGCGCAACAGGCGCCCAGCCGAGCTGAGCCTGGGGGAACAGCAAAGAGCCGCCGTCGCCCGCGCCGTCGTCCATTCCCCGTCCGTCATATTGGCGGACGAACCGACCGCGAGCCTGGACGCCGAAAACGCCGGCATCGTCATGAATATTCTGACGAAGTTATGCGCCGAATCACAGACGCTGCTGATAATCGCGACCCACGACGAGGCGGTAAAAACACGTTTCGAGCGCGTCGTACAGCTTCAAAGGCCGCAAAAAGAGGCGATTTGAGATGAAATTTCGCACCGAAATACGCATATCGCTCCGGCATTTGCGCTCCAGGTCATTTCAAACCGTATCGGCCGCCGCCGTCCTAGCGCTCTCGTCGGCGCTCGCCGTCATGCTGTTCATATTGGCGCAGGGGTTCAGGGACGGCTTGATCCGCGCTGTGGAGCCATTCGATCTCATCGTCGGGGCCAAAGGCAGTCCGTATCAGCTCGTGTTGAACACCGTCCTTTTGAGGGATGTTCCGATAGGCAATATCAAGTGGAGCGACCACGCCGCGCTCAGCGACGACGCCAGGACGGATTTTTCCATTCCGCTCGCCTTTGGGGACAGTTACCGGGGATACCCGGTGATCGGCACGGGAGACGGCATTCTGCGGATTCGCCGCGGCGCGCGCGACGCGGAGCGTCAATGGCTCGAAGTCGCGGAGGGCAGATGGTTCGAGGACGAATTCGAGGCTGTGCTCGGCGCCCAGACGGCGGCCGAATCGAAACTGCGGATAGGGGACAGCTTTCGCACGTCGCACGGAGTCGTGCTCGAGGACGAACACGAGGATTTGTTTAAAGTCGTCGGCATCGCTGCGAGGGTTTTCGGCCCATACGACAGGGCGGTCTTCGTTAATATAGAAAGCATATGGGAAAACCACGCCCACGGCGATCACGACGAGGACGAAGAGGACACCCACGACGATGACGATGATAAAGAGGTGACCGCCGTTCTGGTGCGCCCCGCTTCATATCCAGACGCTTACAGCCTCGCCGTCTCTTTCCAGAACGACGCCGGAAAGCAGCTCGTGTTCCCTGCCCAGACGGCAGCCCGGCTCTTCGCGCTCATGGGCAGCGGGGAGCGGTTTATGTCCGTCATCGTCTACAGCGTCGCCGCATGTTCGCTGCTCACGACGACGCTCGTCCTCTACTGGTCGAACAGGGACAGATGCCGCGAGAAAGCCCTGCTTGGTGCGCTGGGGGCCTCGCGCGGTTCCCTCGTGATCATCTCTTGGCTGGAGGGAATCTTCACCTTAACCATCGGAGCGCTGGCCGGAGAATTGCTGGGGAGAGCCAGCGCATACGCCGCATACAGTTTTCTTGCAGGCGCCACGGCCATCGACATCTCGGTTCCGATGACGTTCCGCGAGGCAATAGTCCCAGCCGTCATGCTGATAGCCGGCTCGTTCGGAGTCCTTGTGATGGCGCTTGGCGAAAAGACCGGCGACGCGGCGTCGCTGAAGAAGATGTGAAACCGGGCCGCCCGGCCGAAAGGAGTTGCGCGGCAGCCCTCATTTCGCTCCAGATTGTTTGAGGATAGAAATAATTTCCTCTTTTCTGTCAGCTCCCGTCAGCGACCAAAAGTAATACGCGAAAAATAAGCCGGTTCGCAATGCTCCGTATTGACGCCAAACTGAGTTTTAGCTAATATGCCTTATGGCATCAATCTGGATAATAAACGAACGGAGGAACGCCTGTATGCTCGAACAGTTGAAAAAAGAGGTATTCGAGGCCAATCTGCTGCTTCCGAAATACGGTCTCGTCATGTTGACCTGGGGCAACGTCTCGGCGATAGACCGGGAGCGGGGCGTGTTCGCCATAAAACCGTCGGGGGTGGAGTACGGCTCGATGAAACCCGAGGACATCGTGCTGGTAGACCTGTCGGGCGAGAAGGTCGAGGGAGACCTGAACCCGTCGTCGGATACCAGGACGCACGCAGTTCTCTACAGCGCTTTTCCCGAAGCGGGAAGCGTCGTCCACACGCACAGCAGATGGGCGACCATATTCGCGCAGGCCGGCGCGCCGATATCGGCCCTCGGCACCACGCACGCGGATTATTTTTACGGCGACATACCATGCACGCGAGAGATGACGCCTGCGGAGATAGCGGGCGACTACGAACTCGAAACCGGACGCGTTATAGCGGAGACGTTTGCGGGCCGCGACGCGTCGCGGACGCAAGCCGTTTTAGCGCACAGCCACGGCCCGTTTTGCTGGGGCAAAGACGCCAGTCACGCGGTGGAAAACGCCGCCGTACTGGAGGAAGTGGCCATGATGGCGTGGCACTCGAAATCCCTGAACGCCGCTTTGCCGCCGATGCGGCGAGAACTGCTCGATAAACACTACCTCAGAAAACACGGAAAGAACGCGTATTATGGGCAGAGGTAAGCGCAGGACCAAAACCTCGTAGCGTCTATAGGCACATCGGATTATTGATTGTGTCCAAAATTTGAACTTGACCGATCGGACAACGGGTCACCAAAGAAAGAGAGAGATCGAAGATATGCTAGTGATAAACGCGCGCCAGGTGAGAGAACTTCTTCCCATGAAAGAGGCCATCGAGGCCGACAAAAAAGCGTTTTTGCTTCATTCTGCCGGACAGACCGAGGTTCCTGTGCGGTTGGGGTTCGATATACCCGGCCGCGGATCTGTGCTCTTCATGCCGGCCTACGTCAAAGGAGACGTCGGGAGCGTCGGCGTCAAGATAGTGTCGGTATTTCCGGGCAACCTCGCGAAAGGGATGACGTCCGTTCCGGCCCAGGTGCTTCTGGTCGACTGCGAGACCGGCGTCGTCAATGCTCTGATGGACGGCTCGGAGGTAACCCGCGTGCGGACGGGTGCGATCTCAGGCGCCGCGACCGACATACTGGCGCGGTATGACGCGTCGGTCGGGGCTCTTTTCGGAACAGGCGGACAGGCGCCGGCTCAGCTCGAAGCGATGCTTTGCGCGCGCACTCTCAAAGAAGTCCGTATTTTCGATTTGCTGCCCGAAAGGATCGCCCCGTTCATCGAGAGCAACGGAGAACTGGCCGAAAAATACGGCGCGAAATTGGTCGCCGCGCGTTCTTCCGACGAGGCGGTCGACAGCGCGGACGTGATAACCACGGTGACCACCGCGAAAACGCCGGTTTTCGACGGAACCAGGGTCAAACTCGGCGCGCACGTGAACGGAGTCGGCTCATTTTTGCCCACCTCGCGCGAACTCGACGAAAAACTTCTCTCCCGCGCGCGCGTGTTCGTGGACAACAGGGAAGCCGTCCTGGCCGAGGCCGGAGATTTCCTGATACCCGCCGCGGGGGGCGCGTACGATCTGAACGCCATCGCCGGCGAGATAGGCGATGTCCTCGCCGGCAAACTCGCCGGGCGCACGTCCGACGACGAGATAACGGTCTTGAAGACGGTTGGTTTCGCGGTGCTCGACGTGGTGGCGGCCCGCACGATTTATGAAAACGCGGTCGCGACCGGAGCGGGCTCCGAGATAGACCTTTGACGCCGGTTGCCCCCAGGGCAAAGGACGTGTAAACGTGAATCTCTTTTCGGCGCCTGAAAATATGAGAAACTACGCCGAACTCGGCGGAAAAAAGGCCGAATGCGCGGCGTTGAAACTTTTTTTGCTGGGGATAGCCGCTGGCATCATCATCGGATTCGGGGGAGTGGCGGCCAACACTGTCTCTCACGCCCTGGGTAATCCGTCGGCCGCCCGAATCGTCCCCGCGCTCTTTTTCGCGTTCTGCCTCGGCATGATAATGCTGACGGGATCGGAACTTTTCACCGGCAACTGCATGATCGCCGTCTCCGTGGCGGCGCGCAAGGCTACCTTCGCAGGAATGCTGAGGAACTGGCTGTACGTCTACGCGGGGAACCTGACGGGCGGTTTGGTCCTCGCCTGCGGGATCGCGGCGAGCGGTCATCTTGATTACAACGACGGCGCGCTGGCCCTTCATACCATCAAAGTGGCCGCATCGAAGTGCGCGATTCCGTTCTTACAGGCCGTGCTCCTCGGCATCTTCTGCAACATGCTGGTCTGTGCGGGGGTACTATGCAGCCTGACAGCAAAGGACGCGTTCGGCAGGATAGCGGGGGCGTATCTTCCGGTTGCGTTCTTCGTGATAGGCGGTTTCGAACACAGCATTGCCAACATGTACTACATTCCCGCGGGATTGTTTGCGCGGGGCGTCGAGGTTTACGCGCGGATGGCCGGCGACGCGGGCTTGGCATTAGGCGCGCTGTCGTGGGGAAATTTCTTCACGCGCAATCTGCTGCCGGTCACCATAGGCAACATAATCGGCGGCGCGGGGACGGGCTTGCTGTTCTGGTTCTGCCACGCCAGGGAGGATAAGTGCGACGGATAATGATTCGCGGTTCAATGTGCTCGAACGCCGCGGGGCAATTTCGTCGGTTGCCGTCGGTGGGCCGCACTGAATGAAAATTTCGGTGCGCGGTTCTGACGTTGAAAGTATCGAGGCACGCGTTGGGGAAACGATTGCCGGCTCACTAAAAAACGCGGGTGTTTTTTTGCCGATGCCCTGCGGAGGGCGCGGCAGGTGCGGCAAATGCGCGGTGTTGGTAAAAGGCGATTTCCCTTCTCCTGAGCGCGAAGAGGCGGAGCTTCTCAAAAGAAACGCTCCCGAACGCGAGGGCTATGCCTCGCGTATCGCTTGTCTCTGCCCGGCGGCGGAAGGGGAAGTGCTCATTCCCTCCGGCGGCGGGCGGGTCTCAGTGGCGGGCGTCCTGGACGAACGTCTCGTTTACGACAGTTCGGACGATGGATACGGTATAGCGATAGACATCGGGACGACCACCATATCCGCGCTGCTATACTCTTTCGGCAATGGGGAAGCGGTGTCGTCCGCACATGAGATGAACCGTCAGGCGGTCTACGGGGCCGACGTGCTGTCAAGGATAGACTGCGCGAATCGCGAGGGAGTCGGGGAACTCAGCCGTTGCCTTGTCTCGCAGTTGAATGTTATGCTCTCCATGCTGATTTCCGACGCAGGTATCGACGCGGGCCGTGTCAATCGTATAGTCGCGGCCGGAAACACCACGATGCTGCACTTTCTCACCGGCCTTGACCCCAAAGGGATTGGCGTTGCCCCTTTCGTCCCGATGAGTCTTTTCGGAGACGAGCGCGCCGCAGGTGAATTGTTCCCCGGGTTCGGCGGCGCGGAACTCTATCTGCCGCCATCGGTGAGCGCCTATGTCGGGGCGGATATCACCTGCGGAATATTGGCTGCCGGAATCGCTGAGAAACATGGCGCGAGCCTCCTGATAGATGTCGGCACCAACGGTGAGATGGCGCTCTGTTCAGGCTCGCGGATAACCTGTTGTTCCACCGCTGCCGGTCCGGCTTTCGAGGGGGCGACCATATCGATGGGGATGCCCGCTGTGAGCGGAGCGGTCTGCGGCGTGTCGAACGACGGAGGCGTAATTTCGTGCAGAACGATAGATGGCGCTCGTCCCTCCGGTATTTGCGGCAGCGGCATGATAAGCGCGGTCCGCTTGATGCTCGAAACCGGTGTCCTGGACGGGAGCGGAAGGATACTGGAACGCCCTCACGATTTCGAGCGGTTTGTCGTCAGACATGACGGGGAATTGTCGTTCGTCCTGGGAGAGAGCGGTGTTTCCCTGACACAGAGGGATATCCGCAATATTCAGCTTGCGAAGGCGAGCATCGCCGCCGGCGCCCTGGTACTGCTGAAAAACGTCGGAATAACGCCGGACGCCGTTGAGATGCTGTACCTGAGCGGCGGTTTCGGAAGCACGATCGACCCAACAGAAGCGTCAGGAATAGGCTTGATCCCACTGGAATTGGCCGGCCGTACGGTCGCGTCCGGCAACACGTCCCTATCGGGCGCCGCAAAAATGCTCTTCTCGTGTGCGGCAAGACGCCGCGCCGCCGAAATCGCGTCGGCGGCGACCGAGATATCGCTTTCGTCGAGCGCCGAGTTCATGGAGGAGTATGTCGAACAGATGCCGTTTTATGAATAGGGAGAAATTGCCCGGCGATCC
>JAISXR010000229.1 GCA_031270375.1 Synergistaceae bacterium | reverse complement strand
AACTCGCCGACGCTCATGAACGCGGGTACGCCGAGGGGGCAGCTTTCCGCCTGCTTTGTCCTGCCGATAGGCGACAGTATGGAGGAGATATTCGCCTCGCTCAGCGCGACCGCCCTCGTTCATAAAAGCGGGGGAGGCACCGGATTCAACTTCTCGAGTGTGCGACCTATCGGGGACAGAGTGCGCAGCACGTCGGGCGTGGCGTCCGGCCCGATATCATTCATGGAGTTGTTCGATCACACAACGGAAGTCGTAAAACAGGGGGGGACGCGCAGGGGAGCGAACATGGGCATCCTCGATATCTCGCACCCGGATATAAAAACGTTCATCACCATCAAAAAAGATAGCGGGAAACTGAGTAATTTCAACATCTCGGTGGGTATTACCGACGCGTTCATGAAAGCGGTCGAGAGGGGAGAAAGCTGGGACCTCGTCAATCCGCGCACCGGGGAAAAGACCGCGGCCGTCCCGGCGGCTGAAACATGGGACATGCTCATTGAGGGCGCATGGAAATCCGGGGATCCGGGCGTCATATTTCTCGACAACATCGAGGCGGGCAACACGGTTCCCGGATGCGGAAAACTCCACAGCACAAACCCGTGCGGGGAGCAGCCGCTTTTTCCGTACGAGAGCTGCAACCTCGGCTCGATAAACCTCATGCGCATGACGGACGACGACGGTGAAATCGACTGGGACAGGCTCGAACGCACGGTACGCGTTTCGGTGAGGTTCCTCGACAATGTCATCGAATGCAACAACTATCCGATGAAGGAAATCGACGCCATGACCCGGAGCAACCGCAAGATCGGGCTCGGAATAATGGGCTGGGCGGAGATACTCTTCGCGCGCGGCATAAGGTACGGAAGCAAGGAATCCCTGGAGTTGGCCGAAAAGGTGATGGGCTTCATCCAGCGGACGGGGCACGACGAGAGCGAGATACTGGCCGGGACGCGAGGCTCGTTTCCCAACTGGAAAGGCAGCGTGTGGGAGGCGCAGAACAGGCCGATGAGGAACGCGACGGTCACGACCATAGCGCCCACGGGCACCATCTCACTGATAGCCGACTGCTCCAGCGGCATAGAGCCGGTTTTCGCCCTCGCCTTCAGGCGAAAGGCATTCGACGGAGACACGCTCGTCTACGTCAACGGATTTCTTCAGAAAGCATTGGAGCGACTCGGCGAAAAATCCGCTCCCATCCTCGAAAAAGTGCTCATAAAAGGAACGCTCGACGGCGCTAACGTTCCCCGCCAGATAAAGGAAGTTTTCGTGACCGCGCACGACATACCCTACAGGGAGCATGTGGAGATGCAGGCTGCGTTTCAGAAATATACAGACAACGCGGTGAGCAAGACCATCAACATGCCGAATTCCGCCACGCTGGACGACGTGCGGGACTCGTACTTGTTGGCCTATTCCCTCGGATGCAAGGGAATAACGATATACCGCGACGGCTGCAAGGACGAACAGGTGCTGTATCACGGAACCGACGGGGCGCGGGCCTCTCAAAAACAGATTGACAAGGGCGGACGGGCCAAACCGCGCCAGCGTCCAGCCAATCTCGTGGGAAGCACCGTCAAGATTCGGACGAGTTTCGGAAATCTATACCTCACGCTCAATATGTTCGAGAGAAAGCCCTTCGAGCTTTTCGCCACGCTCGGCAAGTCGGGCAAGGACACGCAGGCGCATACAGAAGCGCTGGGAAGGCTCATTTCCCTGTCGCTCCGCAGCGGGGTGCCCGTGCGCGACATAATCGGACAGCTGAAGGGCATAGGCGGAAGCCAGCCCGTGTGCGAGGACGACGGCGACGGCATAATCCTGAGCCTGCCGGACGCCATAGCGCAAGGTCTGGAACGCGCGCTCGGAGAAACCGTTGAGATAAAGTCCGGTGACATGTGCCCGTCATGCGGCGCTCCTCTGGCGCACGAGGAAGGCTGTATGCGCTGCATGTCCTGCGACTATTCCAAGTGCTACTGACGTGCTTCGGACATGTGGGAACCCGCGGTGAAAGAAAGCCCAAAAAGAACCGCATACAGGATATTTTACGGATTTTTCGTGATACTGATTGTCGCTGTATGGATATACGCGTTCAAATTTTATTTCGGCTATTACGACAGTGTTCATCCCAAGATAACCTGGGCGTCGCCGTGGGTGCAGACGGATATAGTTCCGGTCGACGGGTTGCTGGTCTGGGACGAGAGTGTGCTGACGTCGCCGAGAGACGGAACGGTCAAATATCCTTTGGGGACGGGGCCGGTCAGAGTGCCGAAGGGAGCCACAGTGGCGCGGGTGTCCTCGGGATCTTCGGCATCCGACATAAAATCGTCCCAAGAAGGTTATTTCGTGGCCGGCCTTGACGGTTCGGAAGGAGATTGGAAATATTCGGAAATATGGAGGAATACTGAACAATACGACCCGAAGACCGTAAAGATGTCCAAAGACGGCGCAAAAGTGAGAAATGGCTCTCCGATAGGAAAGCTCGTTAACCAGCCTCAAACGCTGCGTTTGATGGCTTCCGTGTATCTCACGGAGGGAATGAAAAAAGAGCTGTCGTCCAAAACCGTAAAGGTCAAGATGGACACGCTGGACACCCCCTCACAGGCCGAGGTGGACGTCTATGATCCTGAAGAGTCGGGAACTTCGGCGAAGGTGCTTCTGAAATTACCCTGGTTTCCTCCGAGGGTATTGATGTCGCGGAAATACCGGCTGCTCGTGCAGACCGGCGAAACTTCCGGCATCGCGATTCCCGAGGCAGCCGTGACCGTGAAAGATGGGAAACGCGGCGTATATGTGCTCAAGGGCGCCGAATCGGTTTTCACTGAAATCATCGAGGGGCGCGTGATAGACGCGTCGAAATTTCTCGTCATCTCCGCCGACCTGAAATTTGGTGACGCCGTGATCGCCGAGGCGGAAGACGCGAGAGAGGGAAGGGTGAGGTTATGGTGACGACGGACGAAATAAGGCGCAACTTGGAGGCCGTCCGTGAAAATCTCTCGTCGGCCGCCGCGGCGTCCGGCAGGAAACCCGAGGAGATCGCGCTCATGGGGGTCTCCAAATTTCAACCTGCCGAATCCATTTTGGCGGCTTTCGAATGCGGACTCAGGCTGTTCGGCGAGAACAGGGTACAGGAGCGGGAGTCGAAAAGCACTTCTCTTAGCGGAATGCAGGCCGAGTGGCATATGATAGGGACTCTTCAAAAGAATAAGGCGCGGCGCGCGCTAGCGCTGTTCGATTGCATAGAGAGCGTCGATAACGCCGCGCTCGCGGAAACTCTGGAGCGAATCATCGGCGAACATACCGAAGAGACGAAATTCGTTCTGCCGTATCCTGTAATGGTGGAGGTCAATGTCTCCGGCGAAGATACAAAACAGGGGGTCGCGCCTGAAAAATGTTTTGCATTAATCGACGATATTGCGGTAAAATGTCCTCACGTTGGGATTTGCGGGTTGATGACCATCGGTCCGCAGAGTGAGGATGAACATAAAATAAGGGATTCTTTCAGAGCCCTTCGCGAATTGAAAGAAGCGGCAAAAAAGAGATTCGACTTCGCGATGCACCATCTGTCAATGGGAATGAGCGGCGATTACGCGGCCGCAATCAGCGAGGGAAGCACGATAGTTCGTATAGGAACTGCGATATTCGGGGTGAGAAACAAGCAGCTTTAAATATTTTCAGGCGACTTACGAACAATGGGGGGAAGAGAATGAGCGAGTTACTGACTTCTTTGGATATAGTGAACCAGGCTTTCAAAAAAACCATGAGAGGTTACGATCCGTCCGAAGTCGATGAATTCCTGGACAGGGTTGCGGAATGTATCCAGATTTACGTTCAGAAAATAAAGGATTACGAACGCGTCATAGAGGAACAGTCCGAAAAACTCCGCGATTACGAAAACATCAAAGGTTCCCTGCATGAAGCTCTCCTCATGGCTCAGCGCACAGCGGCGGAAAAAGTGAGCAACGCCAGCCTTCTCGCGGACGAAAAAGTCGCTCAGGCCGACCGGGCCTCCGAGGAAAGAATCGGACACGCCACGGTTACCGCCGAAAATATTTTGGCGGACGCTCGCATCAAAGCGGAGAGGATGATACGCGACGCCGAATCGTCCGTCGTCGAGTTCGGACACGAGCTGACGATGCTGCAGGAACTCCGTAATGCGGGATTCGCGAGCCTGCATTCATATATCAGCGAGATCAGCAGTGTGCTCGACAGGGCGGAGACCACCGGCAAAATACAGATACCAACCATGACACTGAATTTGATGACCCGTTCCGGAATGCAGGCGGGTGCTTCGGCGCAGCAGGCCTCCGCGTCCGCGCAGTCTTACGGTCATCAGACATCCGCGGCCGCCCAAACGCATCAGACATCGCCGCCGCCCGCGGAAAATTACGCCTCCGTGCCGCCGCCTACTCCCGCTCAGAATATGACCCCCGAACAGATGCAGGCGCAGCTCGCCAACACGCTGAGCATCCTGGGGATTGATCTGAGCCTGCTCAACACAAATCCGGCATCTGGTTCGGATAAGGTGTAACGACATACGTTTTGAGGCCGGAAGATCCTGTGTCGAGCCTGCGCGGCGTCGGGCGCGCGAGGGAACGATTGCTCGAAATTCTGGGAATAGTAAGCGTATCCGATTTACTTTATCATATACCGGCGCGATATGAGGACAGACGTCGCGTCACGCCGATAGGACAGCTGGAAGACGGGCGCGTCAGCGCCGTTAAAGGGCGCGTCGCCGGATTGAAGATAAACCCCACGCGAAAGCACAATCTCAACGTGGCCACGTTTGACGCGCGTGACGGCACCGGAGTCATAAGAGTCGCGCTGTTCGGCGGTCCGAGGAGCTTTATGCGGGTCAAAGAAAACTCGATAATCTATCTGTACGGGACGCCTTCTTTTTCCGACAGGGGTTTCCTTGAATTTGTCAGTCCCGAATACGCCGCTTTCGGCACGGAGAACGAGGTTCCGCAATGGCTCTGTCTATGGCCCATATATCCCACGACGCGCGGACTGCCGCGTTCGTGGCTCGCCAACCTGATCAAATCCTGCGCAACTTCACCGGAACTTATCCTGGATGATCCGCTTCCGGCCGCCATACTGGAAAAATATTCGTTCATGCCGCTTAAACACGCTTTCGAGAGAATACACGCGCCTCAAACCCACGAGGACATTACCCGGGCGACCGAACGGCTCGTTTATCAGGAATTTTACGAGTACCAGCGCGGGATAATCGCCCAAATCGCCGCCACGTCCCGCCTTACGGCGAAATCTACTTCGTCTGGGAAAGAATTGCAGGACATGTTCATCGCGTCCCTGCCCTTCCAATTCACGAAATCGCAACGACGAGCGCTCGAGGATATAACCTCCGACATGGACGGACAGATACCGATGAACCGCCTTTTGATAGGTGATGTCGGTTCCGGAAAAACGGCGGTGGCGGCCGCGGCCGCCGCGAGATGCGCGGGCGCGGGATATCAGACTGCCATTTTAGCCCCGACGACGATACTGGCCGACCAATTCTTCGATTTCGTCGAAAAGCATTTCGCGCCCCTAGGCAAACAGGTAGCGAAGATAACGGGCAATACGCCGAGGGTTTCGAGGGACGAGCTGATATGGCGCCTGCGCGACGGCGAAATCGACATTTTGGTCGGCACGCACGCGATGCTGTCGGAAACAGTGGCCTTCAGGTCGATGGGCTTGCTTGTGATAGACGAACAGCAGCGGTTCGGCGTGCTTCAAAGGGACAAAATCGCGAGCGGTAACCGCGGGACGCATCTCCTCATGACCACCGCCACGCCGATACCGCGAACGCTCAGAATGGCTCTTTACGGTGATATAGCCTGTACCGAGATGGAGGCGCGGCCCGACAAGGGAAAGATAATCACTAAAATGACCAGCGACAATCACATCGGCGAGCTTTACGCGTTTCTCTCCGAACGCGTGAGGCAAACCGGCGACAAATGCTACTGGGTCTGTCCGCTCATAGGTTCGGACGACGGCGACGCTGAATCGTCGGTGGCGGCGAGGGCGAAAGATTTGAAAACGCACATGAATGACATCCCGGTGGAGGTATTGACGGGCGAGATGCCCGCACGGGAAAAAGCCGGGACGATGGAGCGTTTCAAGTCGTCCGGCGGCATCCTGGTATCCACCACGGTGATTGAAGTTGGCGTCGACGTTCGCGGCGCGAACATCATCGTCATCGAAAAGGCCTCGGCTTACGGACTGTCGCAGCTTCACCAGCTTCGCGGCAGGGTGGGGCGGGGAAGCCGCAAAGGGATATGCGTGCTCTTGGACACGTCGGCAAACTTGAAGGGCAGCGCGCGTCTTTCAGTATTGCTTAACTGCGACGACGGTTTCAAGATAGCCGAGGAGGACTTGCGCCTGCGCGGCGCCGGAGAATACTTGGGCGTCCGCCAGTACGGAGACGAAAATTTCAAGGTAGCGGATATAGCGAGGGACGAAAAATGGTTTTCAGCCGCGCGTGAAGACGCCGCGGAAATCCAAAAAAACGCTGAATAACTG